>DATDGG010000320.1:0-22828 GCA_036522235.1 Xanthobacteraceae bacterium
ATCTTTTGAGGGACATACTGCAGGGAGAAGTTGAGCAGGATGTCCTCCAACCGGAGCAGAGAGTCCCCATCCCCGTCGCAGTCGCGCCGCTTCGCCGCGTGCCAGTATGGGTTCGCGAAGCAGGCGGCCGACCGCCGCGCCGATCCGGATGCGCTGGCGGCGCTCGCGCATGATCCCGCGAGCCGCTTCTACTTGCTCGGCGGCGACGTCGTGGTGCTGAAGCAATCGGCGAGCCGCCACGATCCTCTGTTTACGGGCGCCGAAGCGCGAAGCCTGGGCGATCCCTTGGAGGTGGCGTTTCTCGGCCTCCTCGACGGCGTCGCGCGGTTTGCGGTCTCGCTGCCCCCGGCCGCGACGGCGACGCTGCAGGCGCGCGGCGGCATCGATCTCATCGATCTGCGCTCGATCGCCATGCGCGGCCTCATTGACAACGATCACCTGTCGGCTCTTGCCGAAGGCCGGGCGCTCGTCAATTGGCACGCCCGCCATCGCTTCTGCGCCAAATGCGGGTCAGCGACCAATCTGGTGGACGGCGGCTGGCGGCGCGACTGCCCGTCCTGCCGAAGCTTGCATTTCCCGCGCACCGATCCGGTGGTGATCATGCTCGCCATCGACGGCGCGCATTGCGTGCTCGGACGCTCGCACCGCTTCCAATCCGGGATGTGGTCGTGCCTTGCGGGCTTTGTCGAGCCCGGCGAGACGATCGAGGAAGCGGTGCGGCGCGAGACCCGCGAAGAGGCGGGAATCGTGTGCGGACCAGTCGCCTATTTCGCCTCGCAGCCGTGGCCGTTCCCGATGTCGCTGATGATCGGCTGCCACGCGCAGGCGCGCTCCCACGAGATCGTCGTCGACCGCAACGAGCTCGACGACGCGCGCTGGTTCGACCGCGACGAAGTGGCGCTGATGCTCGCCGGCAAGCACCCCGCGGGCCTGACCGCGCCGTATCCGGTCGCGATCGCCCATCACATCATGCGGGCCTGGGTGGAGAACGATATTGCCTTCGACTGACTTGAGCCCCGCCCGCCCCCGGGCGGCCGAGGTGCTCTGCACCGGCATCGCGGTGCTGGACGCGGTGTTTCGGGTCGACCGATTTCCGCGCCCGGAAGCGAAGACGCAGGCCTCGGCCTTCATGATCATTTCCGGCGGCTGCGCCGCCAATGCGGCGATCGCGGTCGCGCGCCTGGGCGGGCGGGCCCGCTATGCCGGACCGCTCGGCGGCCCCGCCGGCGCGGAGCCGATCGGCGACCGCATCGTGGCGGACCTTGCCGGCGCGCAGGTGGAATGCGCATGCTGCCCGCGCCTCGCCGGCGTTGCTTCCTCGATGTCGGCGATCTCGATCGATGGGCGCGGCGAGCGCGCCATCGTCAACTATCGCGACGACCGGCTCGCCGCCGCCCGGCCGGACGACCCCTCCGCCCTGGTGGCCACCGCCGACGCGGTGCTGGCCGACAATCGCTTTCCCGAATTCGCGCTGCCGATCTGCGAGGCCGCGCGGGCGCGCGGCATCCCGGTCGTGCTCGATGCCGACAAGCCGACGCAGGCGACCGATCGGCTGCTGCGCATCGCGACCCATGTGGTGTTCTCAGCCGAGGGGCTGCGCGCCACCGCCGCAACCGACGATCTCACGGCCGGCCTCGCGCGGATCGCCGCCTCCAGCGGAGCCTTCCTGGCAGTGACCGACGGCGCCGATGGCATGCGCTGGTTGGCGTCGGGAGCGCGCGCCGATAGCGGCCGCATGTCGGCGTTTCCGATCGAAGCCATCGATACGCTCGCGGCCGGCGACGTCTTTCACGGTGCTTTTGCGCTCGGCCTCGCGGAAGGCCGGAGCGAGATCGAGGCGATGCGCTTTGCGGCGGCGGCCGCCGCCATCAAGTGCACGCGCTTTGGCGGGATCACCGGGGCGCCCGGCCGGCCCGAGGTCGAGGCCTTCCTGGCCGGCCGCCCGAGAGGCTTGAAATAGAATTGTTTTCTATGTATTTGGAACTGCACGGGCAAAAAAAGAATAAACTTTCACGATTTCGTTTTGGTGCCCGTTTTGCGATAGTCGTAACGGAAGCTGAACCTATGGACGCCACCGATCGCAAGATTCTCGCCCTCCTGCAGGACGATGCGTCCCTGTCGGTCGCCGAGATCGGCAGCCGGGTCGGACTGTCGTCGACCCCCTGCTGGAAGCGCATCCAGCGCATGGAGGCCGACGGCGTGCTGATCAAGCGCGTCGCGCTGGTCGATCAGGACCGGATCGGCCTCGGCGTCACGGTCTTCGTGTCGATCGAGACCGGCGACCACTCGCAGGATTGGCTCGACCGGTTTGCGCAGACCATCGGCTCGATGCCGGAGGTCATGGAATTCTACCGGATGGCGGGCGACGTCGATTACATGTTGCGCGTCGTGGTGGCCGACATCGCCGGCTACGACGCGTTCTACAAGCGCATGATCGCGACGGTACCGCTCAAGAACGTCACCTCGCGCTTTGCGATGGAAAAGATCAAGTCGACGACCGCGCTACCGATCCCGTGACGAAGCGCTTTCCGCCTCACTTCGGCGCGGGCTTGCCTTGCGCTCGCGAGTCGTTCTCGCCGCCGCCGGGAGAGCTGGAGCCGTCCGCGGCGTAGCTGTGGTCGCAACTGGGCGCACAGACGAGGGTTTCGGAGTCGACGCCGCGGTAGACGATGACGGCTTCGTTGCGCCGGCCCGGGCCGCGCTGCCCGGAATCGACCAGGCTGCGCAGCGTCAGCGACAGGGTGCCGAGCTGGCGCGCGCGCGCGAGCCGCTCGGCCTCAGGCGGCATCAGTTCGAGCGTGGCGACAGAGCCGTCCACCGTGTGCTCGCCGTTCTTCTCCTCGACCGTCTTGCCGATCGCCAGCACGCGCACGTCGGTCAGGATCGTTTCGCTGACTACAACCTCGGAGCCGGGGTTGTTCTTCTCAGCTTCCTTGTCGCGGCGCGTGAGGAGGACGTCGACGTGGTCGCTGGGAAGCACGAAGCCGCTCACGCCCCGCTCCGGCGAAATGTCGATCGCGACCGCGCGCATGCCGGTGGGCAGGATCGCCGCCATATAGCCCGATCCGTTGGCGCGGATCAGCTTGGCCTCGCGGATCGGCTCGCCGTTGGAGAACGCCACGCGCGCAATCGAGCCCGCCAGCTGACCGACGGCTTCCGGCCGTTCGCTCTTGCGAATGAAGTTTGCGCTGGCGGCCTCCGCCGGCCAGACCTGCCACCGGAAATCCTGCTCGGAAACCGAATGGCCCATGCCGATATCGGTATTGGCGACCAGGACATCGGTGGTTTCGAGCTGCACCACGGGCGCCGGGGCCGGCGGGAGCGGTGCCGGCTGATCGGAATGCCCGGCCAGCAATGCGGCGATGCCGCCGGCCGCGATGGCAATGAAGAGCACGATGAGACGCGCGGGTTTCATACGCAGAACCTGAATGAAAACGCCACAACATACTCCCGCCCCTTACCGGGCGGGTCTCGTCTCGACTTGACGCCAAACGCGTGAACGAAGCGTAAATGACCGCCGCGGCATTCAGCGCCGGAACGGATAGAGCATCTGCTCGCCGAAGCTCGGCGGAAAGCTCCGGTCCGCGATCCCGTAATCGCCCGGCATTGTCGCCTTCGGCATGTAGAAGGTGCCGAACAGGACGTCGAGGATCGGAAAGGTCGCGGCATAGTTCTTCTCGCCGCCCCGCTCCGCGGCGGTGTGGTGCCAGCGGTGGAACACCGGACCCGCCAGCAGGTAGCGGAACGGGCCGAGCGTCCAATTGAGATTGGCATGCACGAAGGCGGAATGCGCGACCGTGAAGGGCCCGAGCGCAACCAGCACGTTCGGCGAAATACCGGCCAGCAGCAGCACCGCGTCGGCCGCGACGCTGCCGAGGAAGATATTGACCGGATGAAAGCGCGCCGCCGACGGCCAGTCGAGATCTTCGGAGGAATGATGCACCGCGTGATACCGCCACATGGCCGAGCCATGGAAGCCGCGGTGAATCCAGTAGTTCGTGAAGTCGGCGCCGACGAGAAAGATCGCTGCCTGCACGGCCAGCGGCAATTGCGCCAGCAGGCCATGGCCATCCTCGTAGAACGCGATGAGCCCGCCTGCAGTGGTAATACCGAAGATGAGCGCGGCGCCGACCACAAGCAGCCCGATCCGCAGGAAACGCGCGAGCAGCGGGATCACGAACCAATAGCAAATATCGGTCACCAGCTCGCGCTTGCGCCACCAGGGGCGCCCCGGATTGCAAGCCCAGAAGAACGACAGGACCGCGAAGACGGCGCCGAGAACGATCACGATCGGCACCAGCCTGAGGAGGGTCGCGCCGATACTCTGGATGAGCGCGATGATTTCCTCGGACATGACCTCAACGCTCGCGCACGCGGCACTTAGCCGAGGCAATCAATATCGCGACCCGCTTAAGATGGGATGAACGGTTGCGGCGTGCCGGCAGTCGCGGGGCCACGCCCGGTAGAATAAGAAGAACACCGGCAGCGCTTGGTATCTGTGATTTTCTGTTCGCTTATGATGGAGCTTGCTGTAGTATTCTTTTGGAAGGCCGCGCCAATACACGGAACAATTTTAGATAAATACTTGATTAAGCGTAATCACGTTGAATATAGAAGCCGTTAACTACCTCGCGTAATAGCGTGAAAGCTTCGTTTTTCAGGGTAGAGATTAACCGCAACGCAAGGGGTACCGCACTAGGGTCGCCCCCGCGGTTCCGGATCAGCCAGGCAACAAAGGCTCCGGTAACACGCTCAGACAGCCACGTGTGGACCAATGGAGCTCAACATGACGAACCTCGTAAAGCGTTTTGCCAAGGACGAGTCCGGAGCGACCGCCATCGAATATGGCCTCATCGCCGCCGGCATTTCGGTCGCGATCATCGCGGTTGTGCAGGGCCTCGGCACCAGCCTGAACACGACCTTCACCTCGGTGAAGACCGCTTTGACCCCCGCCGGCTAAGACCGTCGTTCGAACCCATACGGAAGGCTCCGGTCGATGGCCGGAGCCTTTTCGTTTTACGCCCGCTCCGGCATCGCCTCGGCCGCGCGCGTGCTAACCAATCCGCAATCACCGCGATGCTAGACTTGCCGGCGCGCGCGGCGCGCAGGTAGCGGCGCGATGGAACCACCATGGTCATCGATGCGGTCAGGCTGATCCTGTTCCCGGCGCTCATGGCATTCGCCGCTTCGAGCGATCTCCTCACCATGACGATCTCCAACCGGGTGTCGATCATTTTGGTCGGCGGCTTCCTGGCGCTTGCCTTGGCGAGCGGAATGGCCCCGATGGAGATTCTCTCCCATGCGGGCGCCGCCGCCCTCGTGCTCGTCGTCTCGTTCGGCTTCTTCACCTGTGGCTGGATCGGCGGCGGCGACGCCAAGCTCGCGGCCGCGACCGCGCTGTGGTTCGGGTTCGATTTCCTGCTCAACTACCTCGTCTATGCGTCCTTGTTCGGCGGCGCGCTGACGCTCCTGCTGATCCAGTTCCGCCTGGTGCCGCTGCCCGGCCTGCTCGCCGGCCAGTTCTGGGCGGAGCGCCTGCACCGCAAGGACGGCGCCGTCCCCTACGGCATCGCGCTCGCGGCCGCCGCCCTCCTGGTCTATCCCGATACGCCGTGGATGAAGACCATCGGCATGTGACGGCGCGCTGCCGCCGTCGGCTGCGAAAATCTGTTTCATCAGAATCTATTAACTCGATTTGGATACTCCCTATTAACCATGCTTTGACCTTTACCTGTTGAGATTGTGCAGGCGCGACCACCTCGCCGGCGCAGCATCGATTCGATGTTGCCGCCGTTCCCGGTCGCATTGTGGAAAGTGAGCGTATGAAACCCGCGTGTAGCTTCGTGCCCGCCGTCGAGGCGACAGGGCCCGGACCATCGCCGCGACCGGCGCTTGGCGGGGGACGCCCGCAGCGGCGCCGCAGCGCCCGGCCGACCTGCATCGAACCAAAAGCCGACGACCGGCTGTGTCGCACGCCTTCGCATCGCCACGCCATCGGCGCCCACAATGAGATTGCCGACAGGGGACCACAACATGGCTAGAACAGCGCTGACCCGCACCGCGTCGCTCACCATGATCGCCGGTTTCGCGGTCGCCGCGATCGGCCCCATCGGCGCCGCCGAGCAGCGCCCGGGCGGCGCCAACGCGCCCGCCACCGAGATCGTGGGCAGCGATCTCAACTCGCGCTTCATCCCGCTCGGAGTGGGAAAGTCGGTGGTGCTCGACCTGCCGCGCGACATCAAGGACGTGCTGATCGCCGAGCCCAAGGTCGCCAATGCGGTGATCCGCTCGGCACGCCGCGCCTATATCATCGGGGCGGGCGTCGGGCAGACCAACATCTTCTTCTTCGATGCCGAAGGCCGCCAGATCGCCGGCTTCGAGATCGCGGTCACGCGCAATCTCAACGGCATCCGCGCCGCCATCAAGCAGGCGCTGCCGGCCTCCGACATTCAGATCGAGGGCGTCGGCGAGGGCGTGGTGCTGACCGGCAACGTCGCCACATCGGCCGAAGCGCAACTGGCCTACGACATCGCGATTCGCCTGCTCGACTATCAGACTTCCAAGGCGGCCGAGGAAGGCAGCAAGGTGGTGAACGCCATCACGGTGCAGGGTCGCGATCAGATCATGGTGAAGGTGACGGTCGCGGAAGTGCGGCGCGACGTCATCAAGCAGCTCGGTGTCAATTTCAACGCCAGCCTCGGTTATGGAACTTCGGTCCTCAACCTCAACACCTCCAATCCGTTTTCGGCGGTCGGTACCGCGCTGAGCACGACCGCGCTCGGCGGCTCGGGCGTCGCCGGGACCTGGAAAGGCGTCACCGCCACGTTATTGGCGATGGAGCGGGCCGGCGTCATTCACACCCTGGCGGAGCCCACGCTGACGGCCATTTCCGGCGAGAGCGCCGCCTTCCTGGCCGGCGGTCAATTTCCGGTACCGACCGGCCTCAACTGCAGCACCACGACGAATCCGCCGGTCTGCCAGCCGACGATCGAGTTCAAGCAATTCGGCGTCAGCCTGAACATCACGCCGGTCGTGCTGTCGGAGGGCCGCATCAGCCTCAAGGTCCTGACCGAGGTTTCCAACCTGTCGACCGACAATGCCCTGACCCTGCAGTTCCCCGGCTCCACGCAGCCGCTGACGGTGCCGTCCATCCTGACGCGGCGCGCCGAAACCACGGTCGAGCTGCCGTCGGGGGGATCGCTGGCCATGGCCGGAATGATCCAGGATCAGACCGTCCAGCAGATCAACGGCATCCCGGGCCTGATGCAGGTTCCGGTGCTCGGCACCCTGTTCAAGAGCCGCGACTTCATCAACAACCAGACCGAGCTCATGGTGCTGGTCACGCCCTATGTGGCGCGCGCGGTGGCGCTGAAGGACCTGTCGCGTCCCGACGACGGGTTCGCCGATGCCAGCGACCCGACGACCGTCCTGCTCGGCAATCTCAACCGCATCTACGGGGTTCCGGGCAAGCCCGGCAACGCCGAATCCAAAGGCAGCTATCGCGGCAATTACGGCTTCATTCTCGATTGATCGCCGCCACGGAGAAGCATCGATGAGCGCAACGCGTCGCCCCCCCGACTACCGGACCGCCGCCGTCCGATTGCTGACGGCCGCCGGCTGCGCCGCGATGCTCGCCGGCTGCGTCACCGACCACGGGGCGAACCCGTCATATCCGATGGATCTGCGCCAGCGCCATCCGATCGCGATCCGCGAGGGCGTGCACACGGTCGAGCTCTTCATCGGCACCAAGCGCTCCGACCTGACGCTCGACCAGCGCGCCGACGTGCTGGCCTTTGCGCATACCTGGCGCCGCGACGCGGCCGGCGGGGTCTTGATCGATCTGCCGACCGGAACCAACAACGAGGCCGCAGCCGCCGCCGTGCTGCAGGAGGTTCGCGCGATCCTGGTCAATATGGGCGTGCCGCCGCAGGGCATCGGGGTGCGTCCGTATCGGCCGGGCGATCCGCGCACACTGGCGACGCTGCGGCTCAACTATCCGCGGATGGTGGCGAGCGCCGGGCCGTGCGGAATGTGGCCGCACGATATCGGCCCGACCATCGACCGCGAGCATGCCGAAAACCTCGAATATTGGAATTTCGGCTGCGCCGCCCAGCGCAACCTGGCCGCCCAGGTGGACAATCCCGCCGACCTGGTGCAGCCGCGCGGCGAGACGGCGGCCTACACGGAACGCCGGACGAAAGTCTTCGAGCAATACCGTGGCGGCCTCGGCCCGGCCACGATCTACCCCAATCCCAACCAAGGCAAGATCAGCGACATCGGCAAGCAACAATGATCACGCAAGCCTTCTCAGCCGCGCCGGCCGAGGCCGCCCCCGAGGCCGTCATCCACGAGCACATCGCGCCGGCGCCGCGGGTGTCGGTGCAGGCCTTTTGCGAGACGGTCGAGACCGCGGCTGCCGTGCAGGGAGCCGGCGAGGACCGCCGCCTGCACAAGGCCCATCTCAAGATTCAAATGGGCGGCATCGCGGCCGCCATCGAGGCCTATAAGGGAGCGCCGACGCCGAACGTCATCGTCATCGAGACCGAGAACCGCGGCGACGAAATCCTCACTGGCCTCGATCAGCTCGCCGACGTGTGCGACGCCGGCACCCGGGTGGTCGTGATCGGCCGCCTCAACGACGTGGTGCTCTATCGCGAGCTCGTGCGCCGGGGGGTCAACGACTATCTCATCACGCCGATCGGCACCATCGACGTCGTCCGCTCCATCTGCGGACTGTTTTCCGCGCCCGACGCGAAGGCGGTCGGCCGCGTCATCGCGGTCGTGGGCGCGAAAGGCGGCGTCGGCGCCTCCTGCGTGGCGCACAACCTCGCCTGGGCGGTGGCGCGCGAGGCGCAGCTCGATACCGTGGTGGTCGATCTCGACCTCGGCTTTGGCACCGCCGGGCTCGACTACAATCAGGACCCGCCGCAGGGCGTCGCCGACGCCGTGTTCTCGCCCGATCGCATCGACAACGCGTTCATCGACCGCCTGTTGTCGAAATGCACCGACCATCTGGGCCTGCTGGCGGCGCCGGCGACGCTCGACCGGGTATACGATTTCGCCGCCGAGGCTTTCGATCCGATCGTCGATTCGCTGCGCGCAACAGTGCCATGCATCGTGCTCGACGTTCCGCACCAGTGGTCCGGATGGACCAAGAAAACGCTCATCAGCGCCGACGATATCCTGATCGTCGCCGGCCCGGACCTGGCCAATCTGCGCAACACCAAGAACCTGTTCGATCTGCTCAAGGCGGCGCGGCCCAACGACCGGCGTCCGCGCTACTGTCTCAACCAGGTCGGGATGGCCAAGCGGCCCGAGATCAAGCCCGCCGATTTCGCCAAGACGATCGAGGACCAGCCCGCCGCGATCATCCCGTTCGAGCCGCAATTGTTCGGCACCGCCGCCAATAACGGCCAGATGATCGCCGAGCTGTCGTCCTCGCATCGGGTCGCCGAAATGTTCCGCCAGCTCGCGCAGAACCTGACCGGCCGCACGGATTCGAAATCCGCCCGCTCCGGCCTGTTGTCGCCGCTGCTCGCCAAGCTGTTGAAACGCTAGTCTCGCCAGGATCAGTTGCGTGTTCGGAAAGCGTAGCACATCCACTCCCGACCTCCCGGCCAAGGCGCCGCAGGCTCCGCCGGTCGCGGCGTCGCCGGCGCTGCAGCCCGCGCTCGAACCGGCGGCGCCGGCGCCCAAGCCGGCCGGCATGGTCGAGGGCGGCCGCTCGCCGATCCCCTCGGTCGGGCTCGGCGCGCCGCTGGTGACGGCGCCGGCGCCCACGACCAGCCGGCCGGCGACCCCCACCCACCAGCAGCCGATCGCGCCGACCGCCACCGACTCGCGCCATACCGAAGCCTATTACGACACCAAGGGGGCGATTTTCGGCGCCCTGATCGAGGCCATCGACCTCGGCCAGCTCGCCAAGCTCGACGCCGATTCGGCGCGCGAGGAGATTCGCGACATCATCAACGAGATCATCGCGATCAAGAACATCGTGATGTCGATCTCCGAGCAGGAGGAGCTGCTCGACGATATCTGCAACGACGTGCTCGGCTATGGTCCGCTCGAGCCGCTGCTGGCGCGCGACGACATCGCCGACATCATGGTGAACGGGTCGGGCACGACCTTTATCGAGGTGAAGGGCAAGATCCAGCGCACCGGCATCCGCTTTCGCGACAATCAGCAGCTGTTGAACATCTGCCAGCGCATCGTCAGCCAGATCGGCCGGCGCGTGGACGAATCCTCGCCGATCTGCGACGCGCGCCTGCCGGACGGCTCGCGCGTCAACTGCATCGTCCCGCCGCTCGCGATCGACGGCCCGGCCCTCACCATCCGGAAATTCAAGAAGGACAAGCTCACGCTCGAGCAACTGGTCAAGTTCGGCACCATCACGCCCGAAGGCGCCGAAATCCTGCAAGTGATCGGCCGCTGCCGGGTCAATACCCTGGTTTCCGGCGGCACGGGCTCCGGCAAGACCACGCTGCTCAACTGCCTGACCCGTTATATCGACGACGACGAGCGCATCATCACCTGCGAGGACGCGGCCGAGCTGCAGCTGCAGCAGTCGCACGTCGTGCGCCTGGAGACGCGGCCGCCCAATCTCGAAGGCGAAGGGCAGATCAACATGCGCGACCTGGTGCGCAACTGCCTGCGCATGCGACCCGAGCGCATCATCGTCGGCGAGGTGCGCGGACCCGAGGCATTCGACCTGCTGCAAGCCATGAATACCGGCCACGACGGCTCCATGGGCACGCTGCACGCCAACAACCCGCGCGAGGGGCTTTCGCGTCTGGAATCCATGATCACCATGGGCGGCTTCTCGCTGCCCTCGCGCACCATCCGCGAGATGATCTGCGCATCGGTCGATGTCGTGGTCCAGGCCGCGCGGCTACGCGACGGCTCCCGCCGCATTACCCACATCACCGAGGTGCTGGGGATGGAAGGCGACGTCATCATCACCCAGGATATCTTCCTCTACGACATGATCGGCGAGGACGCCAACGGCAACATCATCGGCCGCCACCGCTCGACCGGCATCGGCCGTCCGCGCTTCTGGGACCGGGCGCGTTACTACGGCGAGGAGCGGCGGCTCGCCGCCGCGCTCGACGCCGCCGAGATCGCCACCGACGAAGCCAGAAACTGAACCGGGATGCCGCCATGCAGGTGATCGCGCTGTTCTTCCTGGTGACGGCCTCGATCGGGGGCGTCGCCTGGGTGTTCATCTATCCGCTGCTGTCGGGCGAGCGCAGGATGGCGAAGCGCCAGGAAATGGTGGCGCGGCCAGGCGCTCCGGCGCGCGCGGGCGCGCAGCGCGGCGGCGTGGTGAAATCGCGGCGCGAGCAGGTCGAAGGCAGCCTGCGGGAGCTCGAGCAGCGCCGGTCGAAGGCCAAATCGCCGCCGCTGTCGGTGCGGATCGCGCAAGCCGGGCTCTCCTGGTCGAAGCGGCGCTTCATCATCACCAGCGTGATCCTCGGCGCCATCGGCTTCGGCCTCGCGCTCGCCCTCAATGCCGGCCTGCTCGGTGCCGCCGGCTTGGGTTTCGCCGGGGCTTTCGGCCTGCCGCGCTGGATCCTCAAGTTCCTCAAGAAGCGGCGCGAGGCGAATTTCCTCAAGGGCTTTCCGGACGCCGTCGACGTCATCATTCGCGGCATCAAGGCCGGATTGCCGCTGCTCGACAGCATCCGGATCATCACCAACGATTCGCCCGAGCCGATCCGCAGCGAGTTTCGCGGGATCGTCGAGACGCAGTCCTTCGGTATTCCGCTCGGCGAAGCCTGCGCCAAGCTGTACGAACGCATCCCGGTGGCGGAAGCCAACTTCTTCGGGATCGTCATCTCGATTCAGCAGAAGGCGGGCGGCAACCTGGCGGAGGCGCTCGGCAACCTCTCCCGCGTGTTGCGCGATCGCAAGAAGATGAAAGCAAAGATCCAGGCCATGTCGATGGAGGCCAAGGCCTCGGCGTCGATCATCGGATGCCTGCCGCCGGGCGTGATGTTCCTCGTCTGGGTCACGAGCCCGACCTACATCGAGCTGCTTTGGACCCAATCGATGGGTCGCGTCATGCTGGCGGCGTGTGCCTGCTGGATGTTCATGGGCGTGATGGTCATGAAGAAAATGATCAACTTCGACTTCTGATGTGATGTCATGGATCTCCTGATCGACGCCGTCTCCAATCCTCGCCTGCTGACCATGGCGTTCGCCGCCATCGCGGCGATCGCGACCGTGCTCACGCTGGCCATGCCGCTTCTGGTCACCGACTCGCTCGCCAATCGAATGAAGTCGGTGGCGCTCGAACGCGAGCAGCTGCGCCAGCGCGAGCGCGAACGTCTTTCCCGCGGCGAAAAGGTCGCGCTGCGACGTTCGCCCAAGCAATACATGCAGTCGATCGTCGATCAGTTCAACCTCGCCAAGTGGGTCGGTCAGGAGTCGGCGCGGGCGCTGCTGGTGCAGGCGGGTTATCGCGGCCAGGCGCCCTATGTCACCTATCTGTTCTTTCGCATGTTGATGCCGACCGCGCTGCTCATTTTCACCATCATGTACGTTTTCGTCATTCTCGACTTCAACCAGCCCCCCATGGTGAAGCTCGGGATTTGTCTCGCCGCCGCCTATCTGGGCATGCACGTGCCGAGCCTGTTCCTGAAAAACCGGATTCAGCACCGCCAGCTTTCGATCAAGCGCGCCTTCCCGGATGCACTCGACCTGCTGCTGATCTGCGTCGAATCCGGCATGTCGATCGAGGCCGGATTCCGGCGGGTGGCCGGCGAGATCGGCACGCAATCGATCCCGCTCGCCGAGGAACTCACGCTCACGACGGCGGAGCTGTCCTATCTGCAGGATCGCCGTCAGGCCTACGAGAACCTCGCCACGCGCACCAATCTGGAGGGCGTCAAGTCGGTCTGCATGGCCTTGCAGCAAGCCGAGCGCTACGGCACCCCGATGGGAACGACGTTACGCGTCATGGCCCAGGAAAATCGCGACATGCGCATGTCGGAAGCCGAGAAGAAGGCCGCCGGGCTACCCCCGAAGCTGACGGTTCCGATGATCCTGTTCTTCCTGCCGGTGCTGTTCGTCGTCATTCTGGGCCCGGCCGCCATCCGCGTGATGGCGGTCCAGCACTGACGGCGGCGGGCCGGCACCCGCGGGGGCACCGGGGCACAACTGTCCGCCGGCGTGGCCTACGCCCCAGCGGCCTCGGCGTTGACCGCGCTTTCAGCAATTTGGGTCAACAACTGATCGGCCGCCTTCTCCTGCTTCAGCGTCTGTTCAATCAACTTGACCGCCTTGCTCAAGCCGAGCTGCTGCGCCCAGGCACTCATCGTCCCATAGCGGGCGATCTCGTAATGTTCGACCGCCTGAGCCGAAGCCAGTAAGCCGGCATCGAGCACTCCGGGTTCTTCAGCTTCGTCCATGACTTCCTGGGCTTCGGAAATAAGGCCTTCGATTGCTTCGCACTTCATGCCGCGTGCGGGCTTTCCAAGAATTTCGAAAATTTCCCCGAGCCGCTCCACTTGGCCTTCCGTTTCCTGCCGATGATTTTCCAAGGCCTTCGCCAGCTCCGGCGAGCGCGCGGCCTTCGCCATCTTTGGCAGGGCTTTCAAGATCTGCTTCTCGGCGTAGTAGATGTCCTTCAGGTGATGAAGGAAAAGGTCGTCCATCGTCTTCATGGCGGGGATTCCTGAAAAGGGAGAACCTCGCCATCATGGGCGAGGTTCTCTGGAAAAATTCAGCGGTTCGTGCCGCCCTGCTGTCCGCCCTGGCCGCCCTGCTGGTTCTGCTGACCCGGCTTCTGCCCCGGCTTCTGATCGCCCTGCTGGTCGTCATGGCCCGGCTGCTGATTCTGCTGCCCGGGTTTGTCGTTCGGCTGCCCGCCTTGGTTCTGCTGTTGGTTCGGATTGTTCATTCACCTGACTCCAAAGGCACCATTGCCTCTACGACAAGCGTCCTTGGAAAATATTGTTCCTGCAACTGGACAATTTAGAATCCACGAGGATCGCGGAACAAACGGCCAGCGACCGCTTCCGTCCGTGTCGACGCAGCGGCCACTCGGGCTATTCGTCGCAGGCTGCTTCCGCGCTGGCGACGGAATGAATCTTCGGCAGGGTGATCTCGCACAGCAGGCCTTCTGCCCGCCAGTCAAAGCGTGCCTCGCCCTTCAGCTGGCCGCGAATCATCCGGTCGATCACACGCGTGCCGAAGCCTTGATGCGCCGGCGGCTTGACCGGCGGGCCGCCCAATTCCTCCCAGCGGAGGACAAGCCGCCCGTCCCCGGAGTGCGACCATTCCACGTGCACCCGGCCGGTGGGCGCCGATAGAGCTCCGTACTTGACTGCATTGGTTGTCAGCTCATGCAGGGCTATCGTAATCGATTGCGCCGTCCCCGGCTCCAGGGTCAGTTCGGGACCGTCGATCCGCGTGCGCACCCCTCCCTCCCGGTCATAGGGCAAAAGCTCTTCCTTGATCAGTTGGTGCAGGTCGGCGCCTGCCCAGCGCGATTGCGCGAGCAGCGCATGTGCATTTGCCAGCGCCCGGAGGCGCCCCTCGATTGCCGCCTTTACATCGTCCGGCGTGTCGCCATGCGTGAGATGCACGGTGGCCTGCACCAGTGACAGCAGGTTCTTGGACCGGTGATCGACCTCGCGCGCAAGGAGGGTGATGCGTTCTTCCGCCCGCTTGCGCTCGCTGATGTCTACCAACATATTCACCGCGCCGACGACCGCGTCCGATGCATCACGTAGCGGTGACGGGAACGCCATGAACGGCACACGCGTGCCGTCAGGCCGTTCGGCTGCAGCCTCCATCCCGTTGATGGATCGGTTTTCCCGCAACGCGATGGCCATTGGGCACTGGTCGTGCGGCAGCGGCGTGCCGTCGGGCCAGAACAGGCGCCACGAACCGCACCATTGGTCGCTGTCGAGCCGCGGCCGACAACCCCACAGGACAGCCGCGGCTTCATTGTAGAAAGTAATTCGCCCGGCGGCGTCGGTGGTGTAGACCGCGGCGGGCAACGCGTGCAGCAATTCGTGAAGCCGCTTCTCGCTATGTGCGTCCAGCGCCAAGTTGCGTTGCCGAACCGCCGGTTCGAAGGTTTCTTTGGAGGTAGGTCCCAAGCGCGGCATGGTATCACTCCTTCACAACGCCGGCCGCTCGAAACCAGGTGTGGCCATTTGCAGCGAGCGGCTCAATATTTGATTGTCCCGACGGTAATTGGCATTTGTGGTCAGCGGATCTGCTCCGGCGAAATCGGCAAGTTGGACTTCGTACTGATCGTGGTATTCGAAATTTCCTTCGATCTCGCCAAATGAGCTAAGGCGTTCTCGACCAGCCGATCGTGGTCTCTCTCGCCTTGCTTGGCCATCTCGATAATGCTTTTGGCGAGCAGCTCGCGCTCCGAAGCGGCGTCCGCGTCACCAGGAAGTGCGCTGAACGATTTCTTTGCGGTTTGCCAGGCGGCCTCAAACGCCAAACCCAAGAGGCGCGCTGTTTCGCTGTCAAAGGCAGCGCTCGTAAGAAGCGGGACTATTGGCAAAGCCGGTTCCTTTTGTTTTGGGCACTATCGTCAGGATCGAATGGGCACGTCTTCTGTTTGAACGGCATCGCATTGCGCGCAGACGTAGGTGCGCAATTCCGATAGGCGGGTCGTGGGGTGGGGCTCGATCCCGAATAGCCTCACAGCCGCGCCACACCGATTGCACTTTGGGGCAGCGGGCGCTTCGGTCCGGCTCGTTCCTGCCTGGCTCATGCTGCGACGATAGGCTTTGCTGTATTGTTGTCAACAATTACTTTTAAGTAAGCGTCGTATACTTTATTATATACTTGTGAATATTTAGCATACTCCCATATATCTACTTAGTGTCAAGCAAATACTTCAATGACGTGACTTGATCAAACGGGGCGCGGTGCGTTCTTGACTAACACGGCGGCGATGGCTAACTTTCAGCAATCAGCGTGGGAAGGAGCGTCAGCAGGAAGGAGCGTCAGATGTCCGATCGAGCGCGAGATGAACGCCTCCAGATCATGCTTTCTCCGCAAGAGCTGACCGTCATCGACGATTTCCGTTTCAAGCAACGCATGCCCAGTCGAGCGGCCGCGGTGCGCGAGCTGCTCAAACGAGGCCTTGCGGTGGAAGGATATGCGTCGGCCGTGTTCGGTTCCAAATCAACCGAATTTGGCGTCACCGGCAAATCGCCCGCAGGACGTCGCTGATCGGCGACCAGGCGAGACAGACAGGCGTGACGGCGATTCAGCACCGACGGCGCCGGACCGATGCCCGCGGGCGAGCCGTCGTACGCGCCTCAGCCGCGGCGGTTTGCGTCCGCGGGGCGGCGCACCGGATCGCGATTTTGCGCGTCGCTCTGCTGCGCCAGCATCTGGCGTAAATAGGCGACATTGGCGGAGGCTTCCTCCGGCGGCAGGTCGGCACGCGCGATGGTCTCGGCCTCCGCGA
Source organism: Xanthobacteraceae bacterium (assembly GCA_036522235.1). Lineage (GTDB taxonomy): Bacteria > Pseudomonadota > Alphaproteobacteria > Rhizobiales > Xanthobacteraceae > VAZQ01. The sequence continues at coordinate 16,445 of DATDGG010000320.1, forward strand.
AGCGGCCCTGCAGCCCGACCACCAGCGCCAGGTTCTGCCGCACGCGCGGATCGACGCGCTGGCCGGCGGCGGCGCGCTTCAGCGTCGCCTCGGCGCGCGGCAGATCCTTGGACAACGCGTAGGAGAGCCCGAGATTGGACAAGACCGAGGGCTCGTCGGGGACGATCCTGAGCGCGCTCGCGTAATAGCGTTGCGCGTCCTCGTGGCGTCCCACCTGGTCGAGCACGGCGCCCTGCGCGGAAAGGATGCGCCAGTCGGGTCGCTCAGGCGCGTGTGCGCGGCCCAGCACGTCGAGCGCTTGCTGATAGTTGCCGACATCGGCGAGCGCGCGGCCATAGGCGCCGAGCAGTTCCGTGTTCCTGGGACTGCGCAGCGAGGCCTGCTCCAGCACCGCCACCGCCTGGGCGCGCTGGCCGGTCTGGCGCAGCGCCTGCGCGTAATGGATCGCGACCTGAGGATCGTTCGAATTGGCCTGATAGCGTTCGCCCCAGGCCTGCGCGGCCCGCCGCCATTCGTCCTCGGACGCCGGAGCGGCCGCGGTTCCGGCGGCGGCGAGCGCGCCCTCGGCCGGACGCACGCTCGCACAGCCGCCGAGCCCGCCGGTCAGAACCAATGCGGCCGTGATCGCGACCAGGGGACGCGCGGTAGCGGAAAATCGAAGGCGCGAGATCATCACCGGGCTTCACCAATGGGGCCAGGCCGCCCCTTCCGGCTCAGCAATAAAACGTTAACCCTAACAGGCGGTTAACTCGAGGAGCGAACCGGGAATGGCGAATAGCGAATAGGGAAATGCGGGCGTTGATCCCGTATTCGCCATTCGCTACTCGCTATTCGCCCCTCCCCAGGCCGTGCTAGCTCAAATCCATGCTCGATTTTTCGATTCCCGCAGTCTTCGTGAGCCCCGCCAGCGCAACCGCTACGGTGCCGGTGACGTTCGTCACCGCCGCGACCTGGCCCGAAATCCGCAACCAGCTCGATGCGCGCAGCCGCGCTTTCACGGACGCCGCCGGCTTCGAGCCGAAGGCCGGCCGGCATCTCTTGCTGGCGGGAGCGGACGGCGGGCTCGAGGGCGTGCTGTTCGGGCTCGAAAATGCCGGCGATCCGGCGAAGGACCTGCTGCGGCCGGGCGCGTTGCCGGGGCTGCTGCCGGCTGGCACTTATCGGTTCGCCAATGCGCCGCACGATGCGCGCCTGGCGGCGCTCGCCTTTGCGCTCGGCGCCTACCGCTTCGCGCGCTATCGCAAGGCCGAGGACAAGGATGTCCGGCTCGAATTGCCCGCAGGCATCGATGCCGCCGACCTCACCCGCATCGCCGAGGGGGTTTGGCTTGCGCGCGACCTCATCAACACGCCGGCCAATGATATGGGACCGGCGGAGCTCGAAGACGCCGCCCGCGCGGTGGCGAGCCGGCACGGCGCAAGCATGCGCACCATCGTCGGCGGCGATCTCCTCACCGAGAATTTCCCGCTCATCCATGCGGTCGGCCGCGCCGCCGACCGCGCGCCGCGCCTCATCGATCTCGCCTGGGGCGATGGCGCACACCCGAAGGTCACGCTGATCGGCAAGGGCGTGTGCTTCGACACCGGCGGGCTCGACATCAAGCCCGAAAGCGGCATGCTCAACATGAAGAAGGACATGGGCGGCGCCGCGACCGTGCTGGCGCTCGCCCATATGCTGATGGACCGCGGCGCCAAGGTGAGGCTGCGCGTCCTGGTGCCGGCGGTCGAGAATTCGATTTCGGGCGCGGCCTTCCGCCCGCGCGACATCTATCGTTCCCGCAAGGGCATCACCGTCGAGATCGGCAACACCGATGCCGAGGGCCGGTTGATCCTGGCCGACGCGTTGGCGCTCGCCGACGAGGAAGCGCCCGACCTCATCGTCGACCTGGCCACCTTGACCGGCGCTGCCCGCGTGGCGCTCGGGCCCGAAGTGGTGCCGTTCTACACCGACGATGACGCGCTCGCCGCCGCGCTTTCGCAGAGCGCCGCTGTCGAGAACGATCCGCTCTGGCGGCTGCCGCTATGGGGACCTTACGACCAGATGCTCGATTCCAAGGTGGCGGACGTCAACAATGTCTCGGCCGGCGGCTTCGCCGGCTCGATCACGGCGGCGCTGTTCCTGCGCCGCTTCGTGGCCGCCGCCAAGGCCTGGCTGCATTGCGACATCTTTGCCTGGAACCAGGCCGCCAGGCCGGGACGGCCGGAGGGCGCCGAATGCCAGGCGGCGCGGGCGCTCTACCACCTGCTCGTGGCCCGCTATGGCTGACGCGGCTGAGCGCGCCGATCTCCGCGAGGTCGTCGAGGCGCAGGCGAGCCTTCGCGGCACCCCATCGCACGAGGCGCCGCTCGACAGCGAGGCGCTCAAGGGCGAGCGCGTCATCGTCCACGAGACCACCGGCGAGGGTTGGTGCCGCGGCACGCTCGAAGCCGACGGCTATGCGGGCTGGCTGCCCGCCCATGCGCTCGCCGCGCCGGGACCGGCAGCGACCCACAAAGTGGCGGTGGCGCGCACGCTGGTGTTCCCCGCACCTTCGATCAAGCTGCCGCCGCTTGAGGCTCTCTCGCTCGGCGCAAGGCTCGCCATCGCGCGCATCGAGGAGCCGTTCGCGATCACGCATTCCGGCGGCTACGTGCCGGCCCGGCATCTGGCGCGGAATGACGCCTTCGCGTCCGATCCGGTCGCGGTGGCGGAACAATTCCTGCACATGCCTTACCTGTGGGGCGGCAAGACATCGCTCGGGCTCGACTGCTCGGCGCTGGTGCAGATCGCGCTCACCGCCTGTGGCCTCCCCTGCCCGCGCGACAGCCACATGCAGGAAGCCGCGCTCGGCGCTCCGCTTTCCGGAATTGCCGATTGCCGCCGCGGCGACCTCTTGTTCTGGAAAGGCCACGTCGCCATCGCGCGCGACGATCGCACGCTCATCCACGCCAACGCGTTCCACATGGCGGTCGCGATCGAGCCGATCGCGGAAACGCTGGCGCGCATTGCTGCCGGCGGCAGCGCGCTGACGAGCGTGCGGCGCCTTGCTGCGGCGGCGCCCTAGCTGCGAGGCCGCGGGAGTCGATCGGGCGACCGCCCGGCGGTGATTGAAGAAAATTGGCATGTCGATAGAATCGGAATCTCGCACGCGAGAACGTTCGAGGAAATCGATATGGCGTCCGACCCCGGGACACCGACGCTCGACCAGCTGAAGGTGTTCCTCACCGTGATCGACGGCGGCAGCTTCGCCGCCGCGGCGCGTAAGCTCAACCGGGCGACGTCGGTGGTCAGCTATGCGATCGCGAACCTCGAGGCGCAATTGGGTGTCTCGCTCTTTGACCGCTACACGACCCGCAAGCCGCAATTGACGCAGGCCGGCCGCGCGGTCCTGGCCGAGGCCCGCATGGTTGCCAACGGTGTCGATGGGCTACGTGCGAAGGTGAAGGGACTTCTGCAAGGTTTGGAATCCGAGGTTCATCTCGTGCTCGACGTCATGCTGCCGACCGCGCGCGTCGTCGACGCATTGACGGCGTTTCGCGCGGAGTTCCCGACGGTGACGCTGCGGCTCCACATGGAGGCGCTGGGCGCCGTTACCCAACTGGTGTTGGATCGTGTCGCCACCGTCGGCGTGAGCGGGCCGCTGCCGGGTCTCGCCGGCATGCCGGGTATCGAGCGCATCAGCGTGGGCGACGTCACTCTGGTTCCGGTGGCGTCCCCGGACCATCCGCTGTCGCGCGCCAAGAACAGACCCGGCGCGGCGCGCGACCATATCCAGCTCGTTTTGACCGACCGATCGCCGCTGACCCGGGCGCAGGATTTCGCGGTGGTCAGCGCGCGGACCTGGCGCCTCGCCGATCTCGGCGCCAAGCATTCGCTGCTCAAGGCCGGCATCGGTTGGGGAAACATGCCGCTGCCGATGATCCAGGAAGACCTGGATTCGGGTCGGCTGGTTCATCTCGATCTGCCGGATGCCAAGGCTGGTGCCTACGGCCTTGAAGCCATCTACCGGACGGACGCGCCTCCCGGCCCGGCCGCCGCATGGCTCATCGCCCGATTTCAGGGCCAGGTCCCCGCGCGCAAGCCCGCGGTGACGGGCAGATCATCCGACAAGCGCGCTCAACCGGCGCGCGGCAAACGATCCATCGACCCGAGGGGTGCGCCGGGCGTTCGAAAAAGTCGAACCTAAAGATCGATATTATTCGGCTGTTCCGGCTAACTGCGATCGGAGAAAAGTGCCCGAGCGCGCGACCGCAAATGGTCGCCAAAACAAGGAGCACACCATGTCGCAATCTATCGCCGTTGATCACTCTGCACGCGGCCTCGCAAGCGTGACGACCTCCGAGGCGGTGGTGGCGTTCGCCGGACGCGTCTTGTTGAGCGCGATCTTCCTGCTGGCGGGTTTCTCGAAGCTCGCCGCGCCCGTAGCCACGATCGGCTACATATCCTCCGCTGGGCTGCCTCTCGCGCCGCTCGGCTTGGCCATTGCCATCCTGGTCGAAATCGGCGGCGGCCTCGCGCTGGTGGCGGGTTATCGCACGCGAACCGCAGCCGCAATCCTCGCCATCTTCACGATCGCGACGGCGCTCGCGTTTCACAGCAATCTCGCCGACCAGAACATGTTCATCCATTTCTTCAAGAACATCGCCATGGCCGGCGGCCTTCTGCAGATCGTGGCATTCGGACCCGGGCGTCTGAGCCTCGATGCCCGTCGTGCCTAGGGCTCGCATGTTGGGTTTGGGTCGACGCACGACCTCTCGATTTTCGCGCCCGGCCTTGTGCCGGGCATCCCACAAGTAAGGCAGGGGCCTTACCTGCCTATGCGGGATGACCGGGACAGGCCTGGCCACCAAGGGAAGAGCAAGTCCCTAGAAATCCGGCTTGTCGGCGATCGGCACCGGGAACAGGCCCTGGCTGAAATAATCGAAATTGTTCTCCGCGCAGACGGTCTCGATCATTCGGCCCTTGGCCTTGAACCAACGCTGCAGCATCGTGAGTGGTGCGTTGAAGGCGTCAGGATCCTCGACCTTCACGATCGCGGTCATGTGCTGGCCATCCGCCTCGATGGTGAAGCGCTCCACCACATGCAGGTTCTCGGTGTGCGAGGTGTGGAAATTGTCGATGTAGCTGTCCTTGGTGGAGAGCCCGATGGTGTCCACCACCAGCGTGTCGCCACCCTCGTAATGGCCGACGGATTCGCCGAACCACGAGGGTTTCAGATTCTGCGAATGCTTGTCGGTCATGGCGACGCGCCGCACCATGTGGTCGCGCTGCCAGATCATGTACAGGGTCTTGGGGGTCTGGATGAAATAGACCGGCTCGAACGGAAAGAGCAATTGGCCGGGCACGCCGCCCGGATAGCAGCGCGCCTGCGCGGCGAACGGAATTTTCTCAACGCTGGACAAAGCCTCGTCGTTCGACGCCTTCATGGCTGCCGCCGCCCAGGGCTTGAGAACCGGGTCCTTGGCGTTGCCGATGCGCTTGGTCGGCTGCGTCCCGGTCCGCCCCCCTTCGGCATTGCTGGTAAAAGGATGATCGGGATCGGGCTTGATCGGTCCGTGGCCGTGTCCAGCCGGCGGCTCCTGCCAGTCCGCCACATTGGACTGCCAGCCGAATTCGGCCGACGCCAGGTTCGGAATTTTGTCGTTCGGCGCCGCCGGCGCCGTGCCGGCGATTGCGGCCGCCAGTCCGGCCAAAGCCAAGACGCCGCTCGCCCGCGCAACCCGCCGGGGTGCGGATGCGGGCTTCGAGATGGTCCTGGACATCGTGATCTCCCTCGTTCCGCTGATGCAAGTAGCATACATTCAAGATGCGGGCGTCGGACAGGAATATTCTACATGGGTCGCATGACGAAACTGCTCGAGCAAGCCGTGGACCAAGCAAGCGCGCTCTCCGCAGAAGATCAAGACGCCGTAGCCGATGCCCTCTTTGCGCCCATCGCGAACGAGGATCGGCGTTATCGCCCGAGCGCGGATCAAGTCAAAGAAGTGAAGCGGGTCAGAGAAACAATCCGGCGAGAGTAGCGCGGGATTTGGCAGACAATGCCTATCGCGCACCGCCACGCACGATCTCGGCGAGCCGCCCCCGATTGAGCGCGAGCCAGTGCAGCGCCAGGACCAGCAGGCCGTTGCGCATGGCGCCGCGCGTGAGCGCGGCAAGCGCCGCATCGATCGGCACGCGCAGCGGCTGCGTCTCCTCCCGCTCGGCTGCGCTGCCGGCGCGCGCGGGCACCTGCGCGGCATCGACAATGCCGAGAAAGAGCGTGATCTGCTCGTCGGAAGCGCCCGGCGTCGGAAAATAGGTGAACAGCTCGGTCAGCACGTTCGGTGCGACCCCGATCTCTTCCAGGCATTCGCGGTGCGCGGCCTCTGCCAATTGCTCGCCCGGCTCGACATGGCCGGCCACGAT
>DATDGG010000321.1:0-42567 GCA_036522235.1 Xanthobacteraceae bacterium
CGACCTCGACCTCGATGAAATGCGCATGGCCGGCCAGCGCCTCGTCCATGGCATTGTCGATCACCTCGGCGAACAGGTGATGCATCGCCTTCTCGTCGGTGCCGCCGATATACATGCCGGGGCGCCGGCGCACCGGCTCGAGCCCCTCCAGCACCTCGATGTCGCGGGCGGTGTAGCGCTCCTCGGCGCCGCCGCCGCGGGCCGGCGGCTTGCGGGCGCCACGCCCGGCCGGGCGGCGGGCGCCTTCGGGCAGCTCGAACAGATCGCGGCTGCCGGGAGAAGAGGGTTTCTTGGCGGTCTTGGCCATGCGTGGTTCGCCGCTGGTTGGGTGCTGGTTTCGTCGATTCGCCGATGCCGGGCGTGGCCGGCGAATCGCTGCGAATCGACTGACTATGCCACAGGCGTGGCCGGATCGTGATCGTTCCGGCGCGGAGGTCGAGATGATGGACTACCACCAGAAGAGGACGCGCTCGGCTGGATCGCGTGCGTGCGCGATGGACGAGCCCGCGTCATCACGCCGACGGGCCGCCTTGACCTGGCGGAGACTTTCGACGTCCTGCTGCCCGAGCCCGGCGCAACGGCCCGCCACCGCTTGATGGCCGTGCCCCGCGTGAAGCGACATCCGGCGCCCGCGCGGCGCCGTGCCGGACGGTCCGGCCGCGTTGCGGCAAGGCGGCTGGTTGCCTATCCTGGCCGCAGACATTCGATTTCAGCCCGAACCGACTGCGCAGCAATTCGGCGGCCAATACAGAGGGAGGAACACCATGACGATGACGATGGGAGTTGTCGCGACCGTTGCCGCCAAATGGGCGATGCTCGGAGCCGCCGTGATGCTGGCCGGGATCGCGAACGCTGCCGAGATCAAGGTGATCGGCTCGCCCGGGACCCGGGAGCCCTATACGCTGCTGGTGCCGGGCTTCGAGAAGGCGACCGGGCACAAGGTGACGACGACCTGGGGCGGCGTCAACGCGGTCGCCAAGCGCGTCGCCGACGGCGAAGTGGCCGATGTGGTCATGCTGCCCGCCGCCCAGATCGATGACCTCATCAAGCTCGGCAAGCTCGCCGCCGACAGCCGCGTCAATGTGGCGACGTCCGGCATCGGGGTGGCGATCCGCGCCGGCGCTCCGAAGATCGACGCCGGCTCGTCGGAAGGCATCAGGAAGGCGCTGCTGGCGGCCAAGACGATTGCGTACTCGGCCGGCCCGAGCGGCGTTTACATGGCGCGCCTGATCGCCAAGTGGGGCCTGACCGATCAGCTCAAGGCGAAGATCGTGCCGCCGATCCCCGACGTACCGATCGGCGAGATGGTGGCGCGCGGCGACGCCGATATCGGGTTCCAGCAGGTGAGCGAGCTTCTGCCGGTCAAGGGCATCGACTATCTCGGGCCGCTGCCGGCGGACATCCAGGCGGTCACGGTGTTCTCCGCCGCGGTACACAAGGCCGCCGGCCCGACCGACGCCGCCCGCGCGCTGTTGAAATTCCTCACCGCCCCTGAGGCGGCCGCGATCATCCGCAAAACCGGCATGGAGCCGGGGTGAGAAAGCACTACGTTTGCAAGGCGGCCGGCGCGGCCGCTAAAGGTGGCCTGCACAAATGATCATTGACCGCAACGACAGGCATGGCGGCTCTCACCACGGAACGGTCCGGCCCAGATAATCGAGGTACTGAAGACCGGCCTTGCCCGCTTGTGCCTCTATGGTCCTGACCAGGTTCGGAATGCTTTCCTCGATGCTGAGGCGCGCTTGCGGGCCGCCCATGTCTGTGCGCACCCAGCCCGGCGCCAGCAACAGCAGCGTCCGAGGGTCATCGCGGTGGCGGGCGGCGAAGCTCCGCATGAACATGTTCAGCGCCGCTTTGCTGCCGCGGTACACTTCGTAGTTTCCGTTCTCATTGTTGGCGACGCTGCCTTGTCCGGAGGACATGATGCCGATCGTGCCGGTCTGGAGCACGACATCCTGTAACATTTCGACGACGCGCATCGGGCTTAAGGCGTTCGTTACCATCACGCGCACGAATTCGTCGGTCGAAACATCAGCGATGGTTTCGCGGTCGTCATTCTTGACACCCGCAATGACGAACAGCAGGTCGAACTTTCTCTCTGCCAGACGCGCGTGCAGCGCGATGACCTGATCGGGACAGGTGATGTCGACGGTCTCGATCTCCAGCCGCCCGCCGGAGATCTCCGCGAGATCATGCAGCTGGGTCCGGGCGTTTCCTCGCTGGGTGGCAACAACCTGCCAGCCGCGCTTGAGATATTCTTCAGCCAGGGCGTAGCCCAGGCCACGAGACGCGCCGATGAGAAGAGCGCCTTTGTTTGACGGGGTCGGCATCTTAATATTCCGGTTTCGTTGAGTGCAGGATACCCGCCCTTGAGACAGGCGGAGGGCGTAGCGAACGCAGTTTATTCATGCCCAATTACCCTTTGATGGCCGCTGTGCCGATCCATTCCGGCATCGGCGCTTTCCTACATGTGGCTCCTTTCGCGGGGATGCAACGCTGAGGTGGTGTTACAAGGGTCGCCATGCCGGGACGATGATCTCCGCCTTCTGCTTTGCGCTCCAGGCGCGGTGCCGACCCGCGCCGTTTAAACACTGCCAGCCGGCGCGCCGGCTCCGGCTTAGGCAAAGCTCAGTATCCGGCTCGATTCAGCGGTCGAAAAATCTGAACCAGCCTATCGGTCGTCAGGCCGCCGCGGTGCGGAAGACGATCCAGGTGAACAAGGCCATGGCGGTCAGCACGATCAGGGAGCCGACGATCACCAGGACGCCCGCGCCGCCGGTAAGCACCTGCGCGACCCCGATCGGGAGCACGATGGCGCCGGCGATATGCAGGCCGGCCTGGATTTTCGCGATGAGGCCTGAGCCCGCCGCCGGCACGATCCGATAATAGAGCCCGACCAGAAACATCAGCACGAATCCGACCAGGTTGAGATGGGCGTGGGCCGGCGCCAGGGTGAAGTCCTCGTGCATCCCCATGTAGATCCCGAACACGAGCCCGCACAGCAGCAACGCGGTGCTCACCCGCAACAGCAGCGATGAAATCATGGTTCCCCCTCCTTGGCGGCCGGCCTGATCTGGCGAATCACCGCGCCCACGATATTGGAATAGTCGTCGGTCCAGACCCACTGGCTGAGATCGGGCGTCTGCAACGCCCAATAGTCCGAGCGGGCGAGCGCGCCGAAATCCGCATTGTCGCGGGCGACCGCCGCCACCGTACCGACGAACAGATACTCGCTCGCCTTCTCGACAAAGTCGGAGCCGTCGTGCAGCCGGGTGACCGCGCCGTTCGCCGCCGCAATGCCGGCGACCACCGAGGCGAGCTCGAGAAACCGGTTCGAAATGTGGACCACCACGATGCCGTGCGGCGAGAGCTTCCGCAGATAGATCGCCATCGCCTCGCGCGTGATGAGATGGATCGGTATGGCGTCGGAGGTGAAGGCATCGACATAGATGATGTCGTAGGCGCCGTCGGGAGCGTCGGCCAGCGTCAGGCGCGCGTCGCCGAGCATGATCGGCACGTCGGGCCGGCAGGCGGACAGGAAATGGAACAGCCCGGAATCGCGCGCGATGTGAATGATGGCCGGATCGATCTCGTAATAGTGCACAATATCCGCGGGCCGCGACCGGCAGGCGAGGCTGCCGGCGCCAAGCCCGACCACCGCATAGCGGAGGGGAGCTGCGTTGCGCCCCCGCACCATGTCCATCACCTGCGCCATGGCGGAGCCGTCATAGTAGTACATCAGGATGTCCGGCCGTCCGCTGACCGGGGAACCGTTGGCGTCGCGGATGCGCTCGGCGCCGTGCAAGGTGGTGCCGTGGCTGAGCACACGAAACTGGCCGTCCTCGGAATCCGCGATCTTGTGGACGCCGAAAAAGCTGCGCACCGAGGTGGTGCCGGCGACGTCGACATAGGTGTGATCGATGAAGAGCGCGACCGCGACGGCGGCCGCAAACGGCAGCGGCGCCCGCCAGAACAGCACCGCCGCAACCAGGAAGGCGCCGACCATCCAGTCGAAGCTCGTTTCCTCGAAGTCCGGATGAAAGCGGTCGAAGGCGATCATGAACAGCACGATCGCGGCGAGCGCGCCGAGCATGAGATAGCGGCCTTGCCGGTGAGCTGGCAGCGTGAGCCCCGGCCGGCACAGCGCCGCGAGCGCAATCAGGATCGGGTATTCGGCGACCCAGTTGAAGACGCGCGGCGCGATGAGGCCGGCGGCGATGCCGCCGATCATCCCGCCGGCCGCGATCCAAAGATAGAAGATGGTGAGATGACGCGCCGCCGGCCGTTGGCGCGCGAGCTCGCCGTGGCAGACGAGCGCATTGACGAAGAAGGCCGCGCAATGAAGGGCGATCACGGCGATGATGGCTTTGACCGGATCGAGAACGGCTTCGGGGAAGAAAAGCCCGACAATGCTCTTGAGCGGTTGGAGATCGAAAACGACGACGACCACCAGCGCCAGGATGAACAGCGGCTGCACGCCGACGGCGAGCCAATGCGGGAGGAGCGGCGCGCGCTGGAACACGATCACGAAGGTCAGGAGATAGAGCGCGAGCGGGACCACCCAAAGCAGCGGCACCGCCGCTACGTCGGTCGAGATATGCGCGGTCACCGCGATGAGCAGCGCCGCCGGCACCGCCGCGAGCGCGCACCATCTGAGACCGTCGCGCCAGCTCGGCGCATCGATGCGCGCAGCCTCGGTATCGCGATCGGCGAGGGCGGGGCGCGGTCGCCTTTCGCCAGTGCGCCACAACAGGGCGCCGCTTCCGGCGACCAACGCCATCAGAATATAGAAGGCGCCGGACCACAGGCGCGTCTGGCCGCTGAGCGGGATCAGCGGCTCGATCAGGATCGGATAGGACAGCAGCGCGAGAAAGCTGCCGACATTGCTGGCGGCGTAAAGAAAGTAAGGATCGCCGGCGGCGGGATGGTCGGTGCGCGCGAACCAGGCCTGCAGCAGCGGCCCATTGGCGGCGAGGGCGAAGAACGGCAGCCCGATCGAGGTCGTGAACAGGCCGATGAGCCAGAAGGCTTCGCCCCCGGCGGGCGGACGCGCGGCCCCGATGGCGAACGGCAAGGTGAATGCCGCAAGGATCATCACCGCGAGATGGATGAGCACGGACATCCGCCCGGGCGCGTAGCGGGTCAGCACATGCGCATAGGCATAGCCGGCGAGCAGCATGGACTGGAAGAACACCATCGCCACCGACCACACCGACGGCGAGCCGCCGAGCCGCGGCAGCACCATCTTGGTGAACATCGGCTCGATCAGGAACAGCAGCGCCGCGCTCAGGAAGATCGCGGCAACGAACGTCGCCAGCAGCGCTTCCTGGGATTGCGCGGCGCGTCGGATCGTACCGGTCGCGGGAAGCTCGGCCATGGAGCGCCGTTCTAGAGCACATTCCGCTGAGATTGAATGGGATTCCGACAGGTCGATGGCGGAATGCTCTATTCCATTTCTTCCCGGCGCGCGAGCTTGGGCGGCCGCGCCCATTCGGTGACCCACTTCTGGAGGTCGCGCAGGTGCTGGTGCAACTCCTCGAGCGCGAAGCGGAGGGTGAACAGGTGCTCCAAGGCATCGCCGGGCAAAGCGCGCGTAAGGCCTTCGCGGCGGATGGCGGCAATCTCGGCCGCATAGTCGGCAAACGCGGCGTCGGCGGCATCAAGCGTCGGCGGCACGGCGCGCCGGGTCAAGGCGGTCGCGCAGTCGCGCAGGTAACCGGAGGCGGCGGCGCCGAGCCGCGCGAGCGGCGGCGCGAGCCGCGGCTGCAACGCTTGCGGTAGCGGATCGACCGCCGCGCGTCCCACGATGACGAGGTCGTGGCGCAGCCGCAGCAGCGTGCGCAGGAGCGGCCCCGGGTCGGGCGCGTCGGCGAGCTGCGTCATGCGCTCGCGGTTGGCCTCGGCGCAGATCACGTCGAGCCGCGCGATCGCTTTGCCGATGCGCTCCTGCATGGGCCGGATCGCGCTCGCGTCGAGCCCTCCGATGAAGCCCGCCAGCAGGTCTTGCAGCGCCTGCGCCACCAGGTCGAGCATGCCGGCGGCGGCCTCGATCGCGAACGCGTGCGCGCGCGCCGGCAGCACGGTCAATGAGACCGCGAGGCCGGTGGTGGCGCCGAGCGCGACCTCGATCAGGCGGAAGAACGCCGATTCGACCGGCGTCGAATGGGTGAAGGTTGGGGCCAGGACCACGATGATGGCGGTCGCCGGCGCGACGTTGAAGCTCGAATTGCTGGCGGCGAGCAGCGCCAGCGGGGCAACCGCGAGCGCCAGGACGCCGAGCAGCGCCGCCTCGCTCGTGTGCGGGATGAGCGCCGCCACGGTGCCCGCATAGACGGCGCCGCCGAGCGTGCCGATGAAATAATCGATGGTCGCTTTCAGCGACCGGCCGACGCTGGTCTGGGTGACGATGACGGCGGTCAGGACCGCCCACAGGACCAGTGGCACGTGGAGCCATTGCCCGATCGCCAAGGTCAGCAGGGCAGAAACCGTCACCCTGACGCCGAGCCGGAGTTGCGCGCGGCGCTGCGCGATGAGGGCGCGCAGCCGGGACCAGGCGGTGGCGATCGGGCGCATGCGGAGCTCCCCGGTGGAGACACCTGAAGGAATCAATAATGGACGAGCGTATTGGATTGGTGCGGCTGAGTCGCTTGTTGAGCGCCGCGGCAAGATTGACGATCGCGCGGGGCACGTCTATAGGGCTGCCCATGACGATGATCGCGCAGGAAGCTTTTTGGCTCCGCCGTCGCCTTGCCGAGGCACTCCGGCGCGCGTGATCGTCTGCGCGCCGCCGGGCCAGGGGTCCGCGGCGCTTCCCCTCTGAGATTCGCCGCGGTAATCGCTGTCCGGCCTTACATAGGGGCGGCCCTTGTGGCCGCCCTTTCCGAGGCCGTGGGCGCCCACCATAAGGGCGTCTACGCCCGTCTTCGACGTGCTATGGGGCGCCCCTGCGCAATACGAAGGATCGACCGATGCCGGAATCCAACAAGGCGAAAATCGGCGTGCTCGGCGCCTCGGGCTATACGGGCGCTGAATTGGTGCGGCTGCTGCTGCGCCATCCGCGCGCCGAGATCGTGCTGCTGACCGCCGATCGGCGGGCCGGGCAGGACATGCGCGAGGTGTTTCCGCAATTCTCGCCCTTCGCGCTGCCGAAGCTCGTGTCGATCGAAAGCCTCGATTGGGCGGGTACCGCGCTCGATCTCGTCTTCTGTGCGCTGCCGCACGGGACCACGCAGGAGGTGATCAAGGACCTGCTGGCCAAGGCGCCCGGGATCAAGGTGGTCGATCTCTCGGCCGATTTCCGCCTTGCCGACGTCGCCGCCTATGCGCGCTGGTATGGCCATGCGCACCAGGCGAGCGAGCTGCAGCAGGAGGCGGTCTACGGTCTGGTCGAGGTCTATCGGGAGCGGATCAGGAAGGCGCGGCTGGTGGCCAATCCGGGCTGCTTCACGAGCTGCGCGCAGCTCGCGCTCATTCCGCTGCTCAAGGCCAAGGCGATCGATCCCGACGAGATCGTGGTCGATGCAAAATCCGGCATGACCGGCGCCGGCAGGGCGGCCAAGGAGGAGATGCTGTTCTCGGAAGTGTCGGAGGGCATCCACGCCTACGGGGTCGGCGGCCATCGGCACATGGCGGAGCTTGATCAGGAATTCAGCCTCGCGGCCGGCCGCGAAGTGGTGGCGAGCTTCACGCCGCATCTCGTGCCGATGAACCGGGGCATTCTGTCGACCATCTATGTGCGGGCGGAGCGCGAACTCGGGCCTGAGGATCTTCATGCGATACTGCTAAAGCAATACGCGAACGAGCCGTTCGTGCATGTGCTGCCGTTCGGAAAGATGCCGCAGACCCGCCATGTGCGTGGCTCCAACCTGACCTTCATCGGGCTGGTCAAGGACCGCATCGCGGGCCGCGCGATCATCGGCGCGGCGCTCGACAATCTGGTGAAGGGCGCGTCGGGACAGGCGGTGCAGAACATGAACCTGATGCTCGGATTTCCCGAAGCCATGGGGCTCGAGCAGGTGGCGCTGTTTCCGTAGGGGCCCGCCCGCCGACCCAACAGCCCTCATGGTGAGCAGCGCGCTCTTGCGCGCGTCTCGAACCATGGCCACAGGGCGAGTCGTTGCCCGGGGCCGTCCTTCGAGACGGCGCTGCGCGCCTCCTCAGGATGAGGGCTGCGGGGTGCGGCGCGCCCGCAAAATGCAGACCTCATGGTGAGGAGCGCGCTCTTGCGCGCGTCTCGAACCATGGCCACAGGCGGGAGCCTATCTCGAGCACTACGGCGCGCTCAATCCACGGCCGCTCTTCGATTTGCGTCAGACGTTATGCGCAGATGCGCGGCACGAGCATCAACACGGTCTACCCCATCTGCGCCGCATCAAGGAGAAGACCGGCTGCGGCCGCATGGTGCAATTGGTGCGCAAACTGAACGAGCTGCGGTTTCCGCTGCGCGACCGTTAGCTTATAGTGCGACCGTCTGTGCGTGCGGAGGTATCGATGAATTGGCACTTGTTCACGGCATTTCTGCTCATCACCGCGGTGCTGATCCTGGTGCCTGGACCGATCGTGACGCTCGTCATCGCCACCGGCGCGAGCAAGGGCGTGCGGGCGGGGCTCGTCACCGTGGCCGGGACCACGGCCGGAAACGTCGTGCTGCTGGCCTTGATTGCCCTTGGCCTGAGCTTCATTCTCGAACACGCGCTTTATTGGTTCGACCTGCTACGCTTTGCCGGCGCGGCCTATCTGGTCTGGCTCGGCATAAAGGCCTGGCGCGGGGAGGGTGGCGCGGCGCTGCCACCGCGCGACCACATCCAATTCGGCCGCGGATTTCTGGTCGCGCTGTTCAATCCGAAGACCATCGCCTTCTTCTCGGCGTTCCTGCCGCAATTCGTCGATCCAAGTTTGCCGGCCGCGACCCAGCTCGCCGTCATGTGTGCGGTCTCGGCGCTGCTCGCGGCGCTGAGCGATTCGGCCTGGGCCATTCTGGCCGGCCTCGGGCGCGCCTGGTTCATGCAGCCCGCACGCGCCAAGCTCCTGGGCCGCCTATCGGGGCTCACGCTGATCGGCGGCGGAATTTGGCTGTCACTGTCGCGGCGGCCGGTGTGAACGCACGATCTCTGCCGGTGCAGGATTGCAATCACACGATCAAGCACAGGATGGAATCCATGCCCTCAGCCACATTCACGGTGCGGGTCAATTCCGCCGCAAAGAGGCGGCTGGAGAGATTGGCGAAGAGCACAGGCCGCAGCCGTTCCTTTCTCGCCGCAGAGCGATCAACGAGTACCTGAACGTCAACGAGTGGCAGGTTACCGGCAGGCGGGCGATCGCGTCGCTGGATCGCGGCGAGGGGATTGCCCAGGAGCGGCCGGCCAGGCGCTTTTTTCAAAGGAGCCCGCCACGCGACCATTCGGCATCTTGACATTCTTTCTTGTCGAACCAATTTTTACTTTTCCGATCTCTTCGCGAGATGGGATGCCAATCATGGCCCGGAGGTATTGCATGACGCCACCCGGGATGAGTGCCGCGATAATCGCTCTGGTATTCGTTTGGACCACGGCGTAGCGGCAGCACAACACAAGCGATACACCGAGAGCGGCCCCATGGGCCGCATCAGTGAGGCAGGGCCCTCCCTCCGCCGCTCTCGGCGTAGCATGGCTTGAGGCGAAGTCAATCTGAGGCACAAAAGCTCGGGTATCGGCAAAGCACAGCTCATATTTGGACGAGCTTGCCATTGGCGCCGAGGGGAATCTTTGCATCGTGTCGTTGAAAGTCTGGACGAAGCCCGAGAGGCATAACCAGCAGGCCTGGCCATGACCCATTTGCACGTGATTGTCGGCTCGGGCGCGAGCTCGACTCTTCCGGTGGTCCGCAAGATCGGACTGGCGGACCTCAAGGACGCGTTGGTCAAGGGTGTCGACGACTTCTGGGCGTTTCCAACGCATGCGATTTTTCTCAGCATAATCTATCCGTTCATTGGTCTTGTTCTGGCCGGATTGGCCTTCAGCTATGATTTGGTGCCATTGCTGTTTCCGCTTGCGGCCGGCTTCGCGCTGATCGGCCCCGTTGCGGCCACGGGACTTTATGAAATGAGCCGGCGGCGGGAGCTGGGCCTGGAGGTCTCGTGGAAAGATGCCTTCGGCGCGAGGCGATCTCCATCGATTGACGGCCTGCTTGCGCTCGGGGTGTTGCTGGCGATCATCTTCGTTCTATGGATCGCGGCGGCGCAGGCGATTTACATCGCGAATTTTGGTTATGCGCCCGTGACGTCCATTCCGGATTTCCTCCGCCAGGTCATGACCACGCCCGAGGGTTGGACATTGATCCTTGTCGGCAATGGCGTCGGCTTCCTCTTCGCGGTCGGGGTGCTCACGATCAGCGTCGTGTCGTTCCCGCTGCTTCTTGACCGCGATGTCGGTGTGGCGGTGGCGATACTGACGTCCGTCAGAGCCGTGCTCAGGAACCCCGTCCCGATGGCGGCGTGGGGGCTGATTGTCGCGGGGCTCTTGTTGGTCGGCTCCTTGCCGCTGTTCATCGGACTGGCGATCGTGATGCCGGTGCTCGGACATTCCACCTGGCACTTGTATCGCAAACTGGTCGAGCCGGATCCGAGCCCACGACAGGAACAACCGCGGCCGCCGAAAAAACGGCGCTACGCCGCACAGTTTCCGGCTGCGCTCTTCGCTGGCGAGGACCCGCGGCCGCCGCCGCGCCGTGATGAAGGGTGAGAAACGCCCCGCGCGTGAGGCTCGGGCCAGCACGCTGCGGCCTACTCTGGCGATTAAGAAGAATGGAGGTCAGCTATGACCGTCCGACGTCACCACAACTGGTTCCACGATTGGCAGCACACAATTGACTATGAAACATTGTGGCTCCTTTCGTTTTCAGCCGCCGTGATCGGCAGCGGTATTTTTGCGTTGTTTTCGATCGCCCAGAATAGCCCGAGCCCGCTGCCGTGATGCGGGACCGGGCGCGAGCTCGTGAGACTCAATTTTACTTAAATTCCAAATAGCCCGCCACTGGCCTTAGGACTGTTTTGAGACTGCAGCCGCTCGATCCGGCGGGCCGCTCCGCGCTGATCGGAGCCATTGCGGCTTGCGGCGAAGACGATCAGACTCCCCGGCGCGGCTTCCCGGAAAGTCTGCAAGGTCGTCAGGGAGGATGTCATGCGCAAAGCAATCACGATTGCGGCCGCGATTCTCGGCTGCCTCGGCGTCGCAATGCCGCGGGCGGCAACTGCGGACGAGGTCGTGCTCATGACCACCGGCGCGGTCGAGCAGATCATGAAGGGGCTCATCCCCTCCTTCGAGCGCGCGAGCGGCCACACCGTCAGCATGAGCGTGTTCGGCACCGGGCCCGCGGTCGCCAAGATCAAGGAGGGCACCTTCGCGGATCTGATCCTGCTCGGGCCCGACGCCCTCAATGAGCTTGCGGCAGACGGCAAGCTCGATGCCGGAAGCATCACCCCGGTCTTCCATTCGCGCATTGGGCTTGCGGTGCGCGCCGGGGTAAAAAAGCCCGACATCGGCACCGACGCGGCGCTCAAGCAGGCGTTGCTGGAGGCGAAATCAATCGGCTACAGCATCGGTCCGAGCGGCGAGCATTTCTCGAAGGTCATCATCGAGAAGCTCGGCATCGCCGATCAATTGCGGCCCAAGATGACCAATATACGCGGCGCTCCGGTGGGGGTCGGCGTGGCCAGAGGCGATGTCGAGATCGGCATCCACCAGATCGCCGAATTGATGCCGATCGCCGGCATCGATGTCGTCGGCGACCTGCCGGCCGATCTCAACAAGACCATCGTCTATGCAACCGGCCTCACCCCCATGGCCAAGCACCCGGCGGCGGCCGCGGCGCTGGTCAAGTTCCTGTCGCTGCCCAGTTCGGTGCCGGTAATTCAAAAGAACGGCATGAACCCGGCTTGAGCTTCGCGCGCGAGGGGCCCGCAATCGCGGCACCGAACGCGCGTATCATCGCGCATCGGCAAAGCCGCATCACCAACGCTTATGACTGTTGCGCCGATTTTTTTTACCAATAGGTTTCCATCCGGCCTTTACCAAAAACCAACCTACCTTATTCTCTCCCGGTTCTTTGCGGATACCAAAGGATACCCGGTTCTTTCACAATGCGTTGGGAGGTGCACTGATATCGTGCGCCTCACACGGCGTGGCAGTCACGACAGAAAACTTGGATCGCATGGTTTCGGCCGTACCGGTGGAGGTCGCCAATGTCCGGCTTGCTATACGACCTGCTCCACTTCTTTGATTCAACGGAGCTTGCGCCGCACGGCGTATGTCTGCTTTGGCAGCCCGGTCTGATCTGGCTGCACGTCCTCTCCGACGGCATCATCGCGCTGGCGTATTTTTCCATTCCGATCGTGCTGGCGGCGATCGTTGCCAAGCGGCCCGACATCGATTTCGGTTGGGTGCTCTGGGCGTTCGTCACTTTCATCACCGCCTGTGGGGCCACCCACGTTTTCGGCATCTGGACCCTCTGGTTCCCGGATTACGCCGCGGAGGGCGCCGTCAAGGGGGTGTGCGCGCTCGTTTCCATATTGACGGCGATCGGACTGTGGCCGCTGCTGCCTAAAATCCTGGCATTGCCGTCCCCCGAGCAATTGCGAAGGGCCAATGAGGGATTGCAGCGTCAAATGGACGAGCGCGAGGCGGCGCTGCGCGCGCTGGAGCGGGAAAAGTCCGAGCGTCGGAAGGCGGAGGAATTGCTGCGTTCCCTCGAGCAGCACCGCGAGATCGAACGCCTGGTCGCGGTCACCCCGGACGCGGTCATCGTCGTCGACATGCAGGGCGTAGTCCAGTTCGCCAACGAGGCGGCCGTCAATTGGCTCGACCAGAGCGCGGACCGGCTGGTCGGCCACGCGCTGCCGTTTCCGCTCAAGTCGGAGGAAGTCCCGCAGGCCGAGATCGCGTTACACGACGGGCAGCGTGCGGGCGAGCTTCTCGTCGCCGACTGCGAATGGTCCGACGGGCCCGCGCGCCTGGTCGTGATCCGCGACATCACCGAACGCAAGCGCATCGAGCGCCTCAAGGACGAGTTCATATCGACGGTCAGCCACGAGCTGCGGACCCCGATCACCTCGATTGTCGGCTCGCTCGGCCTTCTGGTCGGGAAGGCGGCCGGTAATTTGCCCGAGCCGGCGTCGCGCCTGCTGGCGATCGCGCTCAAGAACAGCCAGCGGCTGACCCAGCTCGTCAATGAGATTCTCGATCTCAGCAAGATGGAATCCGGGGAGGTGGACTTTCGGCTGAAGAACGTCGATATCCGCTCGGTCGCCGAGCAGGCGATCGAGGCGACGCGCGGATTCGCGGCGAGCTACGGGGTGGATATCCTGCTCGAAAATTCTTCCGTGTCGGAGCGCCTCTGCGTGGACCCGGATCGGCTGGTGCAGGTGGTCACCAACCTCCTGTCCAACGCGATCAAATTCTCGCCGCCTGAGCACGTGGTCGTCGTCGCAACCAGGAGCATGCGCGGCGCCGTTCGCTTGTCGGTCCGCGACTGGGGCCCCGGCATCCCGGACAGCTTCAAGCCCCAGATATTCGAGAAATTCGCGCAGGCCGACGGCTCGGACGCGCGGCAGCGGGGTGGGAGCGGGCTCGGCCTCAACATCGTCAAGCATATCGTCACGCGGCTCGGCGGCAGGGTCTCCTTCGAGGATGCGCCCGGCGGGGGCACGATCTTCTATGTCGACCTTCCTTCCCTTGACGACGGAGCGAGCGCCGTGACGGGTGCGGTGGGGGAACAGCTGGCCATGAACCTCGCCGGCTGAAGGCAAGATCGCGCCTGCGCGCGGAGCGCCTCGCGTGGGCGGCGCCCGGGCCGGCTAGGCGGCCGGGAACGTGAGCAGGAAGGCGACGCCGCGGTCGGCGGGAACAAGCCGGATCGAGCCGCGATGGGCGCGCAGCATCGATCGCACGATTTCGAGGCCCATGCCGGTCCCGCCGGATTCCGCAGAGATTCAGGATTGTCGTGCAGGATTTGTGCAGGCGGACGACTTCGCGGCTTGCGGTGTCGCCCCGGGGGGATGCTTCACCGCGGCGCCAAGGGCGCGCTATTGCCCCTTGACCTTCACGGATTGGCGCGACATCGAAAAGACGCGTTCAACCGCTGCCTCGACATGAATGCGCGTCGTGTCGAACAGCGGGACCGGGCTGTCTTCCGGCAGCACCAACAGCATCAGCTCCGTGCAGCCGAGAATGACCGCTTCCGCCCCGCGCGCGAGGAGGCGCGCAATCACCTCCCGGCAGGCATCTCGTGACATCAGCTCGACGCGGCCTTGCACCAGCTCGTCGTAGATGATGCGATGGACGAGCGCACGGTCGCCTGCGTCAGGCACCAGAACGTCGAGCCCGAACCGGTCCTTGAGCCGGCCTTTGTAGAAGTCCTGCTCCATGGTGAAGGCCGTCGCCAGCAGACCGATGCGCCGCAGGCCACGCGCCTTTATGCGTTCAGCCGTCGGATCGGCGATGTGCAGCAATGGAATGCTCACCGCAGCGGCGACCGCGTCGGCCATGCGGTGCATTGTGTTGGAGCAGATCAGGAACAGATCGGCCCCGCCGCGCTCGAGACGCCGCGCGGCATCGATCATCAGCGCCGTTGCTTCGTCCCAGCGTCCCGCATGCTGCAAGGCCTCGATCTCGGCGAAGTCGAACGACCACATCAGGCATCGCGCCGAATGGAATCCGCCGCGCCGCTCGCGCACCGTCTCGTTGAGGATGCGATAGTACTCCGCAGAGCTTTCCCAGCTCAGACCGCCGATGAGCCCGATGACGCCCTGTGCCGGCAGGCCCGCCGCAGGCATCAACCCTTGACCTTCACATAGCTTCCGGGCGCGTCTTCGATCGGCTCGATATGGCCGCCGCCGGGGGGACGGGCGGGGACCTCGGTGGCGTCGTGCGCCTTGAGCCATGCGAGCCAGTCCGGCCACCACGAGCCCGGATGCTCGCTCGCTTTGGCGAGCCAGCGCTCGAGATTGGCGCTGGTGGGCTTGGCCCCGCTCCAATACTGGTACTTCCGCCGGTCGGGGGGGTTGACCACGCCGGCGATATGGCCGGAGCCGGCGAGCACGAACCTGACCGGGCCGCCGAAGCATTTCGAGCCGAGCAGCACCGATTTCGCCGGCGCGATGTGGTCTTCGCGGGCGGCGAGATTGTAGATCGGCAGCTTGATCGCATTGAGATCGAGCTTCTCGCCGCCGATGACCATCTCACCACGCGCGAGGTTGTTCGCGAGATAGCAGTTGCGCAGGTAGAAGGAATGGTTGGCCGCGGGCATGCGCGTCGCATCGGCGTTCCAGTAGAGCAGGTCGAACGCCAGCGGCTGCTTGCCCTTGAAATAGTTGTTGATCACATATGGCCAGATCAGATCATTCGAGCGCAGGAGGTTGAACGAGTTCGCCATCTTCGAGCTGTCGAGGTAGCCGTGCTCGGCCATCTGCCGTTCCAGCGCCGCGATCTGCTCCTCGTCGGCGAAGACCTTGAGGTCGCCGGAATAGGTGAAATCGACCTGGCTCGCGAAGAAGGTGGCGGAGGTGATGCGCTGGTCGCGATCGGCCGCCATATAGGCGAGCGTGGCGGCGAGCAGCGTGCCGCCGACGCAATAGCCGATGGCATGCGCCTTGGTCTCCCCGGTCGCCTGCTCGATGACATCGAGCGCGGCCAGCGGGCCCTCGAACATGTAGTCCTGGAAGGACTTCTTCGCCAAATGGCCGTCGGGATTGACCCAGGAGATGCAGAACACCGTCAATCCACGGTCGACGCACCATTTGATGAACGACTTGTCGGGCGTGAGATCGAGCACATAGAACTTGTTGATCCATGGCGGCACGATCAGGATCGGGCGCTGCAGCACCGATTCGGTCGTCGGCGCGTATTGGATGAGCTGGATCAAGTCGTTCTGGAAGATGACTTTGCCGGGCGTGATCGCAAGATTGCGGCCCACCTCGAAGGAATCGCCGCTGGTCTGGCGGATGCGCAAATCACCGTCGCCGGCCACGATGTCCTCGGCCAGCATATGCATTCCGCGCGCCAGGTTCTCGGCGTTCGACGCCAGCGTCTCGCGCAACAGCTCCGGATTGGTGAGCACGAAGTTCGACGGGGCGAGCGCGTTCACGATCTGGCGGACGTAGAAGTCCGCCTTCTGCAGCGTGACCGGATCGAGCCCTTCGGCATCCTTGACCAGATGGTTCGCCCACGCCACGGTTAAAAGATAGGCCTGCTTGAGAAAATCGAAGAACTGATTGCTCGACCATTCGGGATCGGTGAAGCGCTTGTCCTTCGGGCTCGGCTCGGCGACCGGCTCGGTCTTTTCGCCCGCCATGCGCTTGACTGCGCCCGCCCACAGATCGAGGTAGGAGCGGCCGAGGCCAAGCTGCAGGTCGAGCGCGCGCTGCGGGTCCTTGAGCCAATATTGGCCAACCTGGCCCAAGGTCTTCACCACATCGATGAACTCGGCATATTCGCCCTGAATGCGGCCTTGCTCGCGCGGCTTGAGATAAGCCGCGAGCGCCTTGCCGCCCTCCTCGACCATGCGGGCGAGATTCTTGGCAAATTTTTCGATGTCGACGGAGGCGCCGGGCGCTTCCTCCGGGGCGGGTTTCGCGGTTGGGGCTTTCAATTCGCCGCCTCCGCCGTCGCCCATGGCCGCAAATTCCTCATCGAATGTCCTTTGCCTCAGATGGATTTCGCCGGACTGGCGCGCAAGTGCGCTGGCCGCGGCGTTGGGGGACCTTACCGCCTTTCCGGTTGCGGGAAGGCGGAAGCTGTTGTTAACTCTCTTATCCTTAGACCTTGCTTTGGTCATATTGCTAGTCGATGACAGCATTCGCCGCTTAGCCGCTTGAATCGCAAGGATTTTGTCTGCCTGGGCGGGTAGGCGGGGCGGCATGTGGGAGTAGCGCCAGGGCCGTGGCCTTTGGCTGCGAAATGTGGGTAGCTGGGGCTCGTGCCTGCGTATCATGGCTGAGGAATCGATGAGCTTTTCATCGCGATCACGGCGAACGGCTTGCCTGCGCATCGCCGCGGCGGCGCTGATCGCGTCCGCGAGCGTGCTGCTCGCCGGCTGCTCGGGCTCCTTGATTGCCGACCATCTGCCGAATGCGGTCGGCGGCCTGCCAGAGGAGGCGCCGGCGCGGCCGGCGGCCGATACGGCTTACCCGGCGGTTCACAACATGCCGCCGTCGCGCGGCTCGACGCCGCTGAGCTATGATCAGCAAAAGCAGCTCGAGGATGAGCTGGTCGCGGCGCGCAATCGCTATGGCGGGAGCCCCGACACGCCGGCGACCACGGGCTCGACCAACGGCTCGACCGCCGCCGGCACGACCACGACTGCCAATCCCAAAGCTGGCGGCGCCCGGAACCCATGATAAAAGGTGGCGCCGGCGCTTGCTTTGGCGCCCAGGAGCCCCTGCCATGGAAGAATTTCACCGCATCCGCCGTCTGCCGCCCTATGTCTTCGAGCAGGTCAATCGCGCCAAGGCGGCGGCGCGCAATGGGGGCGCCGACATTGTCGATCTCGGCATGGGCAATCCCGACCTCCCGGCGCCCGAGCACGTGGTCGAGAAGCTGAAGGAGACCATCGGCAAGGCGCGGACCGACCGATACTCGTCCTCCCGCGGCATTCAGGGGCTGCGCCGGGCGCAGGCCGCCTATTACAAGCGCCGCTTCGGGGTGAAGCTCAATCCCGAGACCCAGATCGTCACCACGCTCGGCTCGAAGGAAGGCTTCGCCAACGTGGCCCAGGCGATCACGGCGCCGGGCGACGTCGTGCTGGTGCCCAACCCGACCTATCCGATCCACGCCTTCGGCTTCCTCATGGCCGGGGGCGTCATTCGCTCGGTGTCGTCCGACCCGACGCCGGCCTTCTTCGAATCGCTCGAGCGCGCCATCGTTCACTCGATCCCCAAGCCGATCGCGGTCGTGGTCTGCTATCCCTCGAACCCGACCGCCTATGTGGCCGACCTCGACTTCTACCGCGAGCTGATCCCGTTCGCGAAGCGGCACGGCATATTCGTGCTCTCCGACCTCGCCTATTCGGAGGTCTATTTCGACGATCATCCGCCGCCCTCGGTGCTGCAGGTTCCGGGCGCCATCGACGTCGCGGTCGAGTTCACCTCGCTGTCGAAGACCTATTCGATGCCGGGCTGGCGCATCGGCTTTGCGGTCGGCAACGAGCGCATCATCGCGGCGCTGGCGCGCGTGAAATCCTATCTCGACTACGGAGCCTTCACGCCCATCCAGGTGGCGGCGACCGCGGCGATCAACGGCCCGGACGACTGCATTCACGAAATGCGCGCGACCTACAAGCGCCGCCGCGACGTGCTGGTCGAGTCCTTCGGCCGTGCCGGCTGGCAGGTGCCCCCGCCGCGCGCCTCCATGTTCGCCTGGGCGCCGTTGCCCGAGGTGTTCCGATCGATCGGCAGCATCGAATTCTCCACGCTCCTGGTCGAGAAGGCCGCCGTGGCGGTCTCGCCGGGCATCGGCTTCGGCGAGCATGGGGAAGGGTATGTGCGCATCGCGCTGGTCGAGAACGAGCAGCGCATCCGCCAAGCCGCCCGCAACATCAGGCGCTTCCTTGAAAGCGCGCCGGAAACGTTGCACAACGTCGTTCCGCTTGCCAAACGCGGGTGACCGCGAACCCTCCCGGAACGCAACACATGCCCGAACCTCTGGCCGAACCCCTGAGAGTGGGCCTCGCCGGATTGGGCACGGTCGGCTCCGCCGTCGCCGCGATGCTCGCGCGTTCGCAGACGGCGCTGGCGGAGCGTGCCGGCCGCCGCATCGAGCTTGCGGCCTACGCCGCCAAGGACCCGCCGAAGGACCCCACGCTCGACCTTTCCAAGGCGCGCAAGGTCGAATCGCCGGTGGCGCTCGCGCGCGACGGCGGCATCGATGTCTTTGTCGAGCTGATGGGCGGGGAGGGCGATCCCGCCAAGAGCGCGGTCGAGGCGGCGCTTGGCCTGGGTCGATCCGTGGTCACCGCCAACAAGGCGCTGCTGGCGCGCCATGGCGTGGCGCTCGCCAAGCTCGCGGAACAGCACGACGCGGCGCTCTGCTTCGAGGCGGCGGTCGCCGGCGGCATCCCGATCGTGAAAACGCTGCGCGAAGGGCTCGGCGGCAGCCGCATCGCCCGCGTCTACGGAATTCTCAATGGCACCTGCAACTACATCCTCACCCGCATGCACAAGGAGCACCTGTCGTTTGCGGAATGCCTGAAGGAGGCGCAGCGGCTGGGCTATGCGGAGGCGGACCCGACCTTCGACATCGGCGGCTTCGACACCGCCCACAAGCTCGCGATCCTGACCAGCCTCGCCTTCGGCACCGAGGTCGATGCGCAGGCGGTGCATGTGGAGGGCATCGAGCAGATCACGCTCGCCGATCTCGAAGGCGCCGAGGAGCTCGGCTATCGGGTGAAGCTCCTGGGCGTCGCCCAGCGCACGGAAGCCGGCATCGAGCAGCGCGTGCATCCGACCATGGTGCGGCAGGGCACCGTGATCGCCGAGGTCGACGGCGTGACCAATGCGGTCGCGGTCGATGCCGACACGATGGAGCTGACCCTCATGGGCCCCGGTGCCGGGGGCGCCGCGACCGCTTCGGCGGTGGTCGCGGACCTGATGGACTTGGCCTGCGGCCGCCGCGTCCCCTCATTCGGGCGGCCGGCCGCGGTGCTGACCAGGCCGCAGCGCGCCCCGATGCAGCGCCATGAGGGCGGCTATTATATCCGTCTCGCGGCGCTGGACCGGCCCGGCACCGCGGCGACCATTGCGCGGCGCATGGCGGAGGAAAAGATTTCGCTCGAATCGATCGTGCAGCGCGGCCGTGACCGCAGGCCGCACGGTGGCGAGGATCCGTCACGGGTCGACAAGCCGGCGCTGGTCGTGCTCATCACCTATGCGACCAGCGAGGACGCGGTGCGTCGCGCGCTGGCGGCGATCGAGAAGGACGGTGTGCTGGCCGAGAAGCCGCAATTGATCCGGATCGAGAAAAGCTAGAAAAAGGAAATTGCGATAATGGCGAGCGTCTCCGACCAGTTCCAGAGCCGGCTCGAGCGCATCCTGTCGCTCGAGATCGTGCGCGTCACCGAGCGTGCGGCGGTGTCGGCGGCGCGGCTGTGCGGTCGCGGCGATGAGAAGGCGGCCGACCAGGCCGCGGTCGACGCCATGCGGCGCGAGCTCAACAAGCTGCCGATCAACGGCACCGTGGTGATCGGGGAGGGCGAGCGTGACGAGGCGCCCATGCTGTTCATCGGCGAGACGCTCGGCAACGGCAACGGCCCCAAGGTCGACATTGCGGTCGATCCGCTCGAGGGCACGACCTTGTGCGCTAAAGCCATGCCGGGCGCCATCGCCACCATGGCAATGGCGGAAGGCGGCAGCCTGCTCAACGCCCCGGACGTCTACATGGAAAAGATCGCCATCGGCCCCGGCTATTCGCCGGGCGTGGTCGATCTCGATGCCCCCGCCGAGGAGAATATCCGCAGCCTCGCCAAGGCCAAGGGCGTCAGGCCGTCCGACATCACCGCGCTCGTGCTCGACCGGCCGCGCCACGCCGACGTGATCGCCAGCGTCCGCAAGGCCGGCGCCGCGGTGCGGCTGATCACCGACGGGGACGTGGCCGGCGTCATTCATACGGCCGATCCCGCCGGCACCGGCATCGACATCTATATCGGCGTCGGGGGTGCCCCCGAGGGCGTGCTGGCCGCGGCGGCGCTGCGCTGCATCGGCGGCCAGATGCAATGCCGGTTGGTGCTCGATACCGAGGAGAAGCGCGAGCGCGCCTTGAAGATGGGCATCAACGACCCGCGCAAGCGCTACGAGATGCACGAAATGGTGCGCGGCGACTGCCTGTTCGCCGCCACCGGCGTCACCGACGGCGCCATGTTGCGCGGCGTCAAGTTCAAGCCCGACCTGATCGAGACCGAGACCGTGGTGATGCGCTCGGTCACCGGCACGGTGCGCTGGATCAGGGCCGAGCACCGCCGGTTCGAAAAATTCCATTTGGATTAGAGCAGCACCCGCATTCCGAAACGGACCGCGAGTCCGCCGCCCGCGATCCGCTATTTCCCGGGGTGCTCGAAATATCTCAGGTCGGGTGGCTGCTGACCCTTCCGGGTCGGCATCAGATAGCCGTCGCCGCTCAGGTAGTAGTTCTCTTGGCCGGTGAAGACCCAGGCGTTGTACTCGGGACAAATGGATTCATCCCAGCTCGACAGCGGATTGGCATTGCGGACATATCGCTTGTCCACTGTCCACGGCCGCGTCAGGGCGTGATCGATCACCGTGATCTCGTCATGCAGGAGATTGGGATCCGCCTTGTCGAGATGGATTCGCTCCTTGAAGATCGATTGATTGTCATCGTGCAGCGGCATCCCGGTAATGTCGTAGATGCGTGGTCCCTTGAAGCCGCGGGTCTCGACCTCGAGCACGTCGTAGCGACCGGTGCCACCTTCGTCGAGCCAACGTCCGATCGAATACCCCTGGAAGGTCGGCTCGATCTCCCTGGGCCAGTCACGCCCATCGGTGAAGATTCGCCGCAAGGGATCGAAGTCGGCGATCAAGATGTATGTCGTTTCCGGCAGGACGACGAATTCCAGCGCGTGAAACGCAACCATCATGAACGGCATGCCGGCGGCGCTGCAGCGCGCGTGCCCGACGGTATTGCCGAGTCCGCCCTTGGCTTGGTCGGCGATGCTTGCCTCCAATAGGGCCTTGGCCTCGGGGGTGAGCGGCGCCTCTTGTCCGAATCCCCAGGGCTTGGTCTGGTCGAAGGACGGCTGCCCGGGCAGACCGCGCACAATGAGGCGGTTCCACTGGCCCTTCAAATTGGGGTATTTCGAGAAATCGACGATTTGGGCGCTGGCGGTCGAGGTCGACAAGGCCGCCAGCACAATTGCACCGAGCAAGCTTTGAGAAAGCATGGCTCTTCTCCCCATCATCTCTCCCCATCATCGCGCAAGCTCGCAAGGCGCAGTATACGACCGCTTTTGCCGAAACAGTAGGCTGTTGAGAAATCCCATGCGGGCACTCGTGGTGGTTGCTGCTGTCGCAGCGCTTCTTGCCGACAACCGGGCGGAGGCCGCCTCGTGCCGGGACTATCCGGCGACGGCGGCGCGCACCATCAAGCCGCGGGTCGAGGCGCTGCGGGCGACCGAGCGCGAGGCGGCTGACCGCATCAAGGGTCTCGACACCCGTCCCTATCCGTATCTGGTCGGGCAGGCCCGCGCCGTGGCCGAGGCGATCGGCGAGGCGCGCGCATTGTTGGATGAGGACGATCTCGACAGATGCCCCGAGGCGATGACGCATGTGCGGCGCGTCTGCGCGACCGCGGCGCGCGCACTCGCCGTGGCGCTGGAGGAGCAGGCCGCGGGTGGCGCTAGCCAATTCTTGCGGCAGATCTACACGCAAGCCATGGTGACCTGCGAGGGCGCGATGCACCTTTCGCCCTTGCGCACGCCGTTCCGGGGAGCCGACTGAGGGCTATCAGCCCTCGACGGGGCAACGCCGCTCGGCTCTTATCATGCCATGAGCAGTCCCTTCCTCGGCGTCGCGCAGTCCGCCACCGGCCGCGTCTGGCGCGATCGGCTCGACGAGCGTGGCTCGGCGCGCGCGCTTGCCATTGCGCAGCAGCACCAATTGCCGGAATTGCTGGCCCGCATCCTGGCTGGCCGCGGGGTCGAGGTGGACGAGGCGGTCGGTTTCCTCGATCCAACCGTGAAGGGCCTGATGCCCGATCCGAACCGGCTGACCGACATGCCGGTCGCGGCCGCGCGGCTGACGCAGGCCGTCACGCGCGGGGAGAAGGTCGCCATCTTCGGCGACTACGATGTCGATGGCGCAAGTGCGGCGGCGCTGCTCACGCGCTTTCTGCGGCACGGCGGCCTCGATCCGATCGTTCATATTCCGGACCGGGTGTTCGAGGGTTACGGCCCCAATAGCGAGGCGATCCGGGCGCTGGCGGGGGCCGGCGCCACGCTTCTGGTCACCGTCGATTGCGGCACCACCAGCCATGAGCCGCTGGCGGAGGCCGCGCGGCTTGGCCTTGCAACCGTCGTCATCGACCATCATCAGGCCGATGAGACGCTGCCGCCGGCGCTCGCGGTGGTCAATCCCAACCGCCTCGACGATCTCTCCGGGCTCGGCCCTCTGGCGGCCGTCGGCCTGGTCTTCATGGTGGTGGTGGCGGTGAACCGGACGCTGCGCGAGCGCGGCTTCTGGACGGCGCCGCGCAGCGAGCCGGATCTGTTGGGTCTGCTCGATCTGGTGGCGCTCGGCACTGTCGCCGACGTGGTCTCGCTCAAGGGCCTCAACCGCGCCTTCGTGGCCAAGGGGCTTCTGGCTATGCGCCGGCGCGACAATGTCGGATTGACCGCGCTCATGGACGTTGCGCGGCTCGGCGGACCGCCGGAGCCATGGCACCTCGGCTTCTTGCTGGGGCCGCGCATCAATGCGGGCGGCCGTATCGGCCGCGCCACGCTCGGGGTGGAACTGTTGTTGCAGGCGGACCCGACTGAGGCGGCGCGCCTTGCCGCCGAGCTCGACCGGCTCAATCGCGAGCGCCAGGTGATCGAGGCTGCGGCGCTTGAACAAGCCGAGGCGGAGGCCCTGGCCGCGCTCGGCCTCGAGGAGCGGGGCGCGGTGGTGGTCACCGCCGCGGAAGGCTGGCATCCGGGCGTGGTGGGGCTCGTGGCCGCGCGGCTCAAGGAGCGGTTCGGCCGGCCGGCCTTTGCGATCGCGCTCGGCCCCGGCGGCATCGGCACCGGGTCCGGCCGCTCGATCGCCGGTGTCGACCTCGGCAGTGCCGTGCGGCAGGCAGTGCGCGAGGGGCTGCTGATCAAGGGCGGCGGCCATGCCATGGCGGCCGGGGTGACCCTCAAGCGTGACGCGCTCGGCCCATTTCGCGCCTTTCTCGAGGAGCGGATCGGCGCTGGGGTTGCGGCGGCGCGGCTTTCGGATGCGCTCCCGATCGACGGAGCGCTGACCGCAGGCGCGGCCAATCTTGAAACCGTTGCCTCGCTCGCACGCGCCGGGCCGTTCGGCGCCGGCAATCCGGAGCCGGTTTTGGCCTTGCCCGGCCATCAGCTCGCCTATGTGGAGGAGGCCGGCGCATCGCACCTGCGCGCGCGCCTGCGCTCAGGCGATGGCACCACGC
Organism: Xanthobacteraceae bacterium; assembly: GCA_036522235.1. Lineage (GTDB taxonomy): Bacteria > Pseudomonadota > Alphaproteobacteria > Rhizobiales > Xanthobacteraceae > VAZQ01. The sequence continues at coordinate 24,150 of DATDGG010000321.1, forward strand.
TCAACGCCATCGCCTTCCGCGCGGCGGGCCAAAAGCTCGGTTCGGCGCTCCTCGCCCATCGCGGCCGCGCGGTGCATGCCGCCGGCTCGCTCGCTGTCGATCGCTGGAATGGCGAGGAGCGCGTGCAACTGCGCCTCATCGACATCGCGCCGGCGGGTGGGTGACGGGACATAGGTGACGGGACCTGGCTTGATGGTCCATACTCCGGCCAACAAATCGTGAAAGTAGCGGGAGGGACCCATGTTCCGGAAATCATCTTGCGGCGCCGCCGTGCTGGCGCTGACACTTGCGTTCGCCGGCGCGGCGCATGCCCAGGGCAAATGGCGGCAGGGCGCGGCCATCCCGCAAGGCGCGAACGAGGTGATCGGCGCCGCCATCGGCAATGAAATGCTGGTCTATGGCGGGCAGGACGCGGGCAGCAAGCCCCTGGGCATTTTCTACGCCTACGACCCGGCCAAGAATGCCTGGACGCAACTGCCGTCGAATCCGCTTCCCGTGCATCACGGCGCCGCCGCCACGATCGGCCGGAAATTCTACGTGTTCGGCGGCATGCGGCTGCCCGACACCGGCAAGGTCGGCTGGTACCCGGAGGACAAAGCCTGGGTGTTCGATCTCGACAGCAAGCAATGGTCGGCGCTGCCGCCGATGCCGGTGCCGAGCGGCGCGCTCACGGCGGTCGCGGTCGGCAAGAAGATCTACGTCAATGGCGGCGCCAAGATTCCGACCGGAGCCTCGATGCCTGATGGCCTCTATGGCGGCGGCCCGGTCGAGCTCCTCGCCACCATGCAGGTGCTCGATACCGAGACCAATAGCTGGTCGCAAGCGGCCCCGATGATCACGCCGCGCAACCATCACAGCCTGGCGGTGGTCGACGGCAAGATCTATTCCATCGGCGGGCGCGTCGGCTCGTGCTTCTCGGCCGGCTGGTCGGCGAATGTGTGGATGAACGAGGAATACGACATCGCCAGCAACACCTGGCAGGTGCGCGCCCCGATGCCGACCGCGCGATCGGGCACCGCCATCGCGGTGACCAATGGCCAGATTCATGTGCTCGGCGGGGAGGGCTGGGTCGACGATTTCGGCGGCGTGTTCCGCGCCCACGAAGTCTACGATCCCAAGAGCAATACCTGGTCGCGCGCGACCCGCATGATCACGCCGCGCCACGGCTTTGCGGCCGGCGCCATCGGCTCGACGATCTATGCGGTCTCCGGCGTCAACAATGCCGGCGGCGCCGGTAACCTCTCGGTCGTTGCCGTCAACGAAATCTTCGAACCCTGAAGTTGCCCGGCATGTCAAAGCTCAATTTGTCGGTCGCGATCGGCAATTACGATCGCGCCCGTGCGCTCTTCGACGGCTCGGTGCAGATCGACGGCGTCGATCCGGTATTCATGATGCTGCCGCCGGAGGAGATTTTCTTCCGCGCCTTCCGCACGCATGATTTCGACATTTGCGAGCTGTCGATGTCGAGCTTCACGGTCAAGACCGCGGAGCGCAATTGCCCCTATGTCGGGGTGCCGGCCTTCGTGTCGCGCGCGTTCCGCCACAACTCGATCTATGTGCGCACCGACCGGATCAAGTCGCCCGCCGACCTCAAGGGCAAGCGGATCGGCCTGCCGGAATATCAGCTGACCGCCTGCGTGTGGGCGCGCATCATCCTGGAGGACGACCACGGCATCAAGCCGTCGGACGTGACCTGGGTGCGCGGCGGGATCGACGATCCGAGCCGGGGGGAGAAGATCACCATCAAGCTCCCGGAGGGCGTGCGGCTCGAGCACGCGCCCGAAGGCCGGACCATCTCGCAGCTCCTGGAAAGCGGCGAGATCGACGCCTTCATCGCCCCGCGCGTGCCAAGCCTCGCGGGCGCGCGCGCGCCGGGCAAGCGCCATCCCCATATCGGTTGGCTGTTTCCCGATCCGATCGCGGCGGGGAGGGACTATTACAAGCGAACCGGCATTTTTCCGATCATGCATGTCACCGGCGTCCGCCGCACGCTGGTCGAGAAGCATCCGTGGCTGCCGGCGGCCGTGCTCAAGGCCTTCGAGCACGCCAAGGCCAGATGTCTTGCGGAGCTCGAGGACACCGCGACCGCGAAATGCACGCTGCCCTTCGTCGAGGAGCAGCTCAAGGCCGCACGCGAGCTGATGGGCCACGATTTCTGGTCCTACGGCCTCGCGCCGAACCGCAAGGTGCTGGAGACGTTCCTGCGCCATCATCATGCGCAGGGATTGTCGGCGCGGCTGGTCACGCCGGAGGAATTGTTCCATCCCTCGACGCACGAGAGCTTTACGATTTGAATTAACGCCGTTGTCACTACCGGTAACGCAACCGAATTTCTCGGAAGCAAAGCAGCGCGCCGCCAATTGTAGAGCAAAGGCGCAACTGATTACCGGAGTGTCCGGTATGCCGACCCTGCGCTTGCTTGCTGCGCGATGAACCTCGGTGGTAGAATATTTGCTATTCGCCACGACCGTGGAATGATCTTTTTAGTCGGCAAGTTTGGTTCGAGGTTCGTTGCGGAGGCAGCTCACCGGCCAGTGAGCACGGTTGCCGGCGGCAGGCTTCAGGGAGGAACAGACACTTCAGGGAGGAATAGACATGGCCAAGAAACGCGACACCGGGCGGAAGGAAACAAAGCTTCAGGAAAAGAAAGCGCTCAGCCGGCGAGACTTCTTCAAGAGCGGAGCTGCCGCAGGCGTCGGTGCGGCCGTTCTGTCGGGGTCGGGTGAGGCGCGCGCTCAAGGCATTCGATGGAACTATGAAGTGGATGTGGTTGTCCTCGGGTCAGGGTGCGTGGGGCTGCATGCCGCCGTCAGGGCGCGCGATCTCGGGGCGTCGGTGCTCGTCATCGAGCAGAACTTCGACGTTGGCGGCAAGCTGGTCCATAGCGGGGGCTGGACCTCGCTTGGTGGCGGCGACGCCATACAGGAAAGGGACCGAACCGCGGCCGACCCCCAAGGCTTGGGGTTAACCGCCCCTCGCATCAAGCCGCAAGATCTGGAAGATGACCCCGACCGTCTCTTCAGGGACATGACCGACTGGTCCGTGGTGGACGCCACGGGCGTCGCCAGGTATCGCTACAACGACCGAGAGCTCCATCGTGCCTGGGCCGACAACGCTCCCAAGGTCAGGCAATTCATGATGGACAATTACGTCCGCTTCGCGCGGATCGACGGGACCCATCAGGGCGGCGGCACGTCCCGCGCCAGGGCGGCCAGGGCCATCATGAAGATGGCGGACAAGACCGACATAAAAGCCGGCACGCTATCGCCGGCGGACAGAGGGGATCCCGCAAGGGAGCGGCATTCGCCCTTCAATCCCATGCGCACCATTCCGGGCGCCCCGGCGGAAGCGTTTGGCGCGCCGGGGTGGGTCTACGGCGGGTTCGCCATAGCGCGGTCGCTGGAGTTCAGCGCCCGGGAGAAGGGCGTTCGGTTCGTGCTCAACCGGCATATGGATGAGCTCATCCGGGAGCAGCCGTTCTCGGGCCGGGTTCTGGGGGTCAGAGCCAGCTACACGCCGCGGATGCACCCCGAAACCGGCGCGCGCCTGGAAAGCTTCTGGCAGAACGGCAACATCGACGAGCGCACTGAGACCATTCACATCCGGGCCAGGAAGGCCGTCATCGTCGCCACCGGCGGCATGCATGGCAGTGTGCCCCTGCGCACCATGACCGATCCGCGGATGGTCGAGCCGTCGATCGAGTACGGGCCCAGCTCCCTGATCGGGCCGCTCAACATGGATGGCAGCGGCATCACCGCCGGCATGAAAATCGGCGCGAACCTCGCCGGCATGATGCAGAACTACCAACATTCGTTGGCTTCACCAACGATCAGCAGCGTATTGGGGACGCGCGATGCGGTGGCCAGCATCTTCCCCGGACACCCCTCCTTCCTCTTCGCACGTGCCAAGGGCATCGCCATCGGCGGTGCCGGATGGGAACATGCGATCGCCGTGAACCAGGTGGGGCGGCGATTCTACAATGAGAGCGATATTGCAAACATATCCAGCGACGCAAAATATCCGCCGGGGAGCGACGGCACCCGCACCCCGTTTGTGCCGCTGGACTGGCGCAACGCGAGTGCCGCGCAAGTCAAGGCGCAATACAAGAGGTCAGCCGCCTCGGATGCGGCGCTGGCCATGAACGAGGGTTCGCGGGCCCCCGATTACGCATCCGGACCGGTCTGGGCAGTCTTTGATTCCGCCGCGGCAGCGCGGGGCGGCTGGGAGCTTCGCTACCCCTACATTGCCGACCCGCCCGACGGGTATTTCCACAAAGCCGATACCCTTGCCGAGCTGGCCAAGAAGGTCATGGGGCATCCCCATCAGAAGATGCCCCTGAAGTACCTGGAGGAGACGATCGCCAGGTACAACGCGCTGGCGGGCAAAGGCGTCGACGAAGACTTCGAGAAGCCGGTCCTGCATCGGATAGACACCCCGCCCTTCTATGCGGCTGCGGCCGGGATTCGGGTGCTCGATTCCTACGGCGGTCTTCGGATCAACGGGAAGGCCCAGGTCTTGGACACCCACGGTGAGGTCATCGCCGGTCTCTACGCCGGGGGCGAGGCAAGCGGCGGCGGTTCGCAGCATGGCATAGGGCGAGCCTCGGTCCACGGTTACATCGCGGGGACCAACGCGGCCCAGGAGCCGTCGGCCTGAGGCTCGATGCTGGACTGAACATTGACACCATGGCGGCAAAGGCAGGCAGCACGCGCGGTCAGCGTACCTGCGCGATTCAGGTGTCTCCGGGCGAGGTCGATGCCGGGGCCGAGCTGGCCGTTACGGTCCGGGTCTCCTGCGGGAATGGATTCGACCTGAGGGGCGAGAGCGTTTCGATCCGAGATCAGAACGACACCGAGCTGGCGACTGCCGCGCTCACGGAGTTCGACGGTGACACATCCGCTACGCGCGCGTTCATATTGCGGGCACCCCTCGAAGCGGGCGAGCACATCTACCGGGCCGTCCTCGCCGCTTCGGAGAAGGACGGAGTTTCGCATGAAGAAACCTCGACCGAGTTCTCATTCATGGCAAAGGCTCACGCGGCGAGCGTGAACGTCTGGGGCTTGCCGTCTGCAATTTCGGCCGGCGAACGTTTCAGGCTCAAGGTCGGCATCAAATGCTCGGCTGGGTGCAAGTTGACCGGCAGGCTGGTGAGCGTCTTCGATCACGAAGGCGCACAAGCCGGAGCCGGAAGCCTGCTTGACGATATTTGGCCGGGCACCAGCGCGCTTTATTTTGCCGAGGTAGAAGCGCAAGCCCCGCTCACGACTGGAGAGCATGAGTGGCACGTCGAGGCTCCCGGATCGGAGTCAGGTGTTCCGCATGCGGCGGGCTCATCCAGCTTCGCCGTCAAGGTCGTCAGCCGTCCCGATCATGAAGTGACGGTGGAGGCATTCGATAGCGAAAATCAGGCCCCCATAAAGGGCGCTCACGTCCTTCTGCATCCTTACAGGGCCCTCACCGACGAGAGCGGCGTGGCGAGGGTCAAGGTTGCCAAAGGCAGGTACACGCTCTTCGTCTCCGGCTTCCAGTACATTCCTTATCAGAGCATCATCGATGTAGCGGGCGATGTCAGGACTCGCGCCGAACTTACGTTGGAGCCCGAAGGAGAAGAAGACTATCGTTAGCGCATGTCCCGGAAGCAGCGCGCCACGCTCACTTCCAGGGGGGCGGGGTCTTCATGGTTCGCCGCAACCGTGCGGGGCTCGTGTGTCGTCTTCGTCGCGGATTGGCTACGGCTTCGGCCGTTGCAGCTGCACCAGATCCGCGATCTGCTCCTTGCTGAGCGGCGCCGAGATGAACTTCAGCGCCACCGCATCCGCCATCAGCGAGTCGAGGCCCTTGATCTCGTCGGGCGCGACCAGCGCGCGCGGGAAGAACTCGTCGCGCACGCGCTTGGCCATGGCTTCGCTCACGCCGGCGAAGGCGGCGTAGTCCTTGAGCACCTGCGGGTTGTCGCCGTACATGTAATCGATGGTCTCGCGATAGGCCTGCATGTAGCGCGCCACCACGTCCTTGTGCTTCTCGAGGAACTGGGCATTGGCCACGATAGTACGGATGGTCTGGCCGCGCACGATGGCCGCGTCGGTGGCGCGCGCCAGCAGGCGGGTCTTGCCCTCGTCGATCTCCTTGAGCCCGCCGGGGGGCGACGCCCAGCCGACATCGACCTGATCGGTCATGACCGCGGTCATGGTCGCGGGCGCGCCGCCGGTCGACATCGCCTTGGCGGTGGTGAGGCCGTTCTCCTTGATGAAGGCGCGCACCACGCTTTCTGTCGAGGAGCCGGCGGTGGAATAGGCGATGGTATGGCCGTTGAGGTCCTTGAGCGTCTTGATCGGCGAGGCGGCCTTCACGAACCAGTAATCGGCGGCGCCGGTCGCCTCGGCGCCGATGATGCGTACGGGGGCGCCTTTCGAATAGGCCGCGATCGCGCCGAGCGTTCCGACCGCAAGGCCGAATTCGACGCTGCCGGCGATGACCGGCTGCAGGGTCTCGCCGGAGCCCGCCGTGTAGATCATCTCGAGCGCGAGACCGTGCTTCTTGAAGATGCCGGCCGCCTCGCCGAGCTGCGAGATCGCGGTATCCCAGTTGCCGCGCTGGCCGATGGTGAGCTTGACCTGATCTTCCGCAAAGGCGGGCTGATGGGCGGCGACGAGCGCCGTGGTCGCGAGGGCGAGGATCAGATTTCTTCGGACGTGGTTCATTCGGCTTCTCCTACAGTGAGGTCCTCATCCTGAGGAGCGCGCTCTTGCGCGCGTCTCGAAGGATGGCCGCGAGTCTGTACCGTGCATCCATCCTTCGAGACGCCGTGCTGCACACGGCTCCTCAGGATGAGGCTCCGAAGAGCTATTTCTTCTCCGTGCCGCGCAGCATAGCGGCGGTCGTGACCGCCGAATAGCCGGGCTCAACCCGCACATCGACCACCGCCACCTCGCCGCGCTCGACCGCGGCGATCGCCTGCGCGAAGGTCGCGACCAGCTCGCCCGTCTTGGTGACCGGGCCGAAGCCTTGCGCGCCTTGCGAGCGCGCGAGCGCCGCGAAGTCGATGTCGGGCTCGGAAATGCGCTGGCCGATCCAGCGGTTCTCGACCGGCCGCGCGCGGATGCGGGCGACCCGCTCCTGATGCAGCTCGTCATTGAAGAACGAGCGGTTGTTGGCGACCACGATCAAGAGCGGAATGCGGTAGTGCACCGCCGTCCAGACTGCCGCATTGCTCATCATGAAGTCGCCGTCGCCGCAGACCGCGGCGGTGAGCCGGCCCGAGCCCAGCAAAGCGAGCGCCGTGCCGACCGTGTTGCCCGGCCCGCCGCCGATGCCGCCGCCGCCCTCCGAGCCGACATAGTCGAGCGGGTGGCGGAACGGCCAGGTGGCGCCGTCCCAGGACAGCGAGATATGCGCGAGCGTGACGTCGCGCTCGCCGACCGCGATCTTGAGCGCGCGGACGAGATCGTTGACCACGAGCTTGTCGGTTGAAAGCTCGGGCTTGGCGGCGGCTTTCGCCACGACGGGCTTGCGGGGTGCGACCGAGCCGCCCACCGCCTTGAGCAGCTCCGGCACCGCCTCCTCGGGCGTGGTCGCCAGCATCACGTCGCAGGCCGGCAGGCCCTGATAGTCCATGCTCCAGCCGCGGTGAATGCGGAAGTCGTTGCTCACGACGATGACCTTGGCGCTCGGAACGCCGTCGGGGAATGCGTTCTTGCAGGCGCCGGCGAGATCGACCCAATCGAGGCTGAGGATCACGTCGGCGGCGCGCAATGCCTCCTGGGCCTGCGGCCCGAGCGCGGTCGATCCGGGCGGCCCGGCATGCAGCGGATGATCGGTCGGAAATGCCGCGCCGAGCTTGAGCTCGGTGATGACCTTGGCGTTGAGCGTCTCCGCGAGCGCGACGCGCTCGTTCCAGCCCTCGATGCTGCGCGACACCCGGCCCATCAGGATGAGCGGGTTCTTCGCGGCCTTGAGGAGCTTCGCTGCCTGCGCCACCAGCTCGGCCGCCGGCGCGGTCGCTGTCGCGGGCATGAAGCGATGGACGTCGGTCGCCGCCACCGGCTCGGCGAGCTTGGCTTCCTGCATCTCGGCATCGAGATTGACATAGACCGGCCCCATCGGGGCCGTGTTGGCGATCCAGTGCGCGCGGATGATCGCCTCGCGCGCGGCCGCCGGCGAAGCCGGCTGGTCGTCCCATTTGGTGTAGTCGCGCACGATCGCGCCCTGGTCGCGGGCGGTGTGGATCCAGTCGATCCAGGGCCGCCGCTTGGCCGCGTCGACCGGGCCGGTCGCGCCCAGGATCACCACCGGGCTGCGGTCGCACCAGGCATTGAAGATGGCCATGGTGGCGTGGAACAGCCCGACATTGGAATGCACGGCGGCCGCCATCGCCTTGCCGGTGACCTTGGCATAGCCGTGTGCGATCGCGACCGCGATCTCTTCGTGCAGGCACAGCAGCATCTGCGGCGTCTCGTTGCCGAGATAGTTGACGATCGAGTCGTGCAGGCCGCGATAGCTGGCGCCGGGATTGAGCGCGATATAGGGCATCTCGAGCGCGCGCAGCGTTTCGGCGACCACGTCGCTGCCCCAGCCGGGGGCATTGGCGGCGGTCAGGTTGACCGGCCGGTCGAACGCTAGCAGCGAGGGATGCGCCGCATCCGCGGGGGTGCGGCCGGCGGCGGAGGCCGCGTTGGTCTTGGCAGTCGTCACGGGCTGATCCTTGGATGTTGTTGGGGAGGGTGCCCCCATAGAACCGGATCAGCGCGCCTCGCGCAACCGTGCCAGGAGGCTCACCCCGGCATAGCCGTCCGCCGGCAGCATCCCGATCTTGCGCTGGAAATTCTGCACCGCCAGCATCGTGTCATTGCCGACCCGCCCGTCGGTGCCGCCGGTGTCGTAGCCGCGCTCGGTCAGGCGGCGCTGGATTTCCTGCACCTCGGCCAAGGTCGGCGGACGCTCGCTGGCGGGAAATTTCTGCACGAACGGCTCACCGCCCATGACCCGGTCGCCGAGATGCACGATGGAGAGCGTGTAGTTCATCGACGGATTGTAGGAACGCACCGCATAGAAATTCGGCCCGAGCAGGAAGGCGGGCCCGCCTTTCACCGGCACCCATAGCTTGGCCGAGGCGTCAGGTTGCGGAAAGGCCTGCCCATCGGCGCGCGCCACGCCGGCCTTCTGCCAGGCCGCGTAGCTTTGCGAGGCGTCGCTCGCGCTCGCTCCGGCGGGCAGCCGCACCTCGTAGCCCCAATGCTCGCCGCGCCGATATTTGCCGCGCTCGACCAGGTAGCGCGCGGTCGAGCCGAGCGCGTCGTCAGGCTTGCCGAACGGCGAGACGCGGCCGTCGCCGTCATAGTCGAAGCCCATATTGAGCCACACCTCCGGCATCCATTGGGTGTGGCCCATGGCGCCGGCCCAGGATCCGTTCATCTCCTGCGGCGTCGACCAGCCGCGATTGATGATGACCAGCGCATTGAGCAGTTCCTGCTCCCAATAAGCGCGCCGGCGCGGCTCGCCCCAGGCGAGCGCGGCGAGCGCGGGGATCACCGGGCGCATGTGATTCTGCTGGACGAGCGGGTCGCCGTAAGCGGATTCGATGCCCCAGATGCCGAGCATGACCGAGCGCTCGACCCCGAAATCATGCTCGATGCGGGTGAGGAGCGGCGCGTATTCCTTGGCCTTCTCCTTGCCGGTCACGATCCGCCATTCGGAGACGCGGCGGTTGAGGTACTGCCAGATCTGCTCGCTGAACTCGGGCTGGTTGCGCAGCTGCTCAAATACGGTGGTATCTGGCTTTAGGCCATGCATGACCCGCGAATAGGTGCCATCGGAAATGCCACGCGCGAGCGCTCTTGCGCGGAACGCCTCGACCCATTGGTCGAACGGCTCTTTCGTGCTCTGGGCGAGGCCGGAAGCTGGCAGGAGGAGCGTCGTTCCCCAGGCGAGGGCTTGCAGCGTCGTGCGCCGGGTCAGGCGCAACTTGGTCCGGTGGTCCATGGCTTGAGCCCTCAATTCGATCGTCCCCCTCCGACGGTATCGCTGTGTCGCCCCGCCGTGCCGTCGGCGGGCCCGTGGCCACGATGGCGGCCGCAGGCTCTGGCCGCGCCGCCGGCGCCGGTGGGTCCGTGCCCGCGGAGGCGGGCTCCTCCTTGATCTCCGTTCCGCGTCCGCCGATCAGCCGCTCGTAGGCGGCGACCAGCGTCATATAGGGATTGACAAAGACCCAGCCGTATTTTGTCGGCACCTGCATGTCGAAATGAAGGTGATAGGTGGTCGCGCGCTCGTGCTGGAAGTAGCTGCCGACCTTGCCGAACTCTTCGCCTTGCTTGAGAACGCGCCCGCTCAGCACCGCTTCCTCGTCGAGCTGGCGCGGCGACATGTGCAGGTAGCGGAAGCGGATGTGCTCATCGGGTGCATTGACGAACAGGTAGACCGGCATCTGCCCGGCCGAGCGCAGCACCATCCCGTCGCGCACCGCCACCACGTCGTGTTGATAGGGCTCGCAGCTGCCGCCGACGAAGCGCTGCGTGCATGAGCTCGGGCGAATGTCCTGGCCCTGATGGCCCAGACCCCCCGGGCATTCGCCGACCGCGAAGTAGCGATGCTCGCAGAAATTATCGCGCCAGGGATAGGAATAATTGGCGCCGGCGGATTCATCCCGGAGCAGGGTCGGACCGCCGATCCGGCAGCGATAGGTCGGGATCATGCCGGCCATTCCGACACTCACCCGCCCGGTGCTGTCGCAGTCGCCCCAATTCATGAACGACTGGGAATTGGCGTAGGCCGGCGCGGCGGAGAGCGGGAAGCGCATCTTGGAATAGACCGTGTAGTCGGCGCGCCCGCCATGGCCCTTGGTGCCGGTGCCGGCGATGATGTCGCCGGGGCTGCGGAAGGTGAAATCCGGCGATTGGGCGTCGGGACGCTCGATCGTGCTCGCTGTGCCGGCGGCGCTGTGCTGCGCCGGCGCACCGCCGGCCACGTGCAGGGCTTTCAGAAAACGCTCCGCGACCTTGCCGGCATCGCGGCAGGAGATCATGTGATAGCGCGCGTAGCTCCCGTCGAAGCACAGGATCGAGACCACATACGGCACCCCGTAGCGGGTGAAGGGGTTGCGCGCGTAGTTCTCGAGCAGGACGTGCCGGATGCCGAGAAAGTCGGCGTCGAGCCCCTTCACGGGCCGCTCGGTCATGCGCGCCGGCTGGTCGAGATCGTAGAGCAGCGAAAAGCCGGAAATGAAAACCTCGATGCGCCCGGAAAAGCCGATGCCGAGTTCGGGCATTTCGCTCGCCTTGGCGGTGAACATGGCGTCGTAGCCGGCCGGGCCCGGCAGGAAGAACGGCGAGAGGTGGAAGCCCGAAAGGTAGTCGTCGACGCGTTTGTCGGTTGAGCCGGCGGCGCGATCGTTGAGGAAGGCGGTCGTGTCGAACGGCAGCAGGACCGGCACCGGGCTTGCCGCGATGTTGGGAAACAGGTCAGCGGTCGCGCGGTTGAGGTCGGCGATCGATTCTGTGCTTGGAGCGCTTGGCGCTGGCGCAGCGGCATTGATATCGGCCGCAACCGCGTCCCAATCGGGATTGATGTGGGTGAGGCGAGGGGCCTGTATGTCCTGCGCGCAAGCCGGGAGTGCCGTCATCAGGCCGCCGACCAGGGCTGCGACCGCAATCATGCATGCTGCCGCGGCCTTGCGGCGGGCTTGCGGCTTCGCCCGCGGTGCGGGCGGAGCGGGTAAGATGTCAGTCTTTTGAGCGTTCCACATAGGAGCCGTCGGCCGTCATGACGACAATCTTAGTGCCGGCGGTCACGAATGTGGGGACCATGGTGCGTACCCCGTTGGAGAGGGTTGCTGGCTTATAGGAGCCAGAGGCGGTCTGGCCTTTGACGCTCGGCTCGGTTTCCTTGACTTCGAGGGTGGCGCGGGGCGGCAGCTCGATCGCGACGGCGTTGCCCTCATGGACGCTCAGCTTCACCTTCATCTCCGGCTGCAGATAGGCGGCCTGGTCGCCCACCATGTCGGGGGAGACGGTGACCTGGTCGTAGTTCTCACTATTCATGAAGTGGAAGCCGTCGCCGTCCTGATAGAGGAACTGGTGCTCCCGTTCCTCCACGATGGCGCGCTCGACCTGCTCGGTGGTCTTCCAGCGCTGCGATACCTTCACGCCGTCCGAGATTCGGCGCATATCGAGTTGGGTCACCGGCGTGCCCTTGCCGGGATGGATGTTTTCCGCCGTCAGGACGACATATAGCTTGCCGTCCATATCGACGATGTTGCCTTTGCGAAGCGAGCTGGCGATGACTCTCACGTATTTTGTTCCTCGATGGCGGGGCGGCGGGAGGGGGCTGCGACCCGGGGTCCGGGGCGATGCCGTCAGCCGCGATGTCGGGCCGCAACATACTGATCCTGCGTCCGTGCGCCAGCGATTTTCGTGCCTTTGGCGGCTGCCGGTAGGAAATCCCTGATGGCCGACCGGTCCCCGTTCTGGGCCCGCCAGGCACATGCCGATCGCCGCGGGGTCCTGATCGGACGCTCCCGTATCGTGGCGGCGCTGCGCGACTGGTTCGCGGCGCGGGACTTCATCGAGGTCGAGACCTCGGCGCTGCAGGTCTCGCCCGGCAACGAGACGCATCTGCATGCCTTTGCGACCGCGCTCGTCGCTCCCGGCGGGGCATCGGCCACCCGCTATCTGCGGACCTCGCCGGAATTCGCCTGCAAGAAGCTCCTCAGCGCCGGCGAGCCGCGGATCGTCGAGTTCGCCCGCGTGTTCCGCAATCGCGAACGCGGCGCGCTGCACGCGCCGGAATTCACCATGCTCGAATGGTACCGGGCGCAGGCGCCCTACGAGATCCTGATGGAGGATTGCGCGGCCATCATGGCGGTCGCCGCCAAGGCCGCGGGAACGCGCCGGTTCACCTTCCGCGGGCGGGAGGCCGATCCTTTCGCGTCGCCAGAGCGTCTCACTGTCGCGGAAGCGTTTGCGCGCCACGCCGCCATCGATCTCGCGGCGTGTCTGCCGCCGGGCAGTCATGGAGGACGGTGGCCCGACCGCGCGGCTTTTGCGGCGGCGGCGACCGCCGCAGGCATTCGACTTGCCGCGGACGACAATTGGGGCGACATATTCAGCCGCGTGCTGGTGGAGCGGATCGAGCCGCAGCTTGGCCTCGGCCGCGCCACCGTCCTCTATGAATACCCCTCGGCGACGTCGGCTTTGGCGCGGCCGAAGGCATCCGATCCGCGCTTCGCGGAGCGGTTCGAGCTCTATGCCTGCGGGGTCGAGCTCGCCAACGGGTTCGGCGAGCTCACCGATCCGGCGGAGCAGCGGGCGCGGCTCGCCGCCGAGATGGCGGAGAAGGAAAGGATTTATGGCGAGCGCTATCCACTCGACGAGGACTTCCTGGCGGCGCTGGCCGCGATGCCGCAGGCCTCCGGCGCGGCGCTTGGCGTCGACCGGCTGGTGATGCTGGCAACCGGCGCGCCGCATATCGACCTGGTGATGTGGACGCCCTTTGCCGAGCCCTGAGCAACCAAGCCCATTGGAAGGATATTCGACATGCCACGGGCAGTAACGCATCGCAGCGCGGCCGAGCTTGTTACGGCCGGATTGGCGCGGCCGCAGGCGCTCGCGGCGCTGGAGCGGGTCGCCGCGCACTACGCGGTGGCGCTGACGGAGGATTTGGCTGAGCTCATCGATACGGCCGACCCGCACGATCCGATCGCACGCCAGTTCGTTCCCGACCCGGCCGAGCTCGACATCGCGGGGGGCGAACTGGCCGACCCGATCGGTGACGACGACAACAGCCCGTGCGAGGGCATCGTGCATCGTTACCCCGATCGCGTGCTGCTCAAGCTCGCTTATGTCTGCGCGGTCTATTGCCGGTTCTGCTTCCGGCGCGAGATGGTCGGACCCGGCCGCCGCCGCGCCCTCTCAGGCGCGGCCCTCGACGCGGCGCTCGCCTATATCCGCGACCATCCGGAAATCTGGGAAGTCATCCTGACCGGTGGCGATCCGCTGATCCTGTCGGCGCGCCGCTTGGCGGGCGTGATGGACGCGCTGTCCCTGGTCGACCATGTCAAGGTCGTGCGCATCCACACCCGCGTGCCGGTCGCCGCTCCCGACTTGATCACGCCCGCGCTCGCGCGCGCGCTCAAGTCGAGCGGCAAGGCGACTTACGTGGTGCTGCACGCCAATCATCCGCGCGAGCTCACGGGCGCGGCGCGCGCGGCCTGTGCGCGCCTGGTCGATGCCGGCATCCCGATGCTGAGCCAGAGCGTATTGCTGCGCGGGGTCAACGATGATCCGGCGACGCTCGAAGGCTTGCTGCGAGCCTTGGTCGAATGCCGCGTCAAGCCCTACTATCTGCATCACGGCGATCTCGCCCCCGGCACGTCCCATCTGCGCACCACGATCCCGCACGGGCAGGCGCTGATGCGCGCGTTGCATGGAAGGGTGTCGGGCCTGTGCCAGCCCGCTTATGTGCTCGACATTCCGGGCGGCCACGGCAAATCGCCGATCGGTCCGGGCTATCTGCGCCCGGCGCCGGATGCGTCAAGGGAAGGAGGCTTCGAGGTCGAGGATTTCAAGGGCGGCCGGCACCTTTATCCGCCGCGTCCGGCACGCTAAGCCGCGGTCAGGACCGCATCGAGCCAGGGCCGCAGCTCGGCCGGCAGGTCGGCGCGAGCGGCGATCGCGGCCGCAAGCTCCTTGTCGTTCTCGACCGAGGTGACGAGCCGCGCAAAGCTCGCCTCCGATATGCGGGCGTCGGTATTGTCGATGATCTTGCGCGCGATCAACGGGGTTCCGCGCCTGATCAACACGTCGGTGATCGCTTCGCTGAGATTCGGACGCGTGACGATGGTCGACAACAGCGCCGGGTCGCGTCGGTCCTTGTCCGCGATCTCGACCAGATCCGCGTCGGTCAAGACGGTGGATTTCTCCAGGAGCGGCCCAGCAACCGCCATGTCGGCGTGGCGCGCCAGCGCGCCCACGACATTGACCGGGGCCTTCTTGAGCTGCGCCAGCTTGTTGCTCAGCTCGGCGAGCGTCCGGCGATCGATCTTGTCCATGAGGCGGCTGATCACGTCGTCGAAGACGGCGACTTGGTCGTCCGTATAGGACTCGGCGTCGACCAGAAACAGATCGGTCAGTCGGCGCAAGGTGGTGCTGCGCCAAGCCACCGGCACCCGGCTCAGCACCGCATCGAGCTCGGCGATCAAAGGCTGCGCGTCGGGTGTCATTGCGGTTCGTCAACACTACGCTGAGGCGACCACACGCCTCACGCGCTAACTCATCCGATAATGATTAAATAAGGATCAAAACCGCATATACATATTTATGCGCAGCTCGTGTTTGTGCGGGGACTGTGGGGGCTGCTCATGGCTGCTCATGGCTGCTCATGGCCACTCACGGCTGCTCATGGCCACTCACGGCTACTCACGGCTACTCACGGCTACCCACGGCTACTCACGGCCACTCATGGGCGGGCGTCTTTATTCGCCATAAACGTGAGTGCTGACGCGACGCGCGGGCCGGGTGGTGCGTGGCTCCACTCGGTATGATTGCAGGGTCCCGTGATCGGGGCGCAAATGGGGGCGCGGTCGTGCAGGAGGTTGCGTAGAAGCGACCTCGACATCGATCCGCCGGCAGGCGGCGCGAAGACGGTCTCGAGATTGCGTGCTTGTCCGAACGCGGGCGGAGCTCATGCCGCGGCGAGGACGGCGCGTACCAGGATGAGCACGTCGTCAAAGTGTTGCGTCGCGGACGCGGTGCAGCAAGATCGTGTCCGCCGGCATGTGATCGTGCTTGTCCACAGCAGTCCCGCGCGGTATTGCTTTATTCCTGCAAGGGCCATGATATTTCGCCGCGTTCCCTGCTGAGTTCCTTTTGGGGCCTGCTTCGCCGTGCGCCATCTCCTCGCTATTGTGGCTTTGAGTGTGACTTTGCTGCTCGCCCCCCCGCGGGCGGCCGAGGCCGCGAGCATCGAGGTCAAGAATCCCGACGGCGTGACGGCGCTGGTCATGGTCGAGGGTGACCTCGAGCTCGCCGATATCGAAGCGTTTCGCAACAAGGTCGCGGCGCTCTCCAAGGCGACGGTGGCGTTTCGCAGCGACGGGGGCAGTCTTCTCGCCGGGATTCGAATCGGCATGCTGATCCGGGTGCGGAACTTCACCACCGTCGTGCCTGACTCCTCGCAATGCGCATCTGCCTGCGCGGTGGCCTGGCTCGGCGGCGTCCACCGCTTCCTGGGGACGGGCGCGAAAGTGGGATTTCACGCGGCTTATGTGCAGCGGGCCGGCGCCACCGCGGAAAGCGGGCCGGGCAACGCGGTGCTCGGCGCCTATCTGGATCAGATCGGGCTGCCCGAAGATGCCATCGTCTACATCACCCAGGCTTCGCCCAACTCGATGAAATGGTTGAACATGGAGGAGGCGGCGCAGCACGGGATCGATGTCGCGCTGCTGCCGCCGCCCGACACGGCGCTGCCGGCGAACCCGGCGAACCCAGGTAGCGCGGGCGTGGTTGTGTATCAGGAGCCGGCGCCGCAGACGAGCCTCGCGGGTCGGGCGACGAGCCTGGTGGTCTCGCTCGCCGCGCGCTGGTCGGAACCCAATGCCGATACCTTGCGTGCGTTGAACGATCTTTATGTGGACAAGGTTTTCTACCACGGCAAGTTCACGCCGCGGCAGGCGATCCTTGCGGAGAAGCGCATATTTGCCGAGCGCTGGCCGCAGCGCAGCTACAAGATACGGCCGCACTCGCTTACCGCCAGCTGCAACGCGATCACCGAAATGTGCCGCGTGCAGGGCACCATGGATCGCGAGCTCGTCAATCCCGTGACGAACACCAAGTCCCGCGACGTGACGATCTTCGACTACAGCATCGCGGGCGCGGGTCCGGCGCTCAAGATCGCCGCCGAGACGAGCACCGTCAGCAAGCTTTCGGATCCGTCCGACGAGACAAGCCCGCTGATTTCCGTGCAGCGCAGCCTGGAGCGGCTCCTCGCCCAGGTCTCACGGATTCGCGCCCCGTCACCGCCGCCCGAAGGCCAGGCCAGGCCGAACGGTCCCGTTCCACGCTGACTTCCCCGAGCCTCCCACCACCCGTGGCAACCGGCTGTGGCGTTTTTGTCACGCCTTTGAATTGCTTTGAACCGTCCCGCCGCTGGGGCGGATAAGTCGTTGAGTTAACAGAAATTTGCCATTCAGGTTAAGAGCGGATTGTTGCTGACTGTTGCGCCCACGCAACAGCCAAAGGCCATTTGGCGTGCTAATATCCTATTACGATGCAGGGCGATAACACCACCCATACGAACAACGACGCCAAGTAACAACTTATCAAAAGTAACAACGGTCATAAAGGGTTGTTCCCATGTTGCGGCTCGCCACCACATTGCGGCTCACCAACGACGGTCGGCTTCTGGGGTTCGATACCGGTGACTGGTCGATGCTGCTCGGCGGCTTCGCCGTGGCGGGATTGCTGGCACTCCTCGTCTGACGATTGACGTCGGCGAATTCAATCGAGGCGGCTGAGCCGCGATAGGCATCCATTCGCTATCCGCAATCGATTTCGCGGCATGATCCGCGCCAACGACGCCTTCCTCAAATCGGCGGCACAACAGCACCAAGATTCTTGTCGAGCCGTGGCGGCGTCACCGCCAAGACACGGCCCGCCGCGTTCCGCGTGATGCTGATGGGCAGCCAGCGCATGTCCCGGAAAAGCATGCCCTCGCGAAAGCGGGGGACATGCGCCAAATGCAAAAAGGCGGAACACATCCCGATCCATGTGTTGTAGCGCCCTGGTGAAAGATCGCTGCGCGCTCGCCGCCGTAATGGGGGAAAAAGGCCAGCACCCGATGGCGAGACTCATCGGAGTTCCTTAAGAAGCTTCCCGCCACGAACCAAGGGGAGCCACTCATGACGAAGTCCGCCGATTTGTTGCCTGTCGTCGACTATGCGCGCCCGACCGAGTCGGAGCGCAAGATGAAGGCGCGGCGTAAGCGGGTCGACAAGGCTCGCTCCAAGGCGACCGCCCGCGTCGAGGATGCGGTCAAGGCGCTTGCGGAAGCGGCATTCGCGAAGACCCCGCCCGCCCCGCCGCCGGCCGGCGCGACGATCAACTGAGATCCAAGCGTCCCGATTCCGAAAACTCGCACCACTTGGCGGCACGGCCGTCGTGCGAGCTTCGGAATCAAGCGAACACTACCAACCAGGATTGACTTGCCCTTTAGGAGCGCCGGCGTCCTTCATAGTACCGCATTGCAGCGGCGGTCGGCGCAATGACCGAGATTGTGCACCCTGACGCAAAGCAGGCGGCGGGAGGAACTTTAAAAAAATGTAAGCCGTCGGAAAACCGTCGGCAAGCTCAGCCCTCTACCGTGGGTTCTCTACCCTTAGAGCGATTCTGTACCCTTAGAGCGATAACGCCCGGCACTCAATGCCGCGAAC
>DATDGG010000322.1:0-1924 GCA_036522235.1 Xanthobacteraceae bacterium
TTTGAGTCAGGCAGCAGGCCTGCTGGAAGTCGAAGCTTTTCATTCCTATTATGTGTGGCACCTCGCGAACGCCTGCCGGCGCCCTCTTCCTCCAGAATCCAACCTGGCCAACATGCACCCCGCACTGAGCGTTCGAACCCCGCCGCGCATCGCGACCGAAGCCTTCACCGATGCGGCTGCCGCGGTCGCCCGCCTTGACGATATCTACGAGCGCAATACGCGCTTCCTGCGCGATCGTTTCGAGGCCTATGCCAACGGGGAGGCGTTCACGACGCGCGTGCGCGCCACCTATCCGTTTGTGCGGGTCACGACTTCGACGCATGCGCGGCTCGATTCACGCCTCTCCTACGGCTTCGTCGCGCGACCGGGCGTGCACGAGACCACCGTGACGCGTCCCGACCTTTTCCGTGCCTATCTGACAGAGCAGATCAGGCTGTTGATTGAAAACCACAGTGTGCCGGTCGAAATCGGCGAGTCGAGCGAGCCCATTCCTGTGCATTTCGCCTATCGCCGGGATATCAATAGCGAAGCAGGGATCTCTGGTGGCGGAAAGTCGATGCTTGACCAACCGCTGCGCGACTTGTTCGACACGCCCGACCTCGCCGCCATGGATGACGCGATCGCCAACGGCACGTTGCAGCTGCCGCCCGGCTCGCCGGAGCCGCTGGCTTTGTTCCGCGCCGCGCGCGTCGATTATTCGCTGCACCGGCTTTATCACTACACAGGCACCGATCCGCAGCACTTCCAGAATTTCGTGATCTTCACGAACTATCAGTTCTACGTCGACGCCTTCGCGCGGTTGTGCCACGAGCGCATGCGCTCGGCCCAATCCAGCTCCGAAGCCTTCGTCGCGCCCGGCAACGTGATCACACGCAACGCGCGTCGAGGCGGCGAGCAGACCGGGGTTGCCCCGGAACGCGTGCCGCAGATGCCGGCCTTTCATCTCGTCGAGCCCGGCTATCGAGGGACGACGTTGATCAACATCGGCACAGGCCCGTCCAACGCCCGCACCATCACCGACCATGTTGCCGTGCTGAGGCCGCATGCCTGGTTGATGCTGGGGCACTGTGCGGGCCTGCGGAACACGCAGAAACTCGGCGATTATGTCCTCGCTCACGGCTATGTGCGGGAGGACCATGTGCTCGACCAGGAACTGCCGCTGTGGGCGCCGATACCGGCGCTAGCCGAGATGCAGGTTGCGCTTGAGCACGCCGTCGGCGAGGTCACGGGGCTCGGAGGCTTCGAGCTCAAGCGCGTGATGCGCACCGGAACGGTCGCGAGCGTAGACAATCGCAATTGGGAAATCGGCGATCCCGCCATCATTCGACGGCTGTCGCAGTCGCGCGCTATTGCGCTCGACATGGAGTCGGCGGCGATCGCCGCCAACGGCTTCCGCTTCCGGGTCCCGTACGGGACCCTCCTGTGCGTGTCCGACAAGCCGCTGCACGGCGAGATCAAGCTCGCCGGCATGGCCGGTGCCTTCTATCGCCAGCGCGTCGGCCAGCATCTCGAGATCGGCCTCAAGGCGCTAGAGAAGCTCAAATCGCAGGAATGGGAGCGCCTGCATTCGCGCAAGCTCAGAAGCTTCGCCGAGGTCGCGTTCCAGTAGCCTAAAATCCGACTGCCGTGCCGTGCAGGTCGTAATCGTCGGTGCGCTCGATCTTGACGGTCGCGATCTCCCCGACCCGCAAAGGCCTTCGGCTCTGCACATAGACAGCGCCGTCGATCTCAGGCGCATCGCCTTTGCCGCGGCCCTTGGCGACGGCCGGCCCGACCTCGTCGACAATGACCTGTTGACGCGTGCCGACCTTACGCTTGAGGCGCCGCATCGAGATTTGCCGCTGATGCCGCATGAAGCGATGCCAGCGCTCTTCAGTGACCTCCGCCGGCACGGCCGCGGCAAGATCGTTGGCGGCCGCGCCCC
>DATDGG010000323.1:0-3846 GCA_036522235.1 Xanthobacteraceae bacterium
CGTGAGGAGCGAGGCCTGCGCGAGGCGACGATCGACCATTACAGCCATTTCCTGCGCAGCTTCGAGGCCTATGTCTCCCGCATCGAGTGTCCCACGCTCGGCGCATTGTCGGCGCCGGTGCTGAGCGCCTTCGTCACCGAGCGTGCCGGAACCTTCGGCCGTTCGGCGATGATCGGCCTGAGCAGTTCGCTACGGGTCTTTCTGCGCTACCTGCGCCGGGAGGGCGTGATCACTGGCGACCTAACCCGGAGTGTCGAGCTGCCCCAGGTCTATCGATTGGCCGAGCTGCCGCGCTCGATCGGCTGGGATGACGTACGGCGCATGCTCGAAGCCGTCGATCGGCGCACCCCGGTCGGCCGACGCGACTACGCCATTCTATTGTTGCTCGTCACCTACGGGCTGCGAGCCCGCGAGGTTGCGTATCTCACCCTCGACGATATCGACTGGAAGCGCGAACGATTGCACGTGCGGGAGCGCAAGGCAGATCATGTCGCGGTCTATCCGCTGTCACCATTGGTCGGCGATGCCATCGTCGATTACCTGAAGCGCGGTCGCCCGCATTCAGCGGATCGGCAGCTGTTCTTGCGGCACCTTGCGCCACAGCAGCCGTTGACGCATGCGGCGGTCTCGGGACGGGCGAGCCATTACCTGCATAAGGCCAGTGTGTCGGTCCGGCGTGCCGGCTCGCACACATTGCGCCACGCCTGTGTTCAGCGTCTTGTCGATGCCGGCTTTCCTTTGAAGACCATCGGCGACTACGTCGGACATCGGTCTTCCGCCTCGACCGAGATCTACGCCAAGGTTGCGGTAGAGAACCTTCGGGATGTCGCTCTCGGCAACGGGGAGGTGCTGCCATGAGCCCTCCGCGCATCGAGCTGGCAAGTCCATTGGCCGAGCCTATTCGCCAGTTCCTCGCCGCCAAGCGAGCTTTGAACCGGCGTTTCGATACCGAGGAGAGAACTCTCCGGCTGCTGGATCGCCATCTGGCCGAAAGCGGCATCGTCCAGCTGGTGGATGTGACATCGGCCGTAATCGAGGCCTTCCTGACCAGCAGACCACGCCGGCATCCACGCAGCTACAATCATTTGCTCGGCGTGTTGCGGCGGTTGTTCGATTGGATGGTCGATCAGGGATTGCTCGACGCTTCACCAATCAGGCTGCGGTCGCGCAGGGTGACAGCCCGGCGCATTCCCTATCTCTTCGATCTGCCGCAAGCCTGCCGGCTCATCGAAGTCGCGTACGCCCTGCCGGACAACAACAGGGCGATCGACCGAGGTGCAACGTATGCAACGATCTTCGCCCTTCTCTATGGACTTGGGCTGCGTGTCGGTGAGGTTGCGCGGCTGACCATCACGGACATCGATCTCGTCCGTAATCTGCTCGTTATTCGCGGCACGAAGTTCGGCAAGTCGCGCTTCGTGCCCTTTGGCCCGCAGATGGCTGCCCGCCTCACGACCTACTTCGATCTCAGACGGCGGCAACTGGGAACGTTGCCGCCCGAGGCGTCCGCTTTCTCGTTCACCTCGGGACGATCGATCCACCCCGGCACGATCAGCCAGACGTTCCACGCATTGGTTCCACGTCTCGGCCTCACCTTATCGGCTGGTGTGGCGCCGCCGCGCGTACACGATCTACGGCACAGCTTCGCCGTCGGCACACTGCTGCGCTGGTATCGCCAAGGCAGTGACCCAGCCGCACGGCTTCTCCATCTGTCCACCTTCCTCGGTCACGTGGACCCAGCTTCGACTGCGGTCTATCTCACCATCACCGCAGAACTGCTGGAGGCTGCCGGCGATCGGTTCGGCCGGTACGCAGCGCCGCTGTCGACGGGAGCGACGCCATGACCGCCATCGGCCCGATTGTCTATGCGTTCTTCGAACAGCACTTGAAGGCTGAGAAGGGTCTGAGCCCGGCATCCGTAAGGAGCTATCGCGATGCGTTCCGGCTGTTCCTTTCCTTCGTCGCGGCGGAACGTGGTCGATCACTGACCCGAATCACCGTGGAGGACTTCACAGCGGAGCGGGTCCGCCATTTTCTCGGTCACCTGGAGACGTGCCGCGGCAATCACATCCGCTCGCGCAACCAGCGCCTCGCTGGGCTTCATACGTTCTTCAACTATCTGGCGCGCCAAGTGCCGGAAGCGCTTGCCGAGGCGGAGCGCGTCGCGGCAATTCTAAGGAAAAGGGCGCCACCGCCGCCAACTCAGTTCCTAGAGCGCGATGAGATCGAGACGCTCATCGCAGGCCTGCCGGCAACAGGACACACGGCGCTGCGCGACCGCACCCTCCTGCTGTTCCTGTACAATACCGGCGCTCGTGTCCAGGAAGCGGCTGATCTCAGGATCGGGAACTTGGAGCTTGGCCCCCAGCCACGCGTCAATCTGCACGGCAAGGGCGACAAGTGGCGAGCCTGTCCCTTGTGGTCAGAGACGGCGCGGCTGCTGCGTGAGCTGCTCGCCGAGCGGGCAGCCGCGCCACCAACTGCTCCGGTATTCACATCCCGACAAGGTCGGCCGCTCACCCGATACGGGATTTACAAGCTTGTTCGTCGGCATGCGGCGCACCTAACGGCATCTGCGAATGGTGGCCCGCCGCGGCGTGTCTCTCCGCATGTCCTCCGCCACACGACCGCCGTGCATCTGCTCGAGGCCGGCGTCGAGATCAACGTCATACGCGGATGGCTCGGCCACGTCAGCCTCGACACGACCAATCGCTATGCCGAGATCAACATGCGCTCGAAGGAGGCAGCGCTGGAGGCTTGCGAAGCCCCTGTGGCAGCTTCGGCGGCGTTTCCCCGAAGACCAGTATGGCGGGACGACGTTGCATTGCTGAACTGGCTCACTTCGCTCTGAAGATTATGTGGCTGAGAGCTCCGTCGAACCCCCGCGATTGCGGGTCAACTCGGCGCTCGGCCACATAACGCCGGCCGGCACATAACTGCGACAATCTCAAGGCCGGGGTCACAGCAGCAAGCCGTTACGAGCCGGGCGTCAACCGGACCTATCAGGACCTCGCCGCGCATTACGGCACCACCATCGTGCCGGCGCGGCCACGCAAGCCGCGCGACAAAGCCAAGGTCGAGACCGCGGTGCTCATCGTCGAGCGGTGGATTTTGGCGCGGCTGCGCAACACCCGCTTCTTCTCGCTCGCCGAGTTGAACGTCGCCATCCGCACCTTGGTCGACGAACTCAATGCTCGCCTGATGCGCAAGCTCGGCGCCAGTCGTCGCGAGTTCTTCGACACCATCGATCGGCCCGCCCTGATGCCGCTGCCGGCCGTACCCTACCAGTACGCCGAAT
This sequence comes from Xanthobacteraceae bacterium, assembly GCA_036522235.1. GTDB lineage: Bacteria > Pseudomonadota > Alphaproteobacteria > Rhizobiales > Xanthobacteraceae > VAZQ01. The sequence goes on from DATDGG010000323.1 coordinate 3,299, forward strand.
GGCGTCGCGCTCGCGTGGCGCCGGATTACCACGTCGAAGTCGCGGGGCACTTTTACTCCGTGCCGTCCCGCCTGATCCGCCAGGTTGTCGAAGTGCGGGCTACCGAGGCGACCGTCGAGGTGTTCCATCGCGGCACCCGCATCGCCAGCCACCCGCGTTCTGCCGTGAGGCATCGCCACACCACGATCCCCGACCACATGCCGAGCGCGCACCGCCGGCACGCCTTCTGGACGCCGGCGCGCCTGTTGGCGGAAGCCGAGAAGATCGGTCCCTCCACGGCTGCGCTGTGCGAGGCGATTATGCGGGCCAAGCCGCATCCAGAACAGGGCTTCCGATCCTGCCTCGGCATCCTGCGCATGGAGAAGACCTACGGGGCGCCGCGCCTCGAAGCCGCATGCCGCCGAGGGATCAGCATTGGCGCAGCGAGCTACCGATCGATCGCCTCGATCCTCAAGACCGGTCTCGACAAGGCCTTCCTGCCCGAGACCGGCGCGGAGGCAGATCCCATCCAGCACGGCAACATCCGTGGCCGCGGCTATTACCACTGA
>DATDGG010000324.1:0-10321 GCA_036522235.1 Xanthobacteraceae bacterium
CGTGTGCCTCTTGTTCTCGTTCCTGCATCCCGCGCATGAAACGCGCGTGCGGGAGATCGCGCGCGAGGAGCTTCCCGAATGCAGCATCTCGCTATCCTGCGAGATCGTGCCGCAGATCCGCGAGTACTACCGGCTCTCGACTACGGTGATCAACGCCTATCTGCAGCCGATCCTGGCGCGCTACATCGCCAATCTCGATCGCCGCCTGTCGGATACCGGCATCGGCACGCGGCAGAAATACATCATGCAGTCGAACGGCGGCATGGCGACGTTTGCGGCCGCGGCCCGCAAGGCGGTGACCACCGTGCTCTCCGGGCCCGCCGGCGGCGTGACGGCAGGCGCCTATGCATGCCGGATGGCCGGCTGTCAAAACCTCATCACCTTCGACATGGGCGGGACCTCCTGCGACGTCGCCCTCATCAAAGATGGCGAGCCGTCCATCGCCAGCCGCGGCAAGATCGAAGGGCGCGATCTCGCGCTGCCGATGATGGATATCAACACGGTCAGCGCCGGCGGCGGTACGATCGCCAAGGTCGATCGCTTCGGCGTGCTGCAGGTCGGGCCGCAGAGCGCGGGCGCCATCCCGGGGCCGGCCTGCTACGGGCGCGGCGGCGACATGCCGACCATCACGGATTGCAATCTCGTCATGGGGCATTTGAGCGCGGACAATTTCCTCGGCGGGCAAATGCGTCTGGACCTCGCCGCCGCGCGCCGCGCCGTCACCAGCAAGGTCGCGGAGCCGCTCGCCATCGATCCGGTCGCCGCCGCCGAAGGCATCGTCCGCGTCATCGAAGTCAAGATGGAAGAGGCCATCAAGGCGATCTCGACCATGCGCGGACACGATTTGCGCGACTTCATGCTGCTCGCCTTCGGGGGCGCCGGCCCGGTGCACGCGGCACGCATCGCGCGCGACCTGGGCATGGCCGGGCTGATCGTGCCGCTCTATCCTGGGGTCTATTCGGCGATCGGGCTCATTATGTCGGACGTCAAACATGACTATGTGCAATCGAGGATGCAGCCCTTGAGCGAGCTCAGCCCCGATGACGTGAACGCGATGTTCGCTCGGCTGCAGGCGCTGGCGGCGAAGGAATTGCGCGACGATGGATTTGCGGCCGGAGAGATCAAGATCCAGCGCGCACTCGACATGCGCTATGCGGGGCAAGGTTATGAGATCACGATGCCGTGCGATGTAGGCGCGCTGCGCGCGGGCGGGCTCGACGGCCTGCGCCGTCAATTCGACGCGCAGCACCGCGCCATGTTCGGGCACATGGCGCCCGAGGAGCCGGTCGAGGTCGTGTCCTATCGGGTGCGCGGCCTCGGCCTCGTTCCACCGGTCGAATTGCCGCGGTTCGAGCCGACCGGCGCGACGCTGGCGGATGCCCGGCGTGCCACAAGACGGGTGCGGTTTGATGGGCGCGATGTCGAATGCCCGGTCTATCAGCGCGAGCGGCTCGACGTGGGCCTCACGCTCCCGGGCCCCGCGATCCTCGACCAGTTCGATTGCACCACCGTCATCCACGCCGGCCAGACCGCGCGGGTCGACGAATGGAAGAACCTGATCGTGACGCAAGACGCGTGATCTAGTAATGCGTGAACCCATGCCGGATGCCTCCCTCATGCAAGTCGATGCCGTCGACCTCGAGGTCGTCAAGGCGAGCCTTTCGGGCATCGTGCAGGAGATGCAGAATTCGCTGTTCCGCACCGGCTTTTCCACCATCGTGCGCGAGTCACAGGATGCTTCCTGCGCGCTCATGAACGCCAAGGGCGAGGTGGTGGCGCAACATGTCGTGCTGCCGCTGCATATCGGCGCGTTTCCGGCCTGCTGCGGCGCGGTGATCAAGGCATTCGGCGACGACATTGCGGAGGGCGACGCCTTCCTGATCAATCATCCCTATGAGGGCGGCAGCCCGCATGCGCCCGACATGGCGGTGCTGAGCCCGGTCTTCTACAGCGGCGAGTTGCTCGCCTTCTGCGGCAGCATCGCGCACAAGAGCGATATCGGCGGGCCGGTGCCGGGCAGCTGCTCCGGCCAGGCGCGGGAGATTTTCAACGAAGGCCTGCAGCTTCCCGCAGTGCGCTACCAGCGCGCCTTCAAGCCCGCGCCCGACATCGAGCGCATCATCGCGGCCAACAGCCGCACCCCCGAGCTGGTGCTCGGCGACATCCGCGGGCAGCTCGGCGCCGATCGCCTGGGCGAGAAACGGCTCGGCGAGCTCGTCGGCAAATACGGCAGAGACAAGATCCTCGCCTGCTGGGCGCGGCTGTTCGAAATATCCGAGAAACGGCTGCGGGCGACCTTCGCGGAATGGAAGGACGGGCGTTTCGAGGCGGAGCGCTTCGTCGACGACGACGGCATCGATCTCAACACGCCGGTGCGCATCCATGTGGCGGTCGAGAAGAACGGCGATCGCCTGCATTTCGATTTCAGCGGGTCGGCCGATCAGACCAAGGGGCCGGCCAATGTGCGCCCGCCTTTGGTGCAGGCGGCCTGCGGCTATTGCCTGATCTCGCTGGTCGATCCCGCCATGTATGTGTGCCAGGGCCTGCTCAAGGCCTTCACCATCACGGCACGCGAGGCGAGCGTGCTCAATCCGCGCTTTCCGGCGCCGGTCAACACCTACAATCCGACCGTGCATGCGCTGGTCGACGCGGTCTATGACGCGCTCAGCAATATCGTGCCCGACAAGGTGCGCGCCGACGGCAGCGGCAGCCGTTCGATCATCCTCGGCGGGCGCAACACCTATACGGGCAAAGGCTACGTGCAATACGAGATCATCGCCGGCGGCGCCGGGGCGCGCGCCGGCAAGGACGGCGCCTCCGGCATCACGGTCAACCAAAGCAATGCCATGATCGCGCCGGTCGAGATCATCGAAAGCGAGTTCCCGTCCCGGCTTCTGCGTTTTGAATTGATCGCGGATTCCGGAGGTGCAGGCCGTTTCCGCGGCGGGCTCGGCATGGTGCGCGAATATCTCAATCTCGAGGATGCCCGCTTCTCCATCCGCTCGATGAAGCATCTGATCCCGCCGAACGGCTGCGCCGGCGGCGGCGCCGGGCGCCCCGGCGACATCTGGATCAATCCCGGCACGCCGCTGGCCAAGCGCCTGCCGACCCGCTATGCGGACTATCCGCTGCGCCAAGGCGATGTTTTCCGGCTCGATACGCCGGGCGGCGGCGGTCACGGCGATCCGCTGGCACGCGAGCCGCAGCGCGTGCTCGACGACGTCCAGGAGGGCTATATCTCGGCGGAGGCGGCCGCGCGGCAATATGGGGTCGTGCTCGCCGGCGATGGGGAACAGCGCAGGATCGATGCGGCCGCAACCGCGGCGCGGCGACAGCAGATGCGGGCCAGCAAGATAAGGTCAAACGAGGGGTGAGATGGCACAGGAGAATGTAAAGCGCACCGGCATGATCGGGCTCGGCGCCATGGGGCTGCAAATGGGCCGCCACATGGTCAGCAAGGGCTTCGAGGTCTACGGCTACGACATCAGCGCGGAGGCGGCGCAACGCGCGCAGAGCCACGGCATGCGCATCTGCGGCTCGGTAGCCGATGTCGGCAAGAACGCCGAGGTCGTGTTCGTCATGGTGGCGAACGACAAGCAGATTCACGACGTGATCGAGCGCTCGGGCCTGCTCGATGTGCTCGTGCGCGGCGCGGTGATTGCCATCGCTTCGTCCTGCGCGCCGGAAACCTGCCGCACACTGGCAACGCTCGCCGCGCCCAAGGGCATCGGCATCATCGACGTGCCGCTGGTGCTCGGCCAGGAGGCCATGGATAACGGACAGGTGGTGGCCTATGTGGGCGGCGATGATGCCGCAGTCGCCAAGGCGCGGCCCGCGATCGAGGCCTTCAGCAAACAGGTGCTGCATGTCGGCGATGTCGGCACGGGCCAGATCACCAAGAGCATCAACAACATGCTGCTGTGGGCCTGCATGGTGGCCAATTTCGAATGCCTGACGCTGGCCAAGAAGCTCGGGGTCGATGCGCCGCGCCTGGTCGAGGCCCTGGGCCACGGCAGCGGCGCCAACTGGTCGCTGTCGCGCTGGGGCAAGAGTACCGGCAAATGGGCCGAGAAGGACATGGACGTGGCGCTGGAGCTCGCGCAGGACGCCAAGGTGCCGATGCCGCTCGCGGGCCTAGTCGACCAGCTGGTCAAGCACCTCAATCAGGAGCGCATGAAGGCGCTGCTGTGATGATGGTCGGCTCGCTCTTCAGCGGGCAAAGATTTCCCGGGCACGCTGCAGGACGGATTCCGGCACGTTCAAGGTCCGCTCCGCGGCTTGTTGGACCTCCTCGCCGGAGCCGAACTGCAGCTCCGTATTGATCTGATTCGCATCGGCTATGAAGGCGGGATCCTTGGCCATCGCGGTGAAAGCGTCGCGCAGTTGCCGTGTGACAGGTGGCGGCAGATTAGGCGGCCCGAAAAACGAACGCCCGATCGCACCCGTGTTGGCATAGAGGCCCAGCAGCTGCTTGGCTTCGGGAGTGTCGCCGAGCTCGCCCAGCGCCGGCACATCCGGAAGCTCCGGCCCGCGCTCGCTCAAATACTGAAGGATGACCTTGGCCTTGCCGTCGCGGAGCCAGGACGCCCGGGTGGTCTTCATCGTGGCCCAGTTGGGGACCGCGCTCTCGACCTCGCCGCGCTCCACCGCAAGCATCGCCTCGTTGGCCGCCGGGTAACCTTTGATGATCTTGAACTTCGTGCCGATGACGGCATTGAGCAGCGTCGGTACCGTCTCCGCGGCGTTGCCGGCCCCGGTGCCGGCAACCGTTGCTGCGAAGTGCTTAGCATCCTCGATCGACTGCACCTTCGAGGTGTGCCATATGATTTGGACGGCATTGCTCGCAGCCACGCGGCCGATCCAGGTGAGCTTGCGGGCGTCGAATTGAACGGCCGGATTGCGCAGCGCCTGCTCAACCGCGATCGTATCGGTCACGATAGCAAGCGCCGTCCCATCCTTCGGCGCGATATTGAAGATGTAATTCGCCGCGCGCAGCGATCCGGCGCCCGGCATGTTCTCAGGCACGACGGTCGGATTGCCGGGGAGAAAATGACCGAAATGGCGGGCCACCAATCGGCCCATGAGATCGTAGGTACCGCCGGCAGTGTTGCCGATATAGATGGTGATGGTCTTGCGCGAAAAATCCGCCTGCTGCGCGTAACCAACGTCGGTGCCGAGGCGCAAGATCGCCATCGCGCCGGCCAAGAGCGGGCGGTTGAGCATCATCGATCCACAATGTCTAATTCCAGGCCACCGCCACAGTTTACCGGGGTCTGGCGGTCGTAACAACGCCGGCTTGAATGAGCTTGTCCCGGCCGAAGAGCCGGGACAAGGTTTGCGTTTGGCCCTACGCCGCGGCCCGCCGGGCTCCGCCCCGTGCATCTGCCGCATCGAGCCGGAAGAAGGCGATGCGATCGCTCATGGCCTGCGACTGCTCCGCCAAGGTCCGGGCAGTGGCCGTGTTCTCCGCCACCAGCGCGGTGTTCTGTTGCGTGACCTCGTCCATCTGCGCCAACGCCTGATTGACCTGCTCGAGTCCGGTCGACTGCTCGGCACTGGCATTGGCGATGTCGGTTACGATGTCGGCGACCTTGTTGATGGATTCCACGATCTCGGTGAGCGCGGTGCCGGCGCGATTGACCAGGCCCACGCCCTCGTTGACCCGCTCCGAGCTGTTGGCGATCAGGCCCTTGATGTTCTTGGCCGCTTCGGAGGAGCGCTGCGCCAGGCCGCGCACCTCCGAGGCCACGACCGCAAAGCCGCGCCCGGCTTCGCCCGCGCGCGCGGCCTCGACCGCCGCGTTCAGCGCCAGCAGGTTCGTCTGCCGCGCGATCTCGTCGATCACCCCGATGATGTCGGAAATCTGCCGCGAGGATTCCTCGATCCGCGACATGGCCTGGACGGCCTCGGCCACCACCTTGCCGCCGCGGTCCGCGACCGAGCGCGTGCCGTTGGTCAGAGTGTCGGCTTGGCGCGCGTTCTCCGCATTGGTCTTCACGGTGGCGGAAATCTCCTCCATCGCGGCGGAGGTCTCCTCGAGGCTCGCCGCCTGCTGCTCGACGCGCTGCGAGAGATCCCCGGTCGCCGACGAAATCTCGCCCGCGGCGCCCGCCACCTCGCGGTTGGAATCGGCGACCGCCTGGATCATGTCGTGCAGCCGGCCGATCGCCGTGTTGAAGTCCTCCTTGATCTGCCGGTAGGCGTCCGGGATCTCATCGTTCAGGCGGAAGGTAAAATCGCCGTCGGACAGCTTGCTCAAGCCGACGCCGAGCGAATGGAAGGCTTGCGCCTGCTCTTCGGCGGCCTTCGCGCGTTCCGCGGCCGCCTGGGCCTGGGCTTGCGCCTCGGCCTGCGCCGTCTTCGCCTCCGCCTGCTGCCGGCGGACGTGCTCGTCGGCTTCGCTGCGCGCCTTCTCGAAGGCAAGCAGCTTGAACTTCTCCACCGCATTGGCGACCGCGCCGATCTCGTCGTTGCGGTCGAGCCCCGGCAGCACCACCTCGAAATCGCCGCCGGCGAGCTTGAGCATGGCGTCGCGGATCTGGCGCAGCGGAGAGATCACCAGGCGAGCGACCGTCATCACCATCCCGGCCGCCAGCAGGACCGCCAGCACCAACAGGCCGAGCTGCAGGATGAGCTTCGTCAGCGCGGCCGAATATTGCTCGGCGGCGTGGCCCTTGGCGGCCGCGAGCGCGGCGTCCGCCACGCCCAGCAGCGAAGCGAGCTTCGATACGGACATCGGCGACCATTGCTCGACCGTCACGCCGGGCGACTCGCCCGCGATCAGCGCTTTCACCGCCTTGGTCCGCAAAGCCGGGTAGTCGCTCTCGAAATATTCCTGCTTGGCCTTGTTCATGGCCGCGGTGAACGAAGCCGGCATCGGCAAGGCAGCGGCGATGTCCGAGAGCACCGCCCAAGCGGTTTCAACCTTGCTCACATTGGCGGTGTATTTGAGCAACGCATCGGGGGGAAGCGGCTGCCCGGCGAGCGTGTTGGAGACAATGACCGATGCGTCGCCCCCCGCGTTGCGCACGGTCCAGGCGAGCTGCTTCACCTCCATCAGCTGATCGACGAACGCGTCCTGTAGCACGATCTGCCGGACCAGCCGCGTCGACAGCTTGTCCACCATCTCGATGAAGGCATCGGCCTCCTTGACATAGTCCTGGCCGAGGCCCGGCCGGCGGTCGGCCTTCGGCTTAAGAAAGGCGGCCGCGGTCTCCTTATGCAGGGCCTCGAGCCGCTTGATGCGTTGCGCCAGATCCGACGCGAGCTCCCGTCGCTCCGGGAAATCTACCGCCTCCAACGCCTTCAAGGCCGCATTCAGGGCCGGCATTTCATCGCGGCGTGCCTGGACCATGAGGTTGTTCGGGGAGGTCACCGGCTTGTCGCCCAGCAAGTCACGGAAGGTGGAGGCGCGGTCGACCCGCAAATTGTGCAGGCTGGTGAACAGATAACCGGATGCGTCGGCGACCGCTGCGATCCGGTTGGCGGTGGTGAGCCGCTGCCAGGAATCCCAGGCGCTGAGCCAAAGCATGACCACGATGGCCGCGCCCAAAGTCGCGATCACCGACTTCAGCAGCGCATTGACCGACATATTCTTGAGCATGCCCAACCCCGGCTTGGATTCTGACCCCACGCAGATATATGCAATTTTAACGATACAAGGGTAAATGCGGGGTAAAGACCGGGCTTGACGGAGCAATTGCAGGGTGGGCAACGACTGCTTGGCCGTCGCCCACGCGTCGCAGCGAATTATTGTTGATCCGTGCGTGGGGCCGGGACCGTTTCAAACTCCGAATATGGAACGGTCCAGGGTCAAGCCCGGACAAGGGTGCCCGCTTTACTTCGCGGCCGCCTTCTTGCGCTTGAAATGGCCGAGCCCGGGGCGATAGGTCTTCTCGTCCAGGAATTGCTTCATGCCTTCCTGGCGGCTGTTTTCCTTGTCGTTGAGCTTGAGGGCGTCGCTCTTGGCGTTGAGATAGTCGGCCGCCTGCGGCTCGTTCATGAAGCGCACCGCGCGGATGCCTTCCTTGGTGTAGCGCAGAACCGCCGGACTCTTCTCCATCAGCTTCTTGGCGAGCTTGATGGTCTCTTCCCTGAGCTTGGCCTTGGGATAGGAGAAATTGACGAAGCCGATCTCCCTTGCCTTCTTGCCGTCGAACGTGTCGCCGGTCATCGCGTAGTAGAGCGCGTCGCGATAGTTCATGGTCTGCGTCACGTTCCAGGACACGATGCCGCCCGGCAGGATGCCCCAGTTCACCTCGGAGAGGCCGAAAATCGCGTCATCGGCCGCGAGCGCGAAATCGCAGGCGCAGACCTGCGTGAAGCCGCCGCCGAAGCAGAAGCCGTTGACCATCGCGATGGTCGGCATCGGGAAGGTCGAGAGTTTCTGCCAGCGCCATTGATTGGAGGCGCGGCGCGCCCTGTGCCGCATTTTCGGATCGGTCTCGGTGCCGCGGAAATAGAGCTTGATGTCCTGCCCGGCACAAAAGGCTTCACCGGCGCCGGTGATCACCAGGACCTGGGTCTCGTCGTCGGTCGCGAGATCGTCGAGCGCATCGTCCATGTCGAGGTGCAGCTGCGGGCTCATGGCGTTGCGCTTGTCGGGACGGTTGAAGATCACCCAGGTGATGCCGTCCTCCTTCTCGACCTTGATGGTCTCGTATTTCTTGGTTGTCATTACGTGTCTCCTCGCTTGGTTTGATCGAACGCCGTCCGGGACGGCGGGGAATGGGATGAGAGATCAATAGCTTTAAGCCGCCCTCCCGGGCAAGACGACCGCCCGCTCGGGGGCAAACAAAAGCCAGACCTCGCCGTCGGCCGGCACCGGCAGGTCGGCGGGGGCGGCAACTTGCAAGGCGACGCCGTCGCTGACGACATCGATGCGGCGCGTCGCCCCCAAAAAGGTGACGCCGCTGATCCGGCCGGCGAGGCAATTGTCGCTCCCGCTCACGTGGCTGTCAGTCGGCGCCGCCGATGCGATCCGGATGCTTTCGGGCCGGATTGAAACCGATACGGCGGCGGGATCTTCGATCGGTTGCGGGACCACGCACTGGATGCGGCGCCCGCCCAGCAGCTCGACCTCGCCCTTCTGGCCGGACGCGCCAAGCAGCCGGCCGGGGAGCAGGTTGGTGGCCCCGACAAAACGGGCCACGAACGGATTGGCGGGACGGAAGTAAATGTCCTGCGGCGACCCGATCTGGCTGATGCGGCCGCGGTCGATCACCGCGATCCGGTCCGACAACGCCAGCGCCTCCGACTGGTCGTGGGTGACGTAGACGGTGGTGATGCCGATCTTGCTCTGCAGCCGCTTGAGCTCGCCGCGCATGTCGTCGCGCAATTGAGCGTCCAGATTGGAGAGCGGCTCGTCGAGCAGCAGGAGGCGCGGCTCGTGCACGATGGCGCGGGCGAGCGCCACGCGCTGCTGCTGACCGCCCGACAGGCGGGTCGCGGAGCGCCCCTGAAAGCCGTCGAGATCGACCACCGCCAAAGCGCGCCGCACCGCTTCCGCGATCTCGGCGCGCGACGAACGCTTCGCCACGGTCAGCGGAAAGGCCACGTTCTCGGCCACTGTCATGTGCGGCCAGATCGCGTAGGATTGGAACACCATGCCGATGGCGCGCTGCTCGACCGGGACATTGAGGCGCGCCTTGGCGTCGAACAGCTTGCGGCCCTCGACCTCGATGATCCCGTCATCGGGGGTCTCGAGCCCGGCGATGCAGCGCAGCGTCGTGGTCTTGCCGCAACCGGAGGGGCCAAGCAGCGTGAAGAAGGTTCCGCCCTCGAGCGCGAAGCTCGCGTCGCGAATCCCGCCGACGATCTGATCCGTCGCATTCTCGAAAATCTTGCTCAGACGCTCGACGCGCAACATGTGACCTCTCACGCACCATCGTCGGCAAGCACGACCAGGGCGTCAAGGGCGACGCCGCCGCGGCGCCGCAGCAGGAACGGATTGACGTCGACGGACTGGATACGACCGCCGGCATCGATCATGAGGCGCGAGAGGCCGATCAAACCCGCGACCGCAGCCTTGACGTCGAGCGCCGGCCGGCCCCGATAGCCATGCACGAGCTTGCCGGCGCGGGTCGCCTCGATCAACGCGAGCGCGCAGTGCTCGTCGAGCGGCGGCGGCGCGAGCGCCACGTCGCGATAGAGCTCGAGCGCAACGCCGCCGGTGCCGAACAGGATCACCGGCCCGACTTCCGGATCGCGATTGGCGCCGAGCACGAGCTCAACGCCGTCGGTGACCTGCTCGGCGATGAGCACGCTGCCGCCACCATGCTGGGCGAGCACGACGACGATCTCATCGTAGGCGGCGCGCACC
>DATDGG010000325.1:0-5469 GCA_036522235.1 Xanthobacteraceae bacterium
AGGCGGCCGCGATAGGCGATGTTGGGCATAGCAGATGAGCGAACGAGCATGAGCGCACGCGAAGGCCAGATGCGGCTGGGCGCCTTCTTCAATCCCACCGGTCATCACGTGGCCTCGTGGCGCCATCCGCGCGCGCAGGCCGATGCCGGCATCAATTTCCAGCACTACGTGGAGCTTGCCCGCACCGCCGAGCGCGCCAAGATCGACATGGTGTTCCTGGCCGACAATGTCTGCGTGCGCGACGCCAAGATGGAGGCGCTGTCGCGCTCGGCGCAGTACATCGCCAATTTCGAGCCACTGACGCTCCTCTCGGCGCTGGCGCCGATGACGAGCCGCATCGGGCTCGTGGCGACCGCCTCGACGAGCTACAACGAGCCCTACCACGTGGCGCGCAAATTCGCCTCGCTCGATCACCTGAGCGGCGGACGCGCCGGCTGGAACCTGGTGACGTCGGGCCAGGAGGCGGAAGCAAAAAACTTCGGCCGCGACAAGCACTATCTGCACGGCGAGCGCTACGAGCGGGCCCGCGAGTTCGCGCAGATCGTGGTCGGGCTGTGGGACAGCTGGGACGACGACGCGTTCGTCCGCGACAAGGAGAGCGGGCTCTTCTTCCATCCCGACAAGCTGCATGCCTTGAACCACAAGGGCGAGAGCTATTCCGTGCGCGGGCCGCTGAACGTCCCGCGCACGCCCCAGGGCCATCCGGTGATCGTGCAGGCCGGCGGCTCGGAGGACATGATCAAGGTCGCCGCGGAGTTCGCCGAGGTGATCTTCTGCGCGCCGCTGACGCTCGCGGCCGCGCAAAAGTTCTATGCCGATCTCAAGGGCCGCGTCGCCGCCCATGGCCGCTCGCCCGATCAGGTGAAAATCATGCCGGGGCTGAGCGCCATCATCGGCCGCACCGAGGCGGAGGCCAATGCGCAATACGAATATCTGCAATCCTTGATCCATCCGATCGTGGCGCGCGAAATCCTTTCGCTGGTTCTCGGCAGTGTCGACCTGTCGGGCTATCCGCTCGACGGGCCGTTCCCGGAAAACCTGCCGCTCTCGAATGCGAGCCAGAGCACGTTCCAATACGTGATCGACATGGCGCGCAACGAGAAGCTCACCATGCGCGAGGTCGCGATGCGGGTCGCCGGTGCCCGCGGCAAGAGCGTGGTGCGCGGCTCGCCCGAGCAGGTCGCCGATCACATGGAGCAATGGTTTGAGGAAGGCGGATGCGACGGCTTCAACCTGATGCCGCCGTTCCTGCCCGGCGGGCTCGACGATTTCGTCGAGCTGGTGTTACCGGAATTGCGGCGGCGCGGATTGTTCCGCAGCGAATACGAAGGCCGCACCTTGCGCGAGCATCTCGGCCTCGCGCGCCCGGTCAGCCGCTATGCGCGGAGCCCCGTGCCGGCTGCGCCCGAATCCGCGCTGCCGGTCGCCTGATCAGGCGGCGCCAGTGGGGGTGCGTTCGCCACGCATTTTTGCGTTGTCGCATTTTCGGACGGAAAACCGGATTCCACCCCCGATCGAGCCGGGGGCAGGCTTTTTCCCGAAAATGCTCCCGGGCGGGCGAGCCGCATCCGCGCGGGCGATCGGTACGCAATGCGGGCGTGGCCCAGGCAATAGGGCAGGCCCTCGGCCGGCGTGTTGCCGCAGAAGCAGAAGTCATCCGTGCCCGGCTCGTTGATCGGCCAGCGGCATTTTCCAGCGCTCAATTCGAGCAATGAGCAGCCGCGGCCATCGAGGATCGATATGTCCTCGAGGCGCAGCGCCGGCTCGGGCGCAAGGCGCAACAGGATCCGATCTGGCGTCATGATCTTGGGGCGCCAGGGCGCGCGCTTCGGCTCGCGCGGCTGCGTGCGGATGTCCTTGGGGCGGGAGAGGCCGAGGCGGTTCATCTTGCCGATGACGGCGTTGCGCGTCACCCCGATCTCGCGCGCGATCTGGCTGCAGGTAAACCCGGCACCGATGCAGCGCTTGAGCTCCTCGACGCGCTCGGCCGTCCAGGTTGCGCCGCGGGAGACCGTGCTTGCGGCTTTCGCCGGGGCGCGATCGCTTTTCCTTGGGAGCGTGGTCGCAGGCGCGGCGCTTGGATCGCGTTCGCACCGCAGAAGGGGCTTGGCGGCGTTCATTGGGCACAATTCCTCATTCGCGCCCGCGACGGCGGACGGCGTTCGTGTTGGACGCAGCACAAACTCGCGGAAATGGCGGAAGACCAACGGCGAACTTGAGGGCGCGTTCGAGGGCGCGGCGGGAGGTGGGTTTGGACCCCCACCGCCCGTCTTCAGCTTGCCGGCATCAGGATTTCTCCGCCCCGGATCGCGTTCACCATGAGTCAACCGAATCGAAACTTGTCATGATTCGATTCGCTAATCAATGGTTAAAATGCCATTATAAGGCGATTATAAAATCACGAGGCGTTGGCCATGGCTCGACCTGAAAACCGTTCCGAAGCGCGGGCCCTGAGCCTGACCTTGCCGGAGGAGACTTTCAACTATCTGGTCTGGCTGGCGACGCTCGGAAAGCTCGGCCGCACCGAGAACGAAGTCGCGACCCATATCTTGGTGCGCGAGGCCTACGCGATGTACGAGCGCGGATTCCACGAGGTGAAGATTCCGGTCGCTGATCAGACGTGAGCGAATGGCGAATAGCGAATGGCGAATGGCGAATAGCGAATAGCGAATAGCGAATGGGGAAATAGGGAATAGCGCGTAAAGGCGTAGCCGTTCCCTCGCTATTCGCCATTCGCCATTCGGTACTCGCCACTTCCGCTGCTCACGCCGGAAGCGTCTCCAACAGCGTGCCGTAGCCCTTGATCGCCTGGCGGATATGCAGGCGGCGCTGAATTTCCCAGATGCGTGCCGCGATCGGCTGCACGACCGGAACGCCCAGGTCTCCTTCGAGGATCGCCACCAGACCGAGCGCGTCGAGGCCCGATCCCAGGATGTAGATGCCGTCCGCGCTCGGATGCTCGAGGAACTTCTTCTTGATGAAGGCGTAGATGACTTCCACGGGGACATCCGGGATCGAGCGGAACTCGACCTGCATGCCTTCCATGGCGACCACGCCGATGCCGCAATCCTCGAAATATTTCGCGTAGCTCTTGTTCATGTCGGGCCCGAACGCCGTGATCCCCAAGATTTTCTTGATCTTCATCGCGCGCAGCACGTTCACCTGGTTTTGCGAGGAGGTGAACATGTCGGTCTTGTATTTTTCCTTCCAGCCCTCGACCATCTTGGCTTCGCCGTCGGGGCCGAGGATCATGAAGGGCGGCGCGCCCTCGATGGCGATGGTGTCGCAGCGTTGCGCCGCGAGATAAGCGATGTTCTTCTCGTAAGTCGCGTAGCTGTTCCCCAATTCCTCGCGCGTGCCTTCGGCCAGGTTCAGATAGACCGCCGCAACCCCGACCCCGTCGGGCAGCAAGCGGATCATCTGCACCAGCGAAATGTCGTGCGCCCGCGGCTTGATGCAGCCGACAAATCCGCGCCAGGTCGAGGCGTTGGCCCCGCCGGCGATGAGATTGAGCGCTGGTGCCGCCGCCGCGCATAGGCCGGCGTAAGCCGCGCCGCGCATGAAGGAACGCCGCCCGATAACTTCGGGAGCGGATGGCGATGACGGCTTCTCCATATGATCCTCCCTGAAGACTGCCTGGGTCAGAAATCCGGCTTGTCGGCGACCGGTACGTGGTAGTCGAACAACGCGGCGGTGTTGTTCTCGGCGCAGACCTGCTCGCCCATCGTTTCCTGTATGCGCCGATAACGCTGAATGCCCGACCAGGGAGCCAGGAAAGTATCCGGATCGTCGACCGTGAGCGCGACCTCCAATATCCTGCCGCCATCGACGAGCTGCCAGCGCTCGACGACATGCAGCTTGTCGGTATGCGGCGTTCGGTAATTGTCGACGAAGGTCCTCTCGTTGAACCCGACGGTATCGATCACCAGCGCGCCGTTTTCGTAGTGGCCGACCGACTCGCCGTACCAGGAGGGCTTGGGATTGGCCGAATGGGGAACGTCGAGATAGACGTGGCGGACCTGCTGATCGCCCGAATAGATGATCAGGACCTCGCTCTGCGACTGCACGAAGAAGACCGGCTCGACGATGAACAGCATGAAAGCCGGGACGCCGGCCGGCAGGCAGCTCGAGCGCGGCGTGAAGGCGACCTTGCCGCCGAGCACCGCCGCGTTGCTCTTCTGCATCTGTTCCTTCGCCCATGGCCGCAGGTTCGGATTGCTCAGGTCGGCGATCCGAAACGTCGCCTGGCGTCGCGGATTGTTGGGGACATAAGGATGGGCGGGATCGAAGCTGACGGGCTTCGGTCCCTGTGCGGGCGCGATGAAGTCGTTGCTGGTCGCGATCCATGCCGCCTGGTTCGCGGAGAAATCCGGAGCGCTGCTTTGCGCCGCAACGTCTGCCGTCAGCGCCATGCAGAAAGCGCCGGCAATGAGGCCGGCCGCGGCAGTGCCGTAGGTAGACCTGCACATGGATGCGTTTCCTTTTGCCGGGGGCGGCATGCGCCCGCTTTGGCAAGTCAACGCGTTGAGCTTGCGTAGTCTAAGTCCATGCTGGCTGTGCCGCCAGGAGGGAGGAGAGGCCGACAAAATGCCCAGCCTCGGACGTCATCAAAGGTGACGCGCGGGAGGTGCGCCACGGTTGCCCGCTCTGCCCAGGCAGTCGAGAGGGTTTGGCCCCCTCAATTGAGGGGGTGGCAGCGTGTCCAATCCCTGCAACTCTGGCGATGGAAGGGAAGCTCCCGAAGGATGGGTAAGCCCCGGGAGCTTCCCCCCGCGAGGTACGCAGGGTTCGAACCCACCCCACACGTTTTGTTTTATCCCACGCAAATTACCGGGGCGTAAAAAGGTACCGCGGCGGAAAAATAATCTTGCCGTTGGCATTCGAAGCAATCGCGGGAGGCCCCGGCAACTCGGAAGTCACCGGGGCCTGGCGACCCCCCGGGTGGGCGGGGAGAGCGGGTCGGGAAAGGCCGCCGCGGCTATTACGGGCGATCGCGCCGAGTGGTTCCGTCGCCACGGCGGGACCACGTTCGAAAGTGCGACAGTGTGACCCGAAAGCATCAGTTGGCGGCCGGTTCAGACCTCCGAACCACGGCGGAATGGCGGAGGCTTGCCGCCGCGGTCGCCCGTGCAACTGAATGGACACGCCGAACGAGCCCCCGCCTTGCCGCGCGCTCCCCGGCAAATATGCCGCCTCATGCTGACGCCAGAAAAAGCATCCTCGACACTCGGTGATTGGCGCGGCGGTCCGAGCGCGTGCTGTCGGCAAATGGCGCAAAGCCAAACACCGTCTGTCGAGAGCCACGGCGCGTTCGCCGCGGATGTTGCAGCCCGCATCAGGGCGTCTACGCCCGTCTTCGACGGGCGATGGAGCGCAGCCCCGGATTACGCTGCGCTCCATCCGGGCTACAAGAATGCATTCTCGGCGATGCGGTGACGCGGTACCGCAGGCCAACAAACCATCGCCCAG
>DATDGG010000326.1:0-4970 GCA_036522235.1 Xanthobacteraceae bacterium
AAGCTCGTGGTCGAGCCGGGCGGGGCGGTCGCGCTTGCGGCCCTGATGTCGAACAAAATCCCCATCCGGGGAAAGGTCGCGGTTGCGGTGCTGTCCGGCGGCAATGTCGACGCGGATTTGTTCCACCGCTTGGTGGCGTGAGGGAACGGCGAGTTAAGCAGGAGACGAATATGCGAAGGCTCGGAGTGCTTCTGGCCGTGGCCGCTATTGTCTCTGTAGCTGGGCCCTTGTCACACCATATCTTGGCGCAAACGACGGGCGTACCGAAGTTGGCAACCCGTCTGATCACTCTTGGGACTGTCGCTGGGCCTCCTCCCAGAGCGCATCGTGCGCAATCGTCCAACCTTCTGATCGTCAATGGCACTTTGTACGTCATCGACGCGGGAGACGGTGCCGCGCGACGAATTGCGAAGGCAGGGTTCAACGTCCGAGACGTCGGAACGATATTCATCACGCATCATCATGATGATCACACCGCAGGAGTCGGTACGCTGATGTCCGCCGCTTGGGATAGTCAGCGAACCAAGCCGATCAATGTCTACGGCCCACCAAAGACGGAGGAGTTGGTCAAGGCTGCGGTGCAATATTTTACCATCAGCGCTGACATCCGAATCGCCGATGGAGGCCGCACGATACCAATCGGCCAGTTGTTCTTCGGTCATGACGTCGGCACTGGCGTGATTTACAAGGACGCCAACATCACGGTGACAGCCATTGAAAACACCCATTTTGATTTCCAGAAGATCTCCGCTTCTGCCAGGCAGAAGTCCTATTCCTATCGCTTCGATACTCCTGGCCGAGTGATCGTCTTTACCGGTGATACTGGTCCTACCGACGCGCTCGTTGAACACGCCAAAGGCGCCGATCTGCTTGTCTCGGAAGCAAATTCGGTCGAAGAGCGAATGCAGGACTACGTCAGATCCGGACAATGGCAGCTCATGACCTCCGAGGAACAAGTCCGAATCAAGCGACAAATGGCCGAAGGTCATCTCAGCACGGACGACGTTGGAAAGATGGCGACACGCGCCGGTGTAAAGGCCGTGGTGTTGACCCATCTGACATGGAAAGCCGACGACGATTACTCGACTTGGGCCGATGAGGTGAAGAAGCACTTTTCTGGCCCAGTCCTCATCGCCAGGGACTTAAAGGAATTTTGAGCCATCAACTGAACAGCGCGATCAGTTCGTCCTCGGACATGGCCTTGAGGGCGGCGAGGGGATCGCCGCCGGAAGGCCGCGATGCCGCCGCGGGCGGCAGATGCTCCGGCATGCGCGGGGTCGGGTCCAAGCCAGCGGCCGCGGCATCGCCAAGGACGGCGACTTCGGCCTCGGCATGCATCAGCGGACCTGCGGGCCGCGGATCCGGCTCCGGAACGGCAACCACCTCGGGCAGTATTGCGGCCAGGGGGGATGAGACCGCGCCGCCCGCCGATGCGCTGAAATCCGGCATCTCGACTTCCGGCAGAAATTCGCGCGCAGCCGGTTCCGACGGCGCTGTCCAGGCGGCTTGATCCTCGGCCACAAGATCAACATCGGCGGCGGGCGCGGCGAGGAGGTCCTCGGGCGCATGGCCGCGCGACGTATCGGCGGTGTCGGCAAGCGGAATGGCCGGCGCGCTGGCGGCTTCCGGGGCGGGCGCCACGGGTGCAGGCGCTTGTTCGGTTTCCGATCCAACCTCTCGATTGAGCGATAAAATCGGTGGCGCGCCGTTGCTCTCGGGCGGCGCCGGGCTTGGCTCGCGGGCGGCAACCGGAAGGGCGACGTCCGGCAGCGCCGTCTCGGCGGGAGCGGGAAGTGGCCCTGCCGTGGCGAGATCTTCGAGGTCGTCATGCACGGCCGCCAGGAAGCTGTGAACTCTGATTTGGGATTCCGAAGCCGGGCCGCCATCGTGGCCGTTGGCGGTATCGCTGGCCCATTCCGAGGCCACCAAAGTGCTCACCGACCCGTTGCGAGGCTCCGCCGCCGTGCCGGCCACGGGCTCGAACCCGTCTTCAGCGCCCGCGCGATCGCCTTCCGGCGCGGGGGGCGCGTCACCCTCCCTGCAGCTTTCGAGCAGGGTCGCGATCCGATGCTCGAGGTATTGCAACACTTCGCCGAGCTTGCGCGCGCGGTGGTCGGTGGGATCGCGCAGCGCCGAGGCGGACAAGATCGAGGCCGCAAGCTGCTCGAGCTGCTGGCAGGTCGATGGGTCGAAGCCATGCCCGCGCATGGCCCAGGTGACATCCCGAATTCGCTCGGCGGCGGCGAAAACGTCGCCGGGCTGCCGCCCACGCGGGGCCGCCGATCCGTTCGCCTCGGGCCCGGCCAGGGCCGCACGCGCGGTGGGCGAATCGGACCTGATTTCGGCGACCTCCGCCCGTGTGCGGGTGATTGCGCTCGCCATTTCCATCAGGTCGGTGCGGAAATTGTGCTGGACCTGCTGGCTCCGCTCGACGCAGACCGCGGCCTCGATCCGTTGGATTGCGGCCAGCAGGAGCCTGGTATCGGCACTGCGGTTGCGCAGGGCATATTCCTGCAGGAACCAGCGTCCGCGCTCGGTCTGCATCAAGGCTGAGCAAATGGCGTCGTAATCGCCCGGCGCCGCCGGGGCGGGCGAGACTTGCGGAATCGCAACGAGTTCTTCCGACATGGCGCGCGTGCTCAACACCCGCCATGAGGGCGGGAGCATGATCCTTTCGGGATCATGCCCCAGGATCAACATGATCGGGGCTGAATCGCAACCGGTTTGACGGGGAACGCCGTGCGCAGAAACTCGGCCGGTGGGACCGCCTTCAGCCCAAGGGCGGCGCCGGCAAGCGCCTAGTTGCGGGCAGTCTCGCTGTGCTGGCAGGCCGGATACATCGAGGTCAGCTCGCGGCCGGTCAGGTACATCATGTGCGGGGACAAGCCGCCGCGCCGGGCGATCCAGTTGCGCACCTGCTGCGGATAGACGGTCATCAGCAGCTCGGTTCCGTCCCGGCTCACGACGGGGCGGCCGGCATTGTCGGGCCGCCAGGCGGTATGAAATCCCAGCCGCGCCCTGGGCGTGACGCACAGGTGATCGCGCGGGATCACCCCGAGCACCATGGTACAGGCGGAGAGGCAAGGGCCGTCGATGACGACGTGCTCGCCGGAGCTGCGCAGCGACGCCAAGTTTTCGAGATAAGGCCCGATCTGGCCACCCGGGTCACTGGTGATGCGCATGGTTGCGGAAGCGGGCAAAATCGCCAGCACCATCATTGCGGTGGCGCCAGCCAAGACATTCCAAACCCGCATTCTCACCCCCCCTGCGCTGCAGTCCGGCATATATTCTTAGGATATCGGCGGCGTAAATTGGAAGCCCCCCCAAAATTAAATTTGAAAAGGCCGGGAACCTTAGCCCTACCTTACCGGAATACCCGAAATTTACCCCCAAAGCGCGGGCGTTGCCGGATGCACGAGGCTGTCCTGGTAGTGCAGGCCAGCCGGCCGGTCGCGCGCGAGCAGGAGCGGTCCGTCGAGATCGACGAACCGGGCGCGTTGCGCCACCAGGATGGCCGGCGCCATCGCCAGCGACGTCGCCACCATGCAGCCGACCATGACGCCGAAGCCCTGCGCGTCGGCCTGCCGCGCCATGGCGAGCGCTTCGGTCAGGCCGCCGGTCTTGTCGAGCTTGATGTTGACGACATCATATTTGCCGATCAGGGCGGCGAGCGACGCGCTCGCATGCACGCTTTCATCGGCGCAGAGGGGAACGGGCCGCGCCATTTGCGCCAGCATGTCGTCGCCGCCGGCGGGCAGGGGCTGCTCCAGCAGCGTGACGCCTGCGTCCGCGCAGGCGGCGAGATTTTCGTCGAGATTGTCCGCCGTCCAGCCTTCGTTGGCGTCCGCAATCAGCTCGCAGCGCGGCGCCGCGCGCCGCACGGCGGCAATCCGTGCCGGATCGCCGGGCCCGCCCAGCTTGACCTTGAGGAGCGCCCGGCCGGCGGCTTTCTCGGCGGCGGCCGCCATGGCGGCCGGCGCGCCGAGCGAGATTGTGTAAGCGGTCGTGAGCGGCCGCAACGACGGCAGGCCGGCGATTTCATGCACGGGAGCGCCGCGCTGCTTGGCGGTCAGGTCCCAGAATGCGCAGTCGAGCGCGTTGCGTGCGGCGCCCGCGGGCATCGCGGCCTGCAGGCCGGCGCGGTCGAGGCCGCGCGCGAGCGGCTCTGCCATCGCGCCGATTGCCGCCATGACGCCTTCGAGGCTTTCACCGTAGCGTCCATAGGGGACGCATTCGCCACGGCCGCGATGGCGGCCGTCGAACAGCGTGGCGACCAAGACTGCCGCCTCGGTCTTGGCCCCGCGGCTGATCGCGAACGCGCCGGCAATGGGCCAGCGCTCGGCATGGACCGAGAGCGAAACGGACATGGCAGGCGTGAGGTTTCAGGTTTCGGGCGTCAGGAATCAGGCATCACAATTCCTGACTCCTGATTTCTGACGCCCGAAACCTGTCAATCGAACCTGCCGGCCGCGTGGGCGAGCATGGTGTAGACCTTGCCGGTCTCCGAGGTCAGGTAGGTGCGCGCCACCACCTGTCCGCGGTCGTCGCGCGAGACCTCGTCGAGCAGCCGCTCGAACTCGGCAATGTAGCGATCGACGGTCTGCATGAATTCGCGGTCGCTGCGGTATTTCCGGCGGATCTCGTCGAACGCTCGCTGGCCCTGCATGGTGTAGAGCTTGCGGGTGAACACATTGCGCTCGCCCCGCTTGTAGCGGTCCCACAGCTCGGCGGCGGCGTCGTGGTCGATCATGCGGGCGATGTCGACGGCGAGCGAATCAAGCGATTCGATCGTATGGCGCGGCGGCCGATCGTCGGAGCCGGGATCGCGCGGCAGCTCCGTTTCCTCGCGCGAGGCGCGGGTGAGGAGGTCCGACAGCCAGCCGCTGCGTCCGCCCGCACCGGCACCGGGGCCGGCGCCCGGCGGCGGCGCTTCGGCGCGCCGCGGCGCCGAGGGGGGCGGGGGCGGCATT
>DATDGG010000327.1:0-9730 GCA_036522235.1 Xanthobacteraceae bacterium
GGGCCGCATCAAGGAGGTGCTCGATCTGCCGTTCGGTTGGCCGCGCAACGCCGATCAGGTGCGCAGCGATCCGCGCTTTGCCGAACTGCGGCTACACATCTGGCATGAGCTGCACATGGCGCGCCCGCGCGCGGCGGCGCCGCGGGAGGTCGCGTGAGCACGATCGAGCAAGCAAGCGGCGACGTGCTGCGCGGGGCTGCGGCGAGCGAGCATCTCGCCGGCGACAGGGTGCGGGCCGAGCAGGTCGCGGCCGCCCGCCGCCGGCGCCGGCAATGGCAGATCATCAGCATCCGCGTGGCTTCGGTCGCGATCGTGCTGGCGATCTGGCAGGTGTTCGGCGCCCGCGTCGATCCGGTGCTGTTCACCACGCCCGCGAAGGTCTTCGTGGCCGCCGTCGACATGATCGGCAGCGGCGAGCTGTGGACCTATCTGTGGCCGAGTCTCATCGTGCTCGGCATCGGGCTCGCGCTCGCGGTGGTGCTCGGGATCGCGGTCGGATTGTTGCTCGCGCGCTTCTGGTTCCTCGACGTGGCGCTCGGCGTTTACATCACCTTCCTCTATTCGATCCCATCGGTGGCGCTCGTTCCGCTGATCGTGCTGTGGGCCGGCTTCGAGATGCCCGCCAAAGTCATCGTGCTGTTCCTGTTCGCGTTCTTCCCGATGGCGATCAACACCTATCAGGGCGTGAAGGCAGTCGACCCCAAGCTGATCGAGGTCGGGCGCGCGTTCCGCTGCTCGGAGCGTCAATTGTGGGCTAACATCGTGCTGCCCGCCGCGCTGCCGTTCATCGTCACCGGCTTGCGGCTCGCGGTCGGGCGCGGCCTCATCGGCATGGTGCTGGCCGACCTCTA
This sequence comes from Xanthobacteraceae bacterium, assembly GCA_036522235.1. Lineage (GTDB taxonomy): Bacteria > Pseudomonadota > Alphaproteobacteria > Rhizobiales > Xanthobacteraceae > VAZQ01. The sequence continues at coordinate 852 of DATDGG010000327.1, forward strand.
CACCGCGATCTCCGGCATCGGTTATCTGATCGTGCGAACCGCGAGCACCTACCAGGTCGACAAGATGTTCGTGCCGATCATGACGCTCGGCCTCCTGGGCGTCACGTTGACGGCGCTGCTGCGCCTCTGCGAAACCTATGTGGCGCCGTGGACCGCGAGCGCGCAGCAGGACTAGAGATGATGGGGCAGTATGAACTCGGTATTGCCCGATGTTAGGAAGGCAGGACGCTTCACTCCCTCGCCATCGCAAGTCGAGCCTGCTCGACTTGCGCACTATTTGTGAGCGAAATCGAGTAAACCCGATTTCGCGCGGGGAGAGGGTGGGCTGAGGGGGCTACGATGTTTCGGGACCGCACCGCCGGAGCCCCCTCATCCCGCCCTTCTCCAGCCGAAGTCGGATCTATCCGACTTCGGCCATGTTTCGTGGCAAAGTCGGGCAGGCCCGACTTTGCGTGGGGAGAAGGAGTGAGAGGTCTCGCGTCCCTCACACAAACGGGAGACAAGCCATGCCGCAGGGATGTGGTCGCCGCTGGATCGTCGCGCTGGTCGCCGGTGCCGCCTTGCTCGGCGATGCCAGCGTGGCTGCCGCGCAGGTCGATTGCAAGGCTGGACTACGCAAGATCAATGTCGGGGTCGCGGTTTCGCCGCCCAATGTGGTGCACACCACACCCTATGTGGCCAAGGAGCTCGGCCTGTTCGCCAAGCATTGCATCGATGCCAACATCATCCAGTTCGACGGCGGTGAATCGCCGGCCGCGACCGCGGCGGTCTCGCAAGGCACCGCCATCTCCAATGTCAACGATGTCGCGATCGGGCGCGGCATGAAGGCGCGCCAGCTCTGGGGCTTGGCGCCGCGCCCGCCGCAGGTCTACGCGGTCGGCGAGAGCATCAAGACCGCCTCCGACCTCAAGGGCAAGCGGCTGAGCGCCGCCGGCGGCGGCGTCGGCAGCTTCAACTGGCGCATGGGCCGCGAGGTGCTGCGCAGCGCCGGTCTCGACGTGGCGGACGCCCAGTTCATCTCCCAGGGCACGGCCGGCCGCTTGCCGGGCCTCGTCGCCGGCCAGCTCGATGCCGTCGCGTTGCATCCGGAGGACATGTATCTGGCAATGAAGCAGAAGCCCGGCATCCACACTTTGACGTCCATCGCCGATCTGCTGCCGCTCTACATGTTCAATGCCTACGGCGGATCGAACGATTGGGTGGCGCGCGACCGCGCCCTCATCCGCGACGCGCTTGCCGCCATGATCGAGACCAACCGGCTGATCTACCGCGAGAAGGACAAGGTCGTGCCGATCATGGTGAAGGCGACCCAGAAGCCGCAAGACGCCGTGGAATTCGCCTGGGACAGCCTGACCAAAAGCTGCATCTGGGGCGTCAACGAAGGCTTCGATCCCAAGCGGACCGAGTTCACCGTCAACATGGACGTGACGGCCGGCGACATCGAAGCCGCCAAGAAGCCCGGCTTCGATCAAGTGGTCGACATGTCGCTGGCGACCGAAGCCGTCGAAGCGGCCGGCGGCCGGGTCACGATCGGCAACTGCAAGGATTGATGGAGGGCGGTGATGTCGCTCAAGCATCTTCTCGCCGTCAGCGTCGGCCTGCTGATTTTTGCCGGCGCCGCGGCTGCTGAGGACTGCCCGGGTGGGGCGCGCAAGATCAGTGTCGGGGTCTCGGTGACGCCGCCGAACGTGCCCCACACCACGCCCTATGTGGCGCGCTCGCTCGGGCTGTTCGCCAAGCATTGCGTCGACGCCAATATCCTCCAGTTCGACGGCGGCCAGTCGCCGGCGGCACTGGCGGCGGTTGCGCAGGGCACCGCGATCGCCAATGTCACCGATGTCGCGATCGGGCGGGGCGCGCATGCGATCCAGATTTGGGGGATCGTGCCGCGGATGCCGCAGAGCTACGTGGTCAGCGAGAGCGTCAAGACCGCGGCCGACCTCAAGGGCAGGAAGCTCAGCGCCGCCGGCGGCGGGGTCGGCGGCTTTCAATGGCGGATGGGCCGCGAGGCTTTGCGTAAGGGTAGCCTCGGCATCGACGACGCCCAGTTCATCTCGCAGGCGACCGCCGGCCGGCTCGCCGGCATCGTCACCGGCATGATCGACGGCGTCGCGCTGCATCCCGAGGACGCCTATCTCGCCATCAAGGGCAAGCCCGGCACGCATGTGCTGTTCGAGCTGTCCGACCTGGTGCCCAATTTCGTGTTCAACGTCTATGGCGTGAACACCGACTGGCTCAAGCGCGACCGCGCGCTGCTGCGCGACACGATCGCTGCCATGATCGAGGCCAACCGCATCATCTATCGCGACAAGGACAAGGTGGTGCCGATCATGGTGGAGGCGACCCAGAAGCCGCGCGAGGCGGTCGAATATGCCTGGGAGCGCGATACCAGGAATTGCGTCTGGGGCATCAACGAAGGCTTCAACGCCGCGCGCACCGGCTGGACCATCGACAACAATGTCGAACTGGGCGATATCGATGCCGCCCACAAGCCGACCTTGGCGCAGGTCTTCGATCTCGACTTCGCCAAGGAAGCCGTGGAAGCGGCCGGTGGCCGCACCACCATCGGCAATTGCACCGAGTAAGGAGCCGCAAGGAGCCTCATGAATATCCAGCCGCCCCGCATCGGCCCGCAGCCCTGGCCGCAGGTCCGCACGCGCCTCGACCAGCAGCTTCCGTTCGCCAATATGCGGGAGACGCCCTATTACCGCGACGCCGTCTACGAGCAGTTCTCGGCCAAGGAATATGCCCGCCGCTACGCGTCGCTGCGGGCCAAGATGCGCGAGCACAAGCTCGATTGCATCATCGTGCCGGGCGGCCCCAGCCATTGGAGCTTCGGCGGCGGCATGCTGTGGCTGACCGGCCATTGGGAATGGCACGCGCTCGCTTCGTACGTGCTGGTGCCGCTCGAGGGCGAGCCGACCATGATCTATTCCATGGGCGGCACCCATGCCGAAGCGGTGCGTCGGCAGGTCGAGGTGGCGGTCAAGGACGTGCGCCACAGCCGCAGCGGACGCTACAGCGACATCATGGTCGAGCGCATTCGCGAGCTCAAGCTCGAGCGCTCCCGCATCGGGTTGATGGAGATCGATCCGCGTCACGGCGACTATCTGCCGGTCAATCAGTACAACGTGCTGCGCGAAAATCTCCCCGACGCGGAGCTTATATTCACCAAAGGGTTTCTGCACGAGCTGCTCTCGATCCACAGCGCCGAGGAGCTCGATTGCGTGCGCAAGGCGGGCGTGCTCTGCCAGAACGCCATGGCCGCGATGGTCGCGCGCGCGCGGCCGGGGGTGAAAGAATACGAGCTGCGTGCGGCGGCCGGCGCCGCTATCCTGGAGGGCGGCGGCGACATCGACTTTCTCATCATCGGGTCGACCCCGATGGCCGATCCGGCGATGGTGTTCGGCAATCCGCGCCCCTCTGCCCGCGTGCTCGCCAAGGGCGACATCATCAATATGGAGCTCGCGGCCGGCTATCGCGGCTATACGGCACAGATCGGCTCGCCGATCTGCCTCGGCCCACCGACCGACATGGTGCGCAAGTTCTGGGATGACATTACCTTGCCCGGCTACCGGCGCATCGTCACCGCCATGCAGGCCGGCAAGTCGATGGAGGATGTGCGGATCGCCAGCAAGTTCTTTCGCGAGAGCGGGGTCCAGTCGCGGCCGACGCAATGCCACGGCATCGATCTCGTCACCGACAAGCCGCATATCAGCGCCGAGCACGTGTCGGCGGAGGCGTTCGAGACGGTGCTCAAGCCCGGCATGGTGATCATGGCCGAGCCCAATCCGATCACCGCCGATGGGCTGTTCGGCATTTTCCTCGGCCACACATTCATCATCACCGAAGGCGGCCCCGAATGCGTGGACCGGTTCCCGCTCGAAATCGCCGTCGCCAAATGTTGATCCATTGTGTCAGGTGGGCACGGCATTTCACTCCCTCGCCCCGCAGGGTGAGGGGGCTACGAACTTTCCGTATCGCACCGCCGCAGCCCCCTCATCCCGACCTTCTCTCCCTTGGGGAGAAGGAGTGAGACGCCGTGCGTCCCCAACAACAGTTCACGCTCGGCTGTGGTAGTTGCACCAACCTCGCAGAAAGAAACTAGAACTGATGACCATCGCCGAAACCCTCTCCCGCGTGCCGGCGGCCGCGATCCAATCGTTCATGACCGATGCGTTCTGCGCCTGCGGGCTGCCGGCGGCCGACGCGGCCGTCACGGCGGGGGCGATGCTCGACGCCGACCTTTCAGGCTCGGACGCCCACGGCATTTTCCGCCTGCCCGGCTATGTGCGCACCATCAAGCACGGGCACATCAATGCGCATCCGAATATCCGGGTCGTCGAGCGCGCCCCGGCGACCGCCTTGGTCGACGGCGACAACGGCATGGGCCACCTGGTGATGACCTATGTGGCCAACACGGCGGTCGAGATCGCGCGCGAGACCGGTCTTGCCTGGGTCGGGGCGCGGCGCTCCAATCACGCCGGCGCCGCCTCGACCTACGCGGCCATTCCGCTTAAGCACGGCATGGTCGGGATCTACAGCGCGGTGTCCGGCTCCAATTTCATGGCGCCGTGGGGCGGGGCCGAGCCGCTGCTCGGAACCAATCCGATCGCGGTCGCGATCCCCTCCGGCAAGGAGGCGCCGGTCGTGCTCGACATAGCGACGTCGGTCGCCTCGAATGGGTCGATCCGCGCCTATGCGCTCGAAGGCAGGCCGATGCCGGAAGGCTGGGTCATCAGCCGCGCCGACGGCAAGCCGATCACCGACGGGCGGCGTCTGGCGGAGGGCATGTTCGTTCCCGTCGGCGGCTACAAGGGCAGCGGGCTCGCGCTGGTCTTGGGCCTCCTGGCCGGTCCGTTGAACCGGGCGGCATTCGGGCGCGACATCAAGGACGTCAATACCGAGCAGGCGAGCGAAACCAATACCGGGCAATTCGTGGTCGCGCTCGACGTCGCCCGCTTCCTGCCGCTCGATCAATTTGGCGCCGAGGTCGATCGCCACATGCGCGATCTCGCGTCTTCGGCGCGGCTTCCCGGTGTCGATGAAATCCGCATTCCGGGACAAGGCCGGGAGAAGCGCCGCGCGGATCGCCAGCAAAACGGCGTGCCGCTGTCGGGGGCGCTGATCAAGCAGCTCGGCGAGCTTGCCGCCTCGCTCGGCATCACGCCGCTCTCCGCGCGCGCGTGACCATGCCGGCCGTCCCGCCATCTTCCTCTCCCTCGCCGTTCTGGCGTTTCTCGTTGCAATTCTATCGCCTGCCCGGCGTGGCCGAGGCCTGCATCAGGCTGCAGGAGGAAGCCGGCGCCGACGTCAATCTGCTCCTGTTCCTGCTCTGGAACGCTGCCCGGCAGCGGGCGCTCACGGTCGCGCAGGTCACCGAACTCGAGCAGAGGATCGCGGCTTGGCGCGATCGCGCGGTCATTCCGCTACGCGCGATCAGGCGGGCCCTGAAATCGCCCCAGGATTTGGTCGAAGGGGGTGCAGCGGAAGCCTTCCGCACCCGGATCAAGGCAGTCGAGCTCGAGGCCGAAAGATTGCAGCAAGAGGCCATGTACGATTTGGTTCGCGTTTCGCTGCTCGGGGAAACGGCACCGTCGGCCGCGGAAGCCGCGCGGGCCAATGTCGCTGCCTATGCCAGGATTTGCGATGGGGATTTTGCCGCTCCCGCGGTCGACACCTTGCTCGCGGCGCTGGCGAGCGCGAAGGTCGATACGCAGTGAGAGCAGCCCCGGCGAGGGAACCCGATCACCTCGCGTTATCAAGATGTTGGTCATTTTTTTGCAACATGGTCTTGAATGTGCCTTGATCCTGGGCGAATTGCCTTCATAGTCAGGCTTGCATTGCGATTGGTGCGAGGAGGGGGAATGTTCTTGCGCGTGGCCTCTGCGGCGACCGTCCTGCTCATTGGAACCGTACTGGGAACTGTGCTGGGTCTCGCGATCGATCTCGGGCTCCCGGGCGGCGCGGCGCTGGCACAATATTATCCGCCTCCGCCCGGCACTTATCAGGCGCCCTATCCCGGGCAGCCCTATCCGGGCCAGGCGAGGCAATTGCCGCCGCCCGTGCAGGCCGATCAGGACGATGATCTGGACGCGCTCGGCCCGCCGCGGACCTATGGGTATCCGGTCGGCCGGCCGCCGCAGGGAACCCAATATGGCGGGCGCGGCGTCTATCCGCCGGAGGCCGACGTTTATGCGCCGCCACCCCCGGGATACGGCAATCCGAACGGCTATCCGCCCGGCCCGCCAGATGGCCCGCGCCCGCCGATGTCGATCGGGCCGAATCAGGGCGTCGCTACACTGCCGCCCGACTATCAGCCCGAGACCGGGCCGGCCCAGATGCCGCCGCAGTTCCGCCGGACCCTGGTGGACTACCGCACCAAGGAGCCGGCCGGCACCATCGTCATCGACACGCCCCACACCTATCTCTATCTCGTGCTCGGCAACGGCAAGGCCATGCGTTACGGCATCGGGGTTGGCCGCGAGGGCTTTACCTGGTCAGGAACCGAACGCGTCTCGCGCGTGGCCGAATGGCCCGATTGGCACCCGCCGGCCGAGATGATCGATCGCCAGCCCTATTTGCCACGCTTCATGGCCGGCGGCGAAAGCAACCCGCTCGGTGCGCGCGCGCTCTACCTCGGCAAGACCGAGTACCGGATTCACGGCACCAACCAGCCGTCGACCATCGGCACCTTCGTGTCGTCGGGCTGCATCCGCCTCACCAATGATGACGTCACCGATCTCTACGGCCGCGTCCAGGTCGGAACGCGCGTTGTCGTGTTGCCGGGCACGCCGCCCGACACCGCCCAGGCGACCCAAGCGACGTCGATCGGATCGAGCGCGGGACGGCCGGCGATTGAGCAGGCACCGCTCGCCCCGCCCGTGGTGCGCACCCGCTGAGGCGGCCGGCGACATCCACCCCGCATGGTTAAGGAATGGGCGCGCCGCGAGGGCGCGCGCATTTTTGCGTGCCGTCGGCTTTTGCTCGTAAGACGGGTGGCCGCGGCTCTTCCCCCGTATTTTCCCTGGCCGCCGCCGCCCGCCCGCGTAAAGGGATTCGATATCATTGCCGGACTAGCCTGACATGGCGGAATTCAACCGAGCGCACTTGGTGCGCTAGCGATTTGATAGCCATAGTTCGCGATCTCCGCGCCAAAGAAAGCGTGGCCGCTTGGTGCAATGCGGCCCGCGTCGCGAACCAAAGCATGATCCCGAAAAAGCCTGCCCCCGCGAAGGCGGGGTTGCAGACTTTTCGGACAAGATCATGCGACTGAACAAAATGGTTAGAGCGAAGTCGCGATCCAACCTGAAGCGATTTCGCTCTGACGAGAACATCGCAAGCCGGATCGGAAAGCCGATGGACAACGTCGTCGCGCGCTGCATCGTGATCGCGTTCGCGCTGCTGCCGGTCGCCGCTCTTGCCGAGCCGATCAAGCTCAAGATGGCGTACTTCGCCTCCGACCGGGAGCCGCCCTACGTTTCCGTGCTCAAGCCGTTCGCCGACGCGGTGAACAAGGAGGCGAACGGCGTCATCGAGATCGTTCCCTATTCCGGCGGCGTGCTGGGGCGCAGCTATCCCCGGCAGGCGCAACTGGTGCTGGACGGCGTCGCCGATATGGCCTGGATCAATCCGAGCCTCACGCTCGAGCGCTTTCCCGACAACGACGTGCTGGAATTTCCGGGGCTGTTCCGCGATCTGCGTGAGGCTACGTTCGTGTACACGCGGCTGGTGGCCGCGGGAGCGCTGCGCGGATACGACGATTTCTTCGTGATCGCAGCCGGCGCCAATTTCCCGCTGATGATCCACACCCGCCCGCCGATCGCGTCGCTGCCTGACCTGCGCGGCAAGATTCTTCGCGTGAACAATCTCATCGAGGGCAACGCGCTCAAGGCGCTGGGCATAACGCCGGTCATCATGCCGATCAACGAAGTGGCCTTGGCGATCGGGCGGGGCACGATCGACGGCGCGACCATGCCGGCGAATGCGCTGTTTGCCTATGGGGTTTCGCGCATCACCCGCTTCCACTATGCGGCGCCGCTGGGCGCGGCCCCGCTCGCCTTCGTGATGAACCGCAAGCGTTTCGAAAGCCTGCCGACGGCTGCCCAAAAGGTGATCCGCAAGTACAGCGGTGAATGGACGGCGGAGCGTTTCGTCGAGGTCTACCACGCCAACAATATTCAAGCGATGACCGTTCTCGAATCGGACGGCAATCGCACGGTGATCATGCCGTCGCGCGCGGAGCTCGATGCGCTGCAGGCCGTGTTCCAGGCGGGGTTCGACAAGTGGCGTGGCGACAATCCGCGGAACCTGCACCTTCTGAGCCTGGTCGAGAGCGAGGTCGCGCAGGCGCGGGCGGGAAACTAAGGTTCTGCGATATGGGCTCGGCGAGAACAGTGATCGGCCAAGGCGTTCAACGCGTTCCGCGCGCGCCGACGTCCATCGGCCGCAACGTCGCGCTGATCGTGGCCATGCTTCTGGTCTTGATTGGCGGCACGCTGGCGGTCGTCAAGCTCACGACCGACTATCTCCTGTATCAGAGCGCCACGTCGGACGCGCGCGGCTGGGCCTCCTTCGTGGCCAAGAGCATCGCCGACCTGGAGCAGATCGCCGCCGGCGAGTTGCCGTCCGGCGCCAGCATGTCGTTCTTCCAGTGGGCGCAAAAATCGGACCGCGTCTTCCGCTACGAGATTTTCAACCGCGCCGGATATTCGCAGCTGGTGGCCGATCGCGACAAGATCGCGCTGCTCACCTTGTCGGAATTCAGCCCCGCGGCGGCGCGCGCCGGCAGCACCGGCCGGCCCGTGGTCGAGGCCAAGGAAGGCCGCCTACCCGATTTGCCGTCGTTCTACGCGCTCGCTTACGTGCCGGTCGTGGTC
>DATDGG010000328.1:0-5689 GCA_036522235.1 Xanthobacteraceae bacterium
GGTGAGCTTATAGGTCGGGCCGCCATTGAGCGCGGTGAAACGCTGGCCCTCGAGCTCGAAGCCGACCACCATGGCGCTGCCCTTCGGGCCCGGCCCGGCATCGCCATAGCGCGACACATGGGTGATGCGGGAATTGCCGAAAATCGAGACGTAGAAATTGGCCGCTTCCTCGGCTTGGGAATCGTACCACAGGAACGGCGTGATTTTCTGAATCGCCATGGGTCAACCTTTCTGCGATTTCAATGACTTGCCGGAGGACGTGTTCGCCGGTCGGTGGTATCCCGCCCCTCGCCGGTTTCACCAAGGACGCCCCGATAGAGCGGAAACCGACAAGGCGGCCATCTTTTTTTGTAGCGCCCTGTCGACCCCGCGGCGTCACATTCGTCCTTAAGATACAGGCGCGCCAAAAGGGGAGATTTCCATGGCAGACAATCCGCAAGTCAGGGGCGGCGTGGTTCCTTATCTGACGGTCGACGGCGCGGCAAAAGCCGCTGAATTCTACAAGAAGGCGTTCGCGGCCGAGGTCGCCATCGTCCATCCGCCGGACGAGAAGGGCCGCACCATGCATGCCCACGTCTATATCAACGGCAGCTCGCTCATGATGAGCGACGCCTATCCGGAGCACGGCCATCCGCTGAAGGAGCCCGCCGCGTTCAACATCATGCTGCCGGTGCCGGACGTCGACTTCTGGTACAAGCGCGCCGTCGAGGCCGGCTGCACCGCGACCATGCCGCCGGCCGACATGTTCTGGGGCGACCGCTACGGCCAGCTCAAAGATCCGTTCGGCGTCGTCTGGGCGATCAACGGGCCGATCAAGAAGTAATCTGGAACCGCTCGGACGAAATCTTCCAAAGAAGCAACGGGCGGCCGGAAGCGGAAATTCACTTCCGCTTCCGGCTGATGTCGCAGAGCATGTCCGAATGGATGTTCAGGCCGATATTGGTCATGTTGTAGAAGTGCTCGCTGGCGACCAGCCAGACGATTTCGCAGATTTCGCGCTCGGAATAGTGAGCGGACATGCGCGTGAAGGTCGCCGGGTCGACCTTCTTTTCCTTGGTCAGCTCCGTCACGTAATCGAGCGCCGCGCGTTCCGCCTCGGTAAAGAGCGGGCTCGTGCGGTAGTGCTCCAGCGCATCGAACTTGGCTTGATTCATCGACGCCTGGATGGTGGCCCAGCGGCCGATATCGATGCAGAACAGGCAGACATTGGTGCGCGCGACCTGCTCGCGGATGAGCATCGCGGTTTCGGGCGGCAGCTGCAGCTTCTTGTCGAGCTTGCTGATCTTGCCGAAGAACGTGGCGAATGCCAGCGGCAGCCGGGCGCAAATCACCTTCAGCGGCGTGAGCACCTTGCCGAATTGCCGGCGCGCCATGGCATAGACGAGCTTCATCATGAGCCCGGCGGGATTCTCGATCGGGGGGAGGAACGTATCCATGTGCTTCCATCCTTAGTGATGGCCTGATTGCCGTGGCGGAGCCGCTGCTCCGCCACCTCGGAGACGTTCGAGACGGCTCGAATTCGACAGCGCGTCGAAACAAATTGTTCCCTGCGGAGCTATTCCGCCGACATCGAAAGGTCCGACGCACGGCGGCCAAACCACATCCGTCCGAACAGTCCGTCTTTCCTGATGAACTGGTGATAGATTGCGGCAAGAACGTGCAAGAGGATGAAGCCGGCGAGGAGTGCGGCAAAAAAGACGTGGGCCTTGAAGGTCGGATAAATCATCAAGGTCGGCGGCAACGGTGCGCCCGAGGCGCCGAACACGATGAGATTGAGGCCGGAAAGGATCGCCGTCGCAAAACCGGTGCCGACCATCAAGAGGATGAGGACGTAGAAGCCGTAATGGGTGAGCGGCGCGATCCGGTCGAGGCGCGGATGGCCGGTCGTCGCGGCCGCGGGTCGTGCGGTCCAAATGCGCACCACGAAGCGGATCACCATCAGGACAAGGATCAGCGCGCCGCCGGCCATGTGCAGGGCGAGCAGGCCGATCTTCTCCGCAGCGGTGTCGGCCATCGCGGCGAGGGTTACTCCGAGCGTCAGCGCCGCGATGATGAGCACGGCGAGTGTCCAGTGCAGGCTCACCAGCAGGGGATGATAGCGCGATACCTCTCTCATCTCAGTCGAGCCCCGCGGTCACGCGTTCGAGCCCCTCGAGGACGTGCGGCCAGCCGCCGCTCATCGCCTTGTAGCCGGCTTCGTCCTCCGGTCTGAAGCCTGAATGTTCCATGCGCACCAGAACGCCGCGTTTGGTCGGTGTCAGCGTCCAGGTGACCACGGACTTCAATCCATTCGCCGCCTGCTGGCCTGAGGCGTTTTGACTCCAGGCCAGGCGGCGGGGAGGCTCGAGGGTGAGGACTTCGCAGTCGGCTACGCCGTTCCAACCTGCCGCCGGCTGCCAACGGAAATTGAACTTATGGCCGACGATCGGCTTAAAGTCGTTCGGCATGAGCCATTCCTCGATCAACGTGCTCTGGGTGAGGGCGCGCCAGACCTTCTCCGGCGGATGCGGCATTTCCCGCTCGACGACGATGGATCGCGTGGTGATGGTGGCTGGCTTGTTCATTGGTCCATCCTTTTCAACAGGTCTTCGAGGCGATCGAACCGGTCGCGCCAGAAGGCGGCATAGAGGCTCATCCAGTCGATCAGGGGCGCCAGAGCCTTCGGCTGGGCGCGGTAGTGGGTCTCGCGGCCATCGCGCCGCTCCCGCACCAGGCCGGCGAGCTTGAGTACGCCCAGATGCTTTGATACCGCCGGCTGCGAGATGCCGGCGTGGTCGGTCAGCATCCACACGGTCTGCTCGCCCTCGCGGGCGAGCCGCTCGAAGATCGCCCGGCGCGTCGGATCTGCGAGCGTCTTGAAGAGGGTGTCGGAGGTCGTGGACATGCTTGATCAATAACTCGCCAGCTATGGAAAATCCATAGCGCACGGGTTATGAATGAGTCAAGTCGGAATTGCTTGGCGGAAGCGCCCGTGCTGATGGTGTGCGTGCGCCGAGGGGGGATAAGGGGGAAATCATGCGTGAATACCGGATCGCCGCCATCCCGGGCGACGGCATCGGCGCCGAGGTCATCGCGGCCGGCGTCAGGGTGCTCGAGCTCTGCGCTGCGCGCGACGGCGGCTTTGCCTTGCGGTTCGATCATTTCGATTGGGGCTCGGATCACTACAAGCGGCACGGCGTGATGATGCCGGCGAACGGGCTCGATCTGATCCGCCGCCACGATGCCATCTATTTCGGCGCCGTCGGGGCCCCCGACGTGCCCGACCATGTCACGCTCTGGGGCCTGCGGCTCGCGATCTGCCAAGGCTTCGATCAATACGCCAATGTGCGGCCGACGCGCGTGCTGCCCGGCATCGTCAGTCCGCTACGCCATGTCGATGACCAACAACTCGACTGGGTGATCGTGCGCGAGAACTCCGAAGGCGAATATGCCGGCGTCGGCGGGCGCGTGCATCGCGGCCTACCGGAGGAGGTCGCGACCGAGGTCGCGGTGTTCACCCGCACCGGCGTCACGCGCATCATGCGCTTCGCCTTCGAGCTCGCCCGCGCCCGGGCGCGCAAGCGTCTCACGGTGGTCACCAAATCGAACGCCCAGCGGCATGGCATGGTGATGTGGGACGAGATCGCGGCCGAGGTGGCGGCGAGCTTTCCCGACGTCGCCTGGGACAAGATTCTGGTCGATGCCATGACCATGCGCATGGTGCTGCACCCGCAGACGCTCGATACGATCGTGGCCACCAACCTGCACGCCGACATCCTGTCGGATCTGGCGGCGGCGCTCGCGGGCTCGCTCGGGCTTGCGCCCACCGCCAATCTCAACCCGGAACGGGCGTTCCCCTCGATGTTCGAGCCGATCCATGGCTCGGCTTTCGACATCGCCGGCAAGGGCATCGCCAATCCGATCGCGAGCTTCTGGTCGAGCAGCATGATGCTCGATCATCTCGGCGAGAAGGCTGCCGCCGCGCGCCTGCTGCGGGCGATCGAGCGGGTGACGGCTGAAGAGTCTTTGCACACGCCCGATCTCGGCGGGCAGGCCACGACCGAGGCGGTCACCGAGGCGGTCTGCGCGGCGCTCGCCGGCGACAATGCGTGACGTCAATCAGGATTGGGTCCCGCGGCGCGGTAGCGCTCCGCCGCCCGCAGCCGCGCCTTGGCGGCCTCGACCTCGCGGTCACGCGGGGGCGCGGTGGTGACGAGCGCAGCGAGCAGCTCGTGCGCGACACGGTCCACCTCGTCCACGGCGCGATCGAAAGCGGCCTGGTTGGCCTTGGAGGGCCGCGCGAAGCCCGCGAGCTTGCGCACGAATTGGAGGGCGGAGGCGCGAATTTCCTCATCCGTCGCCGGCGGCTCGAAGTTGTGCAATGTCTTGATGCTCCGGCACATGCAAGGTCCCTCTCGCCGATGCGTTAGGTTCGCCGTACTGTGCAACAAACCTATTGGTGCCGCCCCGCAATTTCAATGATCGAGAATCGAGCCGACGATGAAAATCGGAATCCCCGACGACTATGCCGACGTGGTGCGAACGCTGCCGTCATTTGCGAAAATGGCCGACCACGCGGTCTCGGTCTGGACCGATGCGGTTCCCGACATCGACCGCCTGGCCGAGCGCTTCAAGCCCATGGAGGCGCTGGTGCTGTTGCGCGAGCGCACGCCGATCTCCGCGGCGCTGCTGGCGCGCCTGCCGGCGCTGCGTTTGATCACCATCAGCGGGCCCTATCCGAACATCGACGTCGCGGCCTGCACGGCGCACGACGTTGCGATCGCCGCCTCGGTCAATCGCCCGTCGTTCGCGACCCCCGAGCTGACCTGGGGATTGATCATGTCGGCCATGCGTCACATTCCGGGTGAAGTCGCCCGCCTCAAAGCCGGCGGGTGGCAGCACAATATCGGCCGCGTGTTGCACGGACGCAGGCTCGGCATTCTCGGCTTTGGCCGGATCGGCAAGGTGGTGGCCGGCTATGGGCGCGCCTTCGGCATGGGCGTGCTGGTGTGGTCGCGCGAGCGCGGCCGCGTCGAAGCCCGCGCGCAGGGCTTCGATATCGCGGCGCATCCGGATGAGCTGTTCGCGCAATCCGACGTGCTCTCGGTGCATCTGCGGCTCACGGCGGAGACCCGCGGCTCCATCACCCGTGCCGATCTCGCGCGAATGCGGCCGGGCTCGCTGTTGGTCAATACCAGCCGCGCCGAGCTCATCGAGAAGGGCGCGCTGGTCGCAGGCCTGCAAGCCGGCCGCCCGGGCGCGGCCGCGGTCGACGTGTTCGAGCAGGAGCCTGTCGAGGGCGCGCGCGATCCGCTGCTCGCATTGCCCAATGCGCTATGCACGCCGCATCTGGGCTTCCTCGCGCTCGATCAGCTCGACGATTATTTTTCCGATCAGTTCGACCGCGTGCTCGCCTTCGAACGCGGCCGACCCATCGACGTGATCAATCCGGAAGCGCTCACTCGACCTTCAGGTTGAGCTTCTTGATCAGGACCGACCACTTGGCCTCCTCGCGGTCGATGTCGGCGGCATATTGCTCGGGGCTCGACGGCAAGGGGTCGCCGCCGTCGGCGGCGATGCGCTCGCGCACGTCCGCCGACGCCACCAAAGTGCGCAGCTCCATGTTGAGCCGGGCGATGATCTCCTTAGGCGTGCCGGCCGGCGCCAGCAGTCCGTAATGCAAGACCGCCTCGAAACCCGGCAGGCCGGA
>DATDGG010000329.1:0-2078 GCA_036522235.1 Xanthobacteraceae bacterium
AGGGCGCGTTCGATCTGGAGCGCGTCGGCGAATATCCCGTGCGCGGCTTCAACGACCCGATCGAGCTGTTCGCGTATGAGGGGTGACGATGGAGTGCCTGTAGCCCGCATGAGCGAAGCGACATGCGGGGCAAATTGTGAAGCGGCCCGTCCCGGATGTCGCTCTGATGTCCTCTGTCAAGGCTGGAGGTCGCGCCGTTTCTGCCCGCCGCAGTTTTCTGTGGGGGGATTGGATTTGATGATCGTGCAACGGTGGGGGCGCGGCCTTGAGACGTCGGTGATCAAGCTCTGATTCGCGGGTTTGACCGCATATCCGAATGTCCGTCCGGGGCTGTCCGTAGTCTACGCGCGGGCGTCGACGAGATTGTCGGCCACAAAGCGACAGCTGGAATTCCCCTGCCGTGGCGGCGCCCCCGCCGTTGCGCGATGTCTGTCATCACCGGGTCGCCGCCCGGAGTTGCCGGCCGATTTGCAGTGACGTGGTCGGCGTCATCGTTTCACCGCATGCCGTGCTGGCACGCCACCCGATCGGTCGTCGTGATCTCGCGATGGACGGCCCAGATGAAGCCGCACAGCTCGCGGGCGATGGCGGTGACGACCACGGCCTTGTGCTTGCCCTTGCGGATCAGCGCGCGATAGCGGCGATAGAGCCGATGCTGCGCCTTCCAGGCGATCTCGCGGACCGCCTGCGGCGCCGCCGCTACCCTGTCCTGCTTCTTCTTGCCGACCCGGGGCGGATGGCGGTAGGACCACGCGCTCTCCACCACAAGGCGCCGGGCCCGCCGGTTGCCGGCCTTGGTGATCGGCCCACGCCTGACCTTGTCGCCGGTCGAAGCCTCCGACGGCACCAAGCCGAGATAGGCCATCAGCTCGCGCGGCGTGCGAAACCGCGACAGGTCGCCGATCTCGGCCAGGAAGGCGGTGGCCGTAACCATGTCGATGCCGCGCATCGCCATCAATCCCTCGACCGCCGCAGCCAGCGACCAGTCGGGCACCGCATCGCGGATCGCCGCTTCCAGCCGGGCGACGCGCTCCTGCGCCTGGCGCACCGCCAACAGCATCTCCTCGAACGCGATCCGCTGCTCCGCATGGGCGAGCTTCTGCGCCGCCAGCCAGTCCATGTGCGCCCGGGTCCAGGTTTTCTTGGTGCCCGTCTTGGCGCCTGCATAATGCAGGCCGAGCCGCAGTAGAAACGACAACACCTGCTGGCGTTTGGCGCGTAGATCCTCCACCGCGGCCAACCGTGCCCGGGTGAGATCGCGCATCGCCTCATGGCGCGGATCGGGAACCCATACCGCCGTCAGCTCGCCGGCGCGAAACTGCTTCACCATGCCGAGCGCATCGCGCCGGTTGGTCTTCACCCGATCGCCGGCCTTCTTGGGAATGAGCGCAGGTGCCGCCACCAGGCACACATGGCCAAGCCCCGCGATCTGCCGGTAAAGCCCATATCCGGTCGGGCCGGCCTCGTAGCAAAACGCCAGCCGGTCGTACTTCCCGGCCAGCTTCCTCACCAACTTGCCGGTCGCCGCAGCGGTGTTGTCGATCTCGCCGAGATACCGCACCTCGCCCGATCGCCCAGCCTCGGCAATCGCCACCGCATTGCGCAGCTTCGAAGTGTCAAGGGCCACATAAGCTTCGCTATAATCGCCCACGACTCGCCCTCCTTGCGTTGAGGCTCTGCCCGGCCCATCCGGACAACCCTCGCAATCGCATCGAGGGTGAGTCGCCTCAAATAGGGAAGGACATACGGTCTTCGCTCATCCGGGCTACGAGCCTACGGGCCCCGATTCTAAACGAAATCTTACCGGGAAAGATCGCATTTTCAGAAAATTAACCACGACATGATGCACTCCGCTCACAACAGTGGCTCGGCGCAGAGAGACGCGGTACCGGAGCGGTTATGTCATCTGGGTCCCATCCCACCGCCAATGACGTTCGCGTGGATCGCCGGGACCCCCGTCACGAGCGCCGCGGCGCTCATCCCCACCACCGGGCAGAGCATCCCGATCCGCGCCACCGCGCCGAGCATTCCGGCGAGCGACAAGGCGCGGAGACCGCCAAGCGGATGCCGGCCAAGCT
>DATDGG010000330.1:0-23823 GCA_036522235.1 Xanthobacteraceae bacterium
CACGAAGCCGTGGTCGGTCTGCTTGATGTCGACGCCGTAGAAGCCCTCGCCGATGGGGCGGGCGGCGCGCGCCGCGATGTCCATGAGCTCGCGCGGGGCCTGCTCGATCTCGAAGGTGCGGAAGCCGCCTTCGCGCGAGGAACCGTCGGCGCGGTGCTTGACGATCTGCCAATGACCGCGCGCCATGCGGTACTGGCAGACGAACAGCGGCTCGCCGGCGAGCACGCCGACGCGCCAGTCGAACTCGGTCGGCAGGAATTTCTGCGCCAGCAGGAGATCAGTCTCCTCGAACAGCTCGTCGGCGATGCGCCGGAACTCCTCCAAGGTGTGCACCTTGTGCACGCCGCGCGAGAACGAGCCGTCGGGGATCTTCACCACCAGGGGCAGGCCGAGCTCGTCCATGGCCTTGGGCAGGTCGCTCGAGTCGGCGAGCATGACGGTGGGCGGGGTCGGCACCTGGTTCGAGCCGAGCAGCTCCATGAGGAACACCTTGTTGGTGCAGCGGATCATGGAGATCGGGTCGTCGATCACCGGCATGCCCTCCTGCCAGGCGCGGCGGGCGAACCGGTAGGTGTGGTTGTCGATCGAGGTGGTCTCGCGGATGAACAGGCCGTCGTATTCGGCGAGCTCGGCCAACTGCCGCCGGGTGATCGGCTCGATGTCGACGGAGAGCTTCTCGGCAATGCGCGCGAAGTGCTTGATCGAGGTCGCCGAGGTGGGCGGCATCTTCTCGTTGGGGTCGTAGAGCACCGCCAGGTCGTATTTCGCGATGGTGCGCGCCTTGGGATCGCGCCACTCGCGCCTTGTATGCTGATGCAGCGACTCGCGCAGGAACGCGCCCTCGCCATTGGCCAGGCGGGTGATGTTGCGTGGCCTGATGCGCTCGATCGAGAGCCATTCGCCGGGCTCGACCGTCACCTCGAGCGCCGGGCAGCGGAACCAGTCGAACAAGAGCCGGCCGAACGATTCGAAGCGCGGGTCGCGGGCGATGCCGAAGCAGACCAGCATCTTCAGCTCGCCGTCGAGCTGCAAATCGGCCCGGCGGGCGCAGCGATTGAGCTCGTCCTCGAGCTCCGGCAGCGCGTGCTCGTAGAGCTTGGCCTCGCGCAGCTCCAGCATGGTCTCGACCGTCGGCACCACCCGGTGGCCGCGCGCCTCCGCCAAGAGCGAGGCGTAGTAGCCCTTCGACTGATACGCATAGGAGCGCGCCAGATTGACGAGCTTGGGCCGGCCGACATCGAACAGGCGCGGACGCGCGAGGTATTCGCTCGTCGTGATCACCTTGTGCGGGGTCTCGGCGTTGGGGAGGTCTTTGGGCTGGTCGACCAAAATGACCCAGCCGGTCATCGGGAAGGTCCTTTCCGGATGACGATTGCTGCGCTCAGACGGTCGCGACCCAAACGGGTCATGCGCTCAAACGCGGTCCAGGGAACCGCGTGGGTCTCAGGCGCAATCGCCTTTCCATGCTCATCTCGGTTGGCTGCCGGATCGTGCAGGAGAATGTGCCGCCCGTCCCGGCCGAATGCAAACACCCAGTGGGGCTGTCCCCTGCCAATCATCTGATAGCCCGAAACGAGGACGATGGCCACTTTCTCTTCGTCGAAAGCGCGCATGAGAACCGATTCGCCGGCCGGAGTCAGGTGGGTGGGGATGGCGAGCGAACGGGCCTGCCGCCGGAATTCGGCTTGTGTCACTTCCATGACGCGCCGCTTGTCGGCGGAGCTGACGGTTTCGAGGAAATACGGCCCGGCCCGGCTGGCATAGATTTCCGGCTCCAGGCCGCGCCGCTTGAGCGTCACCGCCAGCCCATAGACTTCGCATCCGCCCAATCCGGAGGCCAGGAAGACGGTGGTGGCCTCCCGCCAGAGCTCGAACTCGAAGGCCGCCGCCGGCTTGAAGGATCGATCCGCCCAGGCCAGCGCCATCATGATGCAGGCCGGCCCGCAGGTAAATTCGGTGGTCTGGTGGAAATAGGGCGGCGCCGCCTTACCGGTGACCGATGCCGGCACCAGCGGCTTCTGGAACCGCAGCGCGTCGCCGCCGTCCTCGTAATAGCGCTTGTGCCGGCCGAATTCGCGGTAGCCACTCTTGCGATAGCGCGAGATCGCGCCCGCATTCGACTCGTGCACTTCCAGCCGGATCGCGCCGCAGCCGCGCGCGAGCGCGGCCGCCTCGGCGGTCGTAAGCAGCCGCGTCCCGACCCCCCGTCCGCCCAGATGCGGGGCGACCGCGATCGAATAGAGCCGCGCCATCGCCGACCGCGGCCGGAACAGGACGATCGCGGTGCCGACGAGTTGGCCGTGCTGCTCCGCCACGATGACCTCCGCGGTCGGAGCGCGCAGAAAGTGGCGGAGGCTGCGGCGCGAAAGATGATCGGTGGCGAAGACGCGGTGCTCGAGCGCATCAAGCGCCGCGAGATCGGCGAGATCGGCCTCGCGGATGCGAACGGCAGGCGTGGAATGGTGGTCCATGGAGGTTGTGCTTTACGGCCGGTCGCGAGTGCCTGGAGCGGGACTGCCCATTCTCGGAGCATGATCTTGTCGGAAACCGGTATCCACCTCCGCCTTCGCACCCAGGCATGCACATATTTTCTTCGCCCGCCTCTCCCTGTTCAGCACCGGCCTCCCATTCGGAGACAGATTCAGTAGCAATTTTAACGAATTAGCTGATTTTTCCGCCGGCCGGACAAGATTGTCGTGCGCTTTTGAACCTGCCCGGGAGGTGCCGCGACCAAGGAATGTGCGGGCGCTCTCGCCTGCCGGGATCGTGAAAATACAGGGGCAGCAAAACTCAACCAGCACTTTCTCATCTTAGCAGCGGACTGCTTCGTAGCTGCTTTGAAGGTTGTGATCGGCGCGTGCGCCCCCATCCACCCCGCGTCGGTCTCACGCGGCCCGCTCGGACTGTCCCAGTCCGGGCGGGCTTGCGTTTGGGGCGGCGAGCGGGGCCGGCGGAAGGTTGGCCATCGGGTGCAAAAGAGACTACATACCGATGCGCTTACCTTTGACCGGCGAGGCTCCATGCAGCGCGTGACCATTACGATCGACGACGAGCTGATGACCGAGCTCGATCGGATCATCGCAGCGCGGGGCTACCAGAACCGCTCGGAGGCGATCCGCGATCTCGCCCGCGCCGGCATCCGCGAGGCGGCTGAAAGCCTCGACCGGCAGCGCGATTGCGTGGCGGCGCTGGTCTATGTCTACGACCATGCCGCACGCCAGCTCTCCAAGCGGCTTGCCAATACGTTCCATGACCATCATGAATTGTCCTTGGCCTCGATGCACGCACATCTCGACCACGACAGCTGCATGGAGGTCACGATCCTGCGCGGCAAGAGCGGGAAGGTACGAAAATTCGCCGAGCACGTGATCGCCGAGCGTGGGGTTCGCCACGGGCGCGTGGTCGTCGTGCCGACCGATGCCCTGGCCAAGCGTCATGCCGACCGGCCTGGTCACCATCATCCCCACCGCGAGGTCAGGCCGCGGCGTTCAGCTTGAGCTCGTCGACGGCGGCATCAGGCGTCCAGTCCAGAGTGGGATGACTTTTCTTCGAACCGACATCCCGCTCTGCATTATTGATGGAGCATGATCTTTTCCGAAAACCGGTGTCCGCTTTTCGGGATCATGCTCTAGGTTTGAATTCCTTCGGCCTCCGCCTTCCCGGCTTGTCAGGCGCGACCGGCGCCGCGTAGGATGATTTGTTAAATTCGTCTTACTTGGGCGTGATGTTCGGCAGCCGGCATCATGCCGAAGGAACCGGAAGCCGCAATGCCGAACCCGCTGCTCAGCCCTTTCGATGACCACGCCACGCGCCTGGGCGGAAGGGTCGTCGCGCTCTACGGGCTGCTGATCGCCCTGAACCTGGCCGCCTGGGCTTGGGCCCTTACTGCGTTCCATTCCCATCCGGTTCTGCTCGGCACCGCCTTCCTGGCCTATGGCTTTGGCCTGCGGCACGCGGTCGATGCCGATCACATCGCCGCCATCGATAACGTAACGCGCAAGCTCATGCAGGAGGGCAAGCGCCCGCTTGCGGCCGGTTTCTTCTTCTCACTCGGCCATTCGAGCGTGGTGGTGCTGGCATCGATCGGCGTCGCCGCGATGGCGGCGGCCTTCAAGGATCAGCTCGAGAGCTTTCAGGGCATCGGGGGCGTGATCGGCACCTCGATCTCGGCGGCCTTCCTGCTCCTGATCGCCACCATCAACGCCGTCATCCTGGCCAACGTCTATCGGGCCTTCCGGCGCGTCAAGGACGGGGAAGCGATCGGCGACCAAGAGCTCAAACTGATGATGGCGGGCGGCGGCATGTTCGCGCGGGCGTGCCGCTCCCTGTTCCGTCTGATCCGGGCGAGCTGGCATATGTATCCGCTCGGCTTCCTGTTCGGGCTCGGCTTCGACACCGCGACCGAGATCGGCCTTTTGGGCATTTCCGCGGCCGAGGCCTCGAATGGATCGTCGATCTGGTCGATCCTGGTGTTCCCGGCCTTGTTCACCGCCGGCATGACGCTCATCGACACGACCGACAGCGTCCTGATGGTCGGCGCCTATGGCTGGGCCTTCGTGAAGCCGATCCGCAAGCTCTACTATAACCTGACCATCACCTTCGTGTCGGTGGTAGTGGCGGTGGTCGTCGGCGGCGTGGAAGCGCTCGGATTATTGGCCGCGAAGCTCGACCTCCAGGGCGGCTTCTGGGGCGCGGTCGCGGGCCTGAACGAGAATTTCGGCGCGCTCGGCTATCTGATCATCGGCATTTTTGTCGCGAGCTGGATGGTCTCGCTCCTGCTCTACCGGCTCAAGGGCTATGATCGGCTGGAACTGGTGAGTCGCGAGTAGGGAATGAGCGGGCTCGCGATTTGAGCGCGGGGTAATCGCGGCTCCTTCAGGCGCTCGACTCGCTCTGAAATCGGCGGGTGATCGGCAAACAATCGACCAATCCATGTATCCGGGAGGGGATCGACCAGGAACAGCGCCGCGAGCGCGGGCTGATCGTTGGCCGTGATGCTCGCACGGCGGCGCGTCGCGCCGTCAAGCTTGACCAGCGCTCTGATCAGATCGTCGGAGTCGCCGCATAAGATGGCACCGTTCCGGTCTGCCTGGAATTCCTGGGCTGGCGGCGCGGCGAGGTACAGCACGAGCCGCGCGGGCGGCGCAAAAATTGTGGTGAACAAGAACGCCCGGATGCTTTTCTTGGGTACGGCGATTCCAAGCAGGCCGAACGCCTGCGCCAGTATCCCGACCGCGCCCAGCAACGTCATGGACAAGCGCACGTTCAATGTGTTCCGGCTCGCAATGTGCGAGATTTCACGCCCAATGACCGCGTGCAGTTCCTCGTTGCTCAAGCGATGCCGCAATCCGAGAGTGAGGACGATCGACGTCTCGCCCAACGTGGAGCCGAGGGCAAAGATATTCGGGTGAAGCTCCTGGGTCTCGAACAGCCGCGGTGGGGAAATGCCGGCATTGGCGGCAAGCGCTCGCGCGTCCTCGATCAGGTTTCGGTTGGTCACGGGCCGGGCGCCGCATCTTGCCAGAACGCGCCGTCCGCCACGAAAATATGACCAGAGCATCACGAGCACGGCCAAGGCCAGGCCCACTGCCCCGCCATCCCTTCCAAAGAAAAGCAATCCGATCAGCGTAAGGGCAGCCGCAACCAGCCCGGGGAGCGCGACCACCCGAATAAATCGCTGAAGCGTCCAGAACTGAAGCCTGAATGGCCTGCCGCGGTGCCGTCGGAGCTCCCAGAAGATGATAACAACCACCACGGCCAGCTCGGCAAGCAAAAATGCCACCGTTCTTCTGGACATTGGTTCCGACCAAAGCTCCATGGCGGCAAGGTCCCTGATCAACGGGATGGATGCGCGGCGGCGAAGCGCTGCAACGTTTGAGATTAACACGCGCCGGTCTTTGGGACAAAGTGCGCCCGCGGACAGCGCGCCGCGAATTCCCGCAAATTCCACAGACTCGGAGTGAAAAGGAACAGGGTTTCCGATACGCTGGTACGCCGAATGCGCAGACCTATTGGAGTGGTGCGATGGTGCGAATCGGTTTCGTGCTGATGCTGGCATTGGGTGTTCCGGCCGCAGCCGCTGCGGAAACCGTGTGCGTCGGGAATGCCGCGGTCAGCGACCTGCAGGACGCCCTGGCCGCCGGTCGGGTCACGGCCGTCGACCTGGTCCGCGCCTATACGGCGCGCATCGAGGCTTACGACCGCGCCGGCCCGCGGCTCAACGCGGTCCGCGAGATCAATCCGGACGCCACCGCCATCGCCGCCGCGATCGATGCCGGTAAGTCGAGCCATCGGCGGCCGCTGGAAGGCATCCCGATTCTCGTCAAGGACAACATTGCGACCGGCGACGCCCAGCACACCACGGCGGGCTCGCTGGCGCTGGCCGATATGCGCGCCAAGCGTGACGCGGCCGTCGTCAAGCTGCTGCGTCAGGCCGGTGCCGTGATCTTCGGCAAGGCCAACCTCACCGAGTTCGCCAACATCCTGGCCGTCGGCATGCCGTCGGGCTACAGCTCGCTCGGCGGCCAGGTGCGCAACGCCTATGCGCCGCAACTCGACAGCCGGGGCGTGCCCATCATTGCGCCGGGCGGATCGAGTTCCGGCTCGGCAGTGGCGGTCGCGGCCGGGCTCGCGGCGGCCGCCATCGGCACCGAAACCTCGGGTTCCCTGCTCTCGCCGGCCAACCAGAACGGCGTCGTCACGGTGAAACCGACGGTCGGCCTGATCAGCCGCGCCGGAATCGTCCCGATCGCCGCCAGCCAGGACACCGCCGGCCCGCTCACCCGCACCGTGCGTGACGCCGCGATCTTGTTGAACGTGCTGGCGGCTGACGACCCGAGCGACCCGGCAACGCAGCACCTGCAACGCCCCGGCGACTACACGATGTTCCTCGATCGCGACGGCCTGCGCGGCGCCCGCATCGGGGTCCCCAGCGACCCGTCCGATCCGGGCAATGACGTGTATTACGGCCCCCTGCGCCCGGGCGCCGCCGCCGTGATGCGCGAGGCGATCGCGGCACTCGAGGCGGCCGGCGCCACGCTGGTGCGCGCCAACATACCGACCCCCGGCTGGATCGGCGGGCCCGGCACCGAAATGGCGATCCTCAACCGCAATCCCGAGAGCCCAACGAAGAATGAGCCAGCGCGGTTGCCGATCGTGTTCATCTACGAGCTCAAGCACGACCTCAACGCCTACCTGCGGGACTGGACCGACGGCGGCGAAATCCACACGCTCGCCGACATCATCAGGTTCAATCAGGCCCATGCGGACCGCGCACTGCGCTTCGGGCAGGACATCTTTCTCGCCGCCGAGGCGACGCGCGGGGATTTGAGCGAGATGGAATACATCTCGGCGCGGCGCATGGATTTGCTTGCGACCCGCACCCTCGGGCTCGATGCCTATATCGACCAGTACAAGCTCGACGCGGTCCTGTTCCCCGGCGTCGCCGGCGCTGCGATCGCCGCCAAGGCCGGCTATCCGAGCGTGCAAGTGCCGGCCGGAATGGTCCGAGACGCGCCGTCGTTGATCGCGGCTGCGGTCGCGGGAAGAAGCGACAAGGATGCTCCCGACCATCCATTTGGCGCGACCTTTACGGGCCGCGCCTGGAGCGAGCCGACCCTGCTGCGGCTTGCCTATGCGTTCGAACAGGCCACCAAGGCGCGCCGCATGCCGCCGGACCTGCCGCCGCTCGAGCCGGGCTGCCGGACGCCGTGAGTAGCGAATAGAGAATAGTGAACGACAGCTGAGCGTGTTCACTGCTCCTACTCGCTACTCGCTACTCGCTATTCGCCACGCTTGCCTCGACGCTCATCGCCAGCACGCGCGCCACATGCAGCGGCTCGCGTCCGGCGCCGTCCTTGATCTGATGCCGGCACGAGGTGCCCGACGCTACCACTAGCGTGTCGGCGGCGGCGTTGCGCACCGCGGGCAGCAGCGACAGCTCGGCCATCTTGAGCGAGGCATCGATGGTGTCGGTGCCGTAGCCGAAGGCGCCGGCCATGCCGCAGCAGCTCGACTCGACCGGCTCGACCGAAAGCCCCGGCACGAGCCGCAGCGTCGCGGCGACTGCGTCCATGGTGCCGAAGGATTTCTGGTGGCAATGGCCGTGCAGCAGCGCACGCGCGGCGACGGGCGCGAGCGGCGGATCGAACATGCTCCGCCCCGCGGCGCGCGCGACGAATTCCTCGAAGGTGAACGTGTGGTCGGCAAGCCGACGCGCCGCGTCGCTGCGCAGGAGCGCGGGAAGCTCGTCGCGGAAGCCGAACAGGCAGCTCGGCTCGAGGCCGACGATGTCGACGCCGCGCTCGACGTAAGGGGTCAGCGCGGCCACCGTGCGCTCGGCCTCCGCCCGCGCCTCCTCGGTGAGCCCGACCGACAGAAAGGTGCGCCCGCAGCACAGCGGGCGACCGCCGGAAACTGGTTGCGGCAGGTGCACGGTGTAGCCAGCGGCGGTCAAGACCCGCAGCGCCGCCGCGACATTCTCCGGCTCGAAGTAGCGGTTGAACGTGTCGGCAAACAGCACGACCTCGCGGCCTGGCTTGCCGCTTGCACCCGCCCGCACCTCCCCGTCGGCACGGCGCGGATCGCGGAAGCGGTCCATGCGCCAGCGCGGCAGCTTTCGCCACGCCGCAAATCCGGTGAGCTTCTCCGACAGGGCCGCAAGCGCGCCGATGTCGTTGCGCAGGTTGAGCAGGAACGGCAATCGCGCCGCGAGCGGCGCGTAGCGCGGCAGATATCCGACCAGACGGTCGTGCAGGGTGAGCCCGTATTTGGCCGCGCGCGCGGCCTGCACCTCGATCTTCATGCGCGCCATGTCGACGCCAGTCGGACATTCGCGCCGGCAAGCCTTGCAGGAGACGCAGAGCTTCATCGTCTCCGCCATCTCCTCGGAGGTGAACGCGTCGGCGCCGAGCTGGCCCGTGATGGCGAGGCGCAGCGTGTTGGCGCGCCCGCGCGTCACGTCGCGCTCCTCGCGGGTGACCCGGTAGCTCGGGCACATGACGCCGCTGCCGTTCGCCCGGCAGGCGCCGTTGTTGTTGCACATTTCGACCGCGCCCTGGAATCCGCCGCCCGCGCCCGAATAGGCCGACCAGTCGAGCCGCGTGGGCCTGTCGTCGGCGTGATAGTCCGGGCCGTAGCGCAGCAACCTGCGGTCGTCGAACTTGGGCGCCCGCACGATCTTGCCGGGGTTGAACAGGCCGTGGGGATCGAAGCGGTCCTTCACTTCAACGAAGTCGCGGGCGAGCCGTTCGCCGAACATCATTGCGTGGAATTCGGAGCGCACGATGCCGTCGCCGTGCTCGCCCGAATGGGAGCCCTTGTAGGCGCGCACCAGCGCGAAGGCCTCCTCGGCGATCGCCCGCATGGCGACGACGTCCTTGTCGAGCCGCAGGTTGAGCACCGGCCGCACATGCAGGCAGCCGACCGATGCATGCGCGTACCAGGTGCCGCGCGTGCCGTGCTTCTCGAAAATCGCGGTGAGCTTTTCGGTATATTCGGCGAGATGCTCGAGCGGGACCGCGCAATCCTCGACGAAGGAGATCGGCTTGCCGGCCTCCTTCATGGACATCATGATGTTGAGCCCGGCGGTGCGCATTTCGGTGACCGCGGCTTGCAGCTTGGGATCGAGCACCTCGACCACGCCGCCCCATTTGGCGCCCTCCTTCTGCCAGGAAAAGCCGTGGTCGCTCATCAGCGCGTCGAGGCGGGCCAGGCGGCGGAGGTTTTCGTCCGGATCGCTTTCGGCGAACTCGACGAACAGGATCGCCTGCGGATCGCGGCGCACGACCGCCTCGACCGTCGGCTGGAACATGGCGATCTCGCGCGCCAGGCCCAGCATGGTGCGGTCGACCAGCTCGACCGCGATCGGCCCGAGCTTGACGATGTGCTGCGCCATGTCCATCGCCTGATGGAAGCTGCCGAAATGGCAGGCGCCGACGGCGCGCTTGCCGATCAACGGCGACAGCTTGAGCTCGATGGCGGTCGAGAAGGCGAGCGTGCCTTCGGAGCCGACCAGTATGTGCGCAAGGTTGAGATCATTGCGGCCCGGCACCAGCGAATCGATGTTGTAGCCGCCGACCCGCCGCTGCACCTTCGGGAACCGCGCCTCGATCTCCTGTGCCTCGGCGGCCGCCAGCGCCAGCAGCCCCTGCGCCAGCGGATGCAAGGGCGAGGACGCGGGAATATTCGACAGGTCGCGCGCGCTCGGACCGAAATGCGCCTTGCTGCCGTCGGCCAGCACGGCGTCGATCGACAGCACGTTCTCGCGGGTATTGCCGTAGCGCAGCGAGCGGGCGCCGCAGGAATTGTTGCCCACCATGCCGCCGATGGTGGCGCGCGAGGCGGTCGAAATGTCGACCGGGAACCAAAGGCCGTGGGGCTTGAGCTGCCGGTTGAGCTCGTCGAGCACGATGCCGGGCTCGACCACGCAGCGCCTGCCGGCGACGTCGAGCTCGACCACGCGATCCAGATATTTCGAGCAGTCGATGACGAGCGATTCGTTAACCGTCTGGCCCGATTGCGAGGTTCCGCCGCCGCGCGGCAGCACCGTGACGCCCTCCGCCCGCGCCAGCGCCAGCGCCTGCTCGGCATCCGCGACCGAGCGCGGCAAAACGACGCCCACGGGCATCATCTGGTAGTGCGATGCGTCGGTCGCATAGCGGCCGCGCGTGAAACGGTCGAACCGCACTTCCCCGGCAAGACCGGCCTTGAGCCGCCGTTCGAGCCCGGGCCGCAGTGTCGCAGTCATGGTGGAATCCTGGTCGCAAGAGGCTTGACTGACTCTCGCATTCGTCCTTCATGGCGGCAAGTTGCGGAGGCGCCCGCGTGCGCATATCCACCCTGGCGCGCCCGCCAAATCAAGGTTCTTTAGATAGTCCACCCGCCTTCAAGGAAACCGCTGATGTCCAAGAATGCCTCGCGCGCGGTCGGCCGCCATTTCCTGCAGATTCCGGGGCCGACGCCCCTCCCCGACCGCGTCCTGCGGGCGATGGATACCCCGATCATCGATCATCGCGGCCCGGAATTCGCCGGCCTCGCCAAGCGCGTGCTCGAAGGCATCAAGACCATCTTCAAGACCACCAATCCGGTCATCATCTATACGGCGACCGGCACCGGGGCCTGGGAAGGGGCATTGGTCAATACGCTCTCGCCCGGCGACCGCGTGCTGATGGTGGAGACCGGCCAGTTCGCCATCCTGTGGAAGAACATGGCGGCCAAGATCGGCCTCAAGCCCGAATTCATCACCACCGACTGGCGCACCGGCGCCGACCCGGGCGCGATCGAGGAGCACCTGCGCAAGGACAAGGCGCACGAGATCAAGGCGGTCTGCGTGCTGCACAATGAGACCTCGACCGGCTGCCTCTCGCCGATCGCCCCCATCCGCAAGGCGATCGATGCCGCCGGGCATCCGGCGCTGCTGATGGTCGATACGATTTCCTCGCTCGCTTCGACCGACTACCGCCATGACGAATGGGGCGTCGACGTCACGGTCGGCGGCGCCCAGAAGGGCCTGATGCTGCCGCCCGGCATGTCGTTCAACGCCATCAGCGACAAGGCGATCGCGGCCTCGAAAGGCTCGCAGTGCCCCAAGTCCTTCTGGTCGTGGGACGACATGCTCACCATGAACAAGATCGGCTTCTTCCCCTACACGCCGGCCACCAACATGTTGCAGGGCCTGGCGGTCGCGATCGACATGCTGCACGAGGAGGGGCTCGAGAACGTGTTCGCCCGCCACGACCGCCTGGCCGAGGCGACCCGCCGCGCCGTCAAGGCCTGGGGCCTCGAGATCATGTGCCGTGATCCGAAATATTATTCGCCGACCGTCACCGCCGTGATGGTGCCGGAAGGGACCGACGCCGACGCCTTCCGCAACCTGGCGCTCGAGCATTTCAACATTTCCTACGGCGCGAGCTTCGGCGCCTACACCAAGAAATACTTCCGCATCGGCCATCTCGGCGACACCAACGACGCCACCATCGTGGGCGCGCTGGCCGCGACCGAAATGGCGCTCGCGCTGGCCGGCATCCCACACCGCAAGGGCGGCGTGCAGGCCGCGCTGGACTATTTCATCTCGGCGCGCGGGAGCGCGGCGCGGGCAGCGGCGGAGTAAGGATTCTCTCAGCCAAACGCCTGTAGCCCGGATGGAGCGCAGCGTAATCCGGGACCGCTGTCCCGCATTGCGCTGCGCTCCATGCGGCTACTTTCCGCCCTCACGCCGCGATCTTCACGTATTCGAAATCGCCGGGCTTGTTGTCGATGCCGATGCGGGGCGGGGCGATCCAGCTTGCGAACTTGCCGGGCTCGACCACCTGCCGCATCAGGCTTTGAATGAAGTCGCCGGCCTGGCTGGTGGGCAGCCACTTGTCCTTGCTGGCGTTCCATGAGGCGTCATCGAGGATCTGCCCGCTGGGCGAAGCCTTGAGGTCGCGGAACTCGCCGATGCGGCGATTGAAGGCGACGTGCGGCAGCGCGAAGCGGAACGGCACCCCGATCTTGTCGATGATCTTGTTCCAGCGATCGAGCCCGCGCTGGCAATCAACGGTGTAGTCGTCGCGCAGCCGCATATTGATCGCAGTCAGGGCCGGCTCGTCGACGCGCTTGATCTCGCCGTCGACCAGCTTGAGCACCGGATAGGTCGCCTGCTCGAGCCGGTGGTCGTCGTCGATCCGCCTTTCCTGGAAGCGGCCCTTGATCCCGCAATTGAAGGCATTGGCGGCGTTGGTCGAGACCTCCGATCCGAACAGGTCGAGGGAGAGCGAATAGTGCAGGTTGAGCTTCCTCTGCATGGTCGGCAGGTCGATGACGCCGAGCGCGCGCACCTTGTCGACGTCATACGGATCCTCGATGTCGGCCTGCTTCATCGCCTCGCAGGTGCGCTGCAGGGTGCGGCCGATGCCGGTCTCGCCCACGAACATGTGGTGCGCCTCCTCGGTCAGCATGAAGCGGCACGTGCGCGAGAGCGGATCGAAGCCCGATTGTGCCAGGCTTTCGAGCTGCATCTTGCCGTCGCGGTCGGTGAAGAAGGTGAACATGTGGAACGACAGCCAGTCGGGCGTCGCCTCGTTGAAGGCGCCGAGCATGCGCGGCTTGTCGGCGCTGCCGGAGCGCCGCTGCAGCAGCGCCTCGGCCTCCTCGCGGCCGTCGCGTCCGAAATATTTGTGCAGCAGATAGACCATCGCCCACAGGTGCCGGCCTTCCTCGACATTGACCTGGAAGACGTTGCGCATGTCGTAGAGCGACGGCGCGGTCTTGCCGAGATGGCGCTGCTGCTCGACCGAGGCCGGCTCGGTGTCGCCCTGGATCACCAACAGGCGGCGCAGCATCGCGCGGTACTCGCCCGGCACCTCCTGCCAGGCGTCCTCGCCGTAGTGCCGGCCGAAGGGAACCTTGCGGCCTTCTTCCTTCGGCGCCAGCAAGATGCCCCAGCGGTATTCGGGCATCCTCACATAATCGAACTTGGCCCAGCCCTTGGGCTCGACCGAGACGGCGGTGCGCAGATAGACCTCGGCATTCTGGAAGCCGTCCGGCCCCATCTGCATCCACCAATCGATGAAGCCGGGGTGCCAGCGTTCGAGCGCGCGCAGCACCTGGCGGTCGTCGGCCAGGGCGACGTTGTTGGGGATCTTGCTCGCGTAATCGACGGTGCCGATCTCGCTCATTTGCTTGCTCCCTGTCAGGCTCGCCGCGTATCGAACTTCGGCTTCTGGCCGGTGCCGTAGCGCCGCAACGCGCCCTCGGGACCGACCGCATTGGGGCGTTGGAAAATCCAATTCTGCCACGCGGTGAGGCGGGCGAAGATTTTCGATTCCATGGTCTCGGGGCCGCCGAAGCGCAAATTCGCCTCGAGGCCGGTGAGCCCGTCGGCCGAGAAGCTTGCGCGCTCCTCCAGAAACACGCGCACCTCGTCGTCCCAATCGATATCGTCGCGCGCGAAGGTGACGAGGCCGAGGCGCTCGGCCGCCTCGGCGTCGAGCTCTTGTCCGATGGCCCCGTAGGCGGCGTCGAGCGAAACGCGCTCGCCGAGGAACCGCGTCGCCAGACGCGACAGGCCGTTGCTCATCGGCAGCTGGCCCGAAAGGTTCACGTCGCCGAGAATGATGCTCGCCGGCGGACGATTGTCGCTATCCCGGCGGCCGATCAGCATGTAGGAACGGTCGGCGGCGAATACGAGCTCGGCGAGCGTGCTGGCGAAGCAGGAGCCGGGCTCGACCAACGTCACCAGCGAGCGCGAGGTGAGATCGATGCGCTTGAGCACGCGCTTCCACAGATTGCGGATTTCGACCGTCAGCCAAAACTGGTTCTGCTCCTCCAGGAACCTGTTGTAGTCCAGCACCGCCCGCGGATCGCCGGCCGACCTGAACACGATTGTCGCGACATCGAGCTCGTTGAGCCGGATATCCAGAATGGCGTCGTCGAGCTCGCGCGCGAGCCGTAGCGGCCAGAAATCAGCACCTTGCTCGATGATGGCGGCCGCCGATCGGGGCGGCGGCCTGTCCGGGCCGCGGATGGTGATGGTCGCGAGCCGCTGCGCCCGTGCGAACTCGACCGCAACGGAACCGTATTCGACGCCATTGTCGGAGCGCTTCCGCTCGAGCGGCGTGAGCGCGATACCTTTGGCTTCGGCGGGCCGTGTCGCCTTCGCGGCGAACTCTTTGGCGCGCGCCGCAACGGTCTCCTCGAATCTCGAGCCGGGCACGACCTCGTCGACCAGCCGCCATTCGACCGCGCGCTTGCCCCTGATGCCTTCCTCCGTGGTGCAGAGGAAATCGGCATGGTCGCGCCTGACCTTGCGCTTGTCGGTCAGACGCGTGAGGCCGCCGGTGCCCGGCAGCACCGCCAGGAGCGGCAGCTCCGGCAGCGATACCGCCGCAGAGCCGTCGTCGACCAACATGATGTGGTCGGCCGCGAGCGCGAGCTCATAGCCGCCGCCGGCCGCCGTGCCGCTGATGGCGCAGATGGTCTTGAGGCCGGAAGCGGCGCTCGCATCCTCGATACCGCTACGCGTCTCGTTGGTGAACTTGCAGAAGTTGACCTTGTGGGCATGGGTGGCGCCGGCCAGCATGCGAATATTGGCGCCGGCGCAGAACACACGCGGCTTGCCGGAGCGCAACAGCACGACGCGCACGTGCGGATGCTCGAAGCGCAGCAGCCCGATGGCGTCGGCGAGCTCGATGTCGACGCCGAGATCGTAGGAATTGAGCTTGAGCTCGTAGCCCTCGAACAAGGCGCCCTTCTCGTCCACGTCCATCAGCAAGGTGGCGACCGCGCCGTCGAGCTCGAGCTTCCAATGCCGATAGCGCGACGGATCGGTCTGGAAGTCGATCCGCGTCCTGCCGTCGGTCAGCTTGGGCTCGGCATCGGCCATCGGGCGCTCTCGCGAGGCTTATGCACTATAATGCATAGAGACGAAGTCTCTTCGGCAACATAGTGCATCGTCGTTCAATGCGGCGCAACCCCGGCCTCCTCACGGTCGCGCAGCAGCGCATTGGCGAAGTCAGACACCGCCCGCAACGTCGCCCCCGGGGCCTCGCGGTGGGGCGCATGACGGATGCCGGGCAAAAGCGCCACCTCGACCGGGCAGCTGCATTCCTGCTGCCCGACCGCGATCTGCTTTGGCGTGCCGTATTGATCGTCCGCGCCCTGCACGATGAGGATCGGCACGCGGATATAGGGGAGCGCATCGGTAATGTCCCAGTCGCGAAAACCAGGATCGAGCCAGGCGTCGTTCCAGCCCTTGAAGGCGATGTCGACGTCACGGTGCCAGCGCCTGAGCTTTTCGCGCAGATCGGTGGTCTCGTAAGCCTCGCGCGCCCGGGCGATTTCGGCAATTCCCATATCCTCGGTGAAAAAATGCGGCGCGATCAGAATGAGCCCGCGCACGCGGTGATCCTGCACGGAGCCGGCATGGATCGCCGCGATCGAGGCGCCGTCGCTGTGGCCGAGCAGGAGACCGCGGCGAAAGCCGATGGCGGCCAAAACGCGCGGCAGCACGTCCCGCGCCTCCTCGTGCATGAAGGTGAGCGGGCGCGGCAGCGTGACCGGGCTCGAAGCCCCATAGCCGGCGCGTGAATAAACGAAGACGCCGGCGGGCGTCGCCCCCGCCAGCCGATCCGGAAAGTCGCCCCACAGGCCGACGCAGCCGAGGCCTTCATGCAGCATCACGATCGTCGGCGCCGCGTCCGGGCGCGGGCCGATCATGCGGTATTCGAGCCGCATGGTGCCGAGATCGAGAATGCCCCGATCATCGAGTCCGGTCATGGCCGCCGCTTGGCGCCACGGCGCGCCTGCGGCTGCAGGCAGCCTTGCGCGATGCGCACGAGCTTGGCGAAGCTCTGTGCGACGGTGTCGCCGGACGTATCGAGCTCGCGCTCGGCCCGCATGTAGTCGGTGCGCCGCCCGTCCAATATGGCGACCAGATCCGCCATGGCCTGAGGATTCTTCGCCATCGGGCGAAAATCGCCCTGCGCCATGACGCGGGCCATGTGCTCCTGCGGCCGCGCCTTGATCCAGACCGTGTGGGCGCGGCGCAAGAGCAGCGCATAGGTCTCCGGGCTCGACACGATGCCGCCCGCGGTCGCGATCACGGCGCGCGCGTGCTCGCCGAGGAGGCGTCCGAGGCAGCTGCGCTCGTATCGTCGGAAGGTCGCCAGTCCCCCCATCTCGATAAGGTCCGCGATGCTGGCGCCGTAGTCCTGCTCGACCACGCGGTCGAGCTCGATGAACGGACAGCGCAGCCGCGCCGCCAGCATGCGGCCGAGCGTCGACTTGCCGGCACCGCGCAGGCCAGTGAGCGCGATCCGGCCCGCCCGATCGCTCGCCGCATCGCTCCCCGTGCGGTTCTCAATCAAGGCGGCGATCGGGGGCAGCTCGGAAGCCGGCATGCGTTCCAACAGATCGACGATGCGATCGAGCGCACCCGGGCGTCCGCCGCCGCGCGGCAAGAGCGCGATGATCGGCAGGTCGAGCGCCGCCGCGATCGATTTGAGGACGATGATCGAAGGGTTGCCCTGCCCGCTCTCGATCTGCGCCAGATACCGCTCCGAGGCGCCGGATTGCGCGGC
Organism: Xanthobacteraceae bacterium; assembly: GCA_036522235.1. GTDB lineage: Bacteria > Pseudomonadota > Alphaproteobacteria > Rhizobiales > Xanthobacteraceae > VAZQ01. The sequence goes on from DATDGG010000330.1 coordinate 17,061, forward strand.
GAGCTGGCGGCGGGTCATCCCGTGCTTGGCGCGTCCGTGGCGCACCAGCGCGCCGATCTCGGCCACGAACGTGTCGCGGCCCGCCCGCCCGCGCGCCCCAACGCGTCCCGCCCCGCTTTGCGGGTCGGGGAGCGGAGGCTTCGATTTCGCCTTGGCGGCCGCCATGAATGATCCTGCGATGATGCCGCGACGATCCTACCCTGGGCCGCACTATAGTTCATGTGGAATAGTGCATGCCGGCCAGCCCTTCCCCGCATTCCGGCGCATGCTATAGGGTGGCGAAGCTTCGCCGGCCCATCACTTGGCATCCAAGACCGCCATCGCATGACTGCCATCTTCAGCTATCACGTCGAGAACCAACTCAAGGAAGAGTTCTTCGGCCGCGCCGCACGCGGCTTTTTTGTCGACGTCGGGGCCAATGATCCGCAGGACGGTTCGCAGACCTGGCATCTGGAGCAACTCGGCTGGGACGGCGTCCTGGTCGAGCCGCAACGGGATCTGGCGGAACGATCGCGGCAGCGGCGCCGCGCCAAGGTCTACGCGGTCGCTTGCTCTTCGCCGGCGAACGCGGGCAAGACCATGACCTTGAACCTGGCCGGCATTCAATCGTCGCTGAACCCCAGTTTCTTCGTTCCGGACATGCGTCCCGGCGGCGTGTGCGAGGTCCCGGTCATGACGCTTGATCAGATACTCACCGACGCGAAAGCGCCGGTGCCGCTCGATCTCGTCTCGATCGATGTCGAGAGCCACGAGATCGAGGTGCTGAGCGGCTTCGACCTGGCGAGATGGCGGCCGCGGCTGATCCTGATCGAGGATCTCGCCCTCAATCTCCGGCTGCACCGCTATCTCACGTCCAAGGGTTACAAATGGGTCCGCCGCACCGGGCTCAATGGCTGGTACGTTCCCAACGACCATGCGTTTCCGATCAGCCCGTTCGGTCATCTGCAATTCATTCGCAAATATTATCTGGGCGTGCCGTTCCGGGTCATGCGCGAGGCTTTGCGGCCCATTCGGCATCGGCTGAAGGAGCGCCGGCGTGAAAGACGCGCGGCTTGAAGTCGACAAATTGATAGATCCGAATTGATCGACCGAAATTTGATGGACCCAAATTTGATGGCCCGATGACGCGTCCGCGAACGCGACGCGCGGCGCGGAAACAATTGTCGACGCCCGGACTCTCATTTCGCATTGCAGCGACACACGTCGCGGCGGTAACTTGACGAGCGCTTTCGCGCAGGCCTAGTATTCACACTTTCATGCACATTATTTTGTTGGAGGTATCGATGCACGGAATCCACAGGTCCTCCTCGTCTTATGTGATCGTCGCGGCGTGTGTGGCCGTGGCGGCGGCCGGCACGTTGCGGCCGGCGCAGAGCCAACCGGCTGCTTCCCCCGGCGCAGCGAAGCTCGACTACGAATTCTTCAAGTCCAAGGTCGAGCCTGTCTTCCTGACCAAGCGCGCCGGCCACGCCCGCTGCGTGGTCTGCCATACGATCAACAACGCGCCGTTCCACCTGGTGCCGCTCTCGCCCGGAGCCACGAGCTGGAACGAAGAGCAGTCGCGCCAGAACTTCGAGCTGGTCCAGCGGGTGGCGGCGCCGGGCTTCATGGAAAGCCCGCTGATCAAGCATCCGCTCGCCCAAGAGGCCGGCGGCGATCCCCATCACGGCGGCGGCCAGCAATTCGCCTCGCAGGCCGACCCGGATTGGGTGACCTTGAAGGCATTCGTGTCGGGAACGGCCGCGAAGTAGCGGCCGACGACGGACCGGTCTGACAACAGACCTGTCTCCCGACAGACGGACCTGCCTCCCGGCACGCGCATCTTTCTTGGTATCGACGGGAGGGTGAATAGTCGCTGCAAATTGGGAGGTAACGAAAATGACCAACCATCGAGCGTTGCGTAAGCACCTGTATGTCGGCGGTCTCACGGCGCTGGCCGGGATCGTCCTGTGCGCGGTGTCCTTCTCCTCGGCGGCGGCGCAGCAAGGAAAGCTGCGTATCATTCAGACCAACTCCGCCGGGGACAACATCAACATCATCGATCCCGCCACCAACAAAGTGGTGGGAGAGATCAAGGGGATCGAGGCGAGCCACGGGGTCACGACATCCCCGGACGGCAGCCGCATCTATGTCAGCGAAGAAGACCAGAAAACGCTCGACGTCATCGATGGGAAGACGCTGCAGGTGACCAAGCGAATTCCGCTGAGCGGGAACCCCAACCTGGTCGACATGACGCCGGACGGGCGCTGGATCTACGTCGCCATCGCCCAGGACTGGAGCGACCTGTCGGCGTTTCCGCAGATCAAGGCGCAACCGAGCGGCGGCGTCGATGTCATCGACACCGTCTCGCTGCAGAACGTCAAGACCATCGCGCTCAAGGGCGGCATTCACGACCTCAACGTCACCCCGGACGGCAAGTACGTGATCGCCGGCGCCAGCCGAGGCGCCAAGCCGCCCGCCAACATGATGAACGTGATCGACACCAAGACCAACGAGATCGCCTGGAGCCTGCTGATGAATCCGGCGCCCTCGCCGATGGCGATCACGAAGAACTCCGACGGCTCGACCAAGACGATCTACGCGCAATTGGGCGGCCTCAACGGGTTTGCGGTGGTGGATTTTGCGACGCAGGCGAAAACCGCCGAGATCAAGCTTCCCGAATTGCCTCCCGAGCAGCAGAACCGCTCCGGACCGCCCGCGGCCTCGCACGGCATTGCGGTCACCGCGGATCAAAAGACACTCTTGGTCAACAGCCGGCTGAACAGCGCCGTCTACGCGTATTCGCTGCCGGACCTCAAGCTTCTGGGCGGCGTCGCGCTCGGCGGGAAGGGCGCGGGCTGGATGACGATCTCGCCCGACGACAAGACGGTCTACGTGGCCAATGAACATACCAACAACGTGTCGGTCGTCGACATCAAGTCCCTGAAAGAGGTGGCGCTCATTCCGGTCGGGTTCGCGCCCGCACGCAACACCACCTGGATGGCCCCGTAACCGAGGCCGGAAAGTATCAAAGTCGCATCTTGGGCCGCCGAGCAACCTCGCTCGGCGGCTTTTCCGCGCGAGCAGCCGGCGAGAGTCGATGTCGACTCACGCCTGCATAAAGAAGTCGTTGGCCCAGAGCTGATCGAGCTTGGCGATACCCTCGGGCGGCAACGGCCCGTGCTCGACCGCCGCCAGCGCCTCGTCGAGTTGATTGACCTCGGTGATGCCGATCACGCGGCTGGCCAAATCCCGGTTTCCGAGCGTGAAGCGCAAGGCCACCTGCGCGGGCGTGCCATAGCTTGGCCCAAGCGCGGCGCGCACCGCCGCGGCCGAGCGCATCTCGTTGTCGAGATCGGTATCGGTGGTCATCATGGCAAGCCCCTCCGGCCGCCGCGGGCTCGCGAGCGGCCCGCCGGCCAGCACCCGGATCGCCAGCATGCCCATGTTCAGGCGCCAGCAGGCCGCGATGATGCCGCAGAAATCCTGCCCCTTCCATTCCGCGGTCGTGCGCGACCAGGCGGCGCTCGGATTGATCGCGTTGTAGTAGATTTGCGCCGCGTCGAAGCGGCCGCTCTCGATCACTTCCAGGCAGGCGGGCGTATTGCCGATCGCGGTGATCCCGCCGGCTTGGATGAGCCCCTCCTCCTTGAGCAGGTCGAACGTGTCGGCCACCGGGCCCAGTACCTGATGGGTGGACAAGGGCAGACGGTCGCCCACGGCAGTTCCAATCTGATTGTGGAGCTGCAGCAGCGCCACGCGATCGGCTTGCAGACGCTTGAGGCTCGCTTCCAGGCTGCGCCTGATGGCGCCCGCAATGTCGGCCATGCCGGCACGCTCGAGCCGCACTTTGGTGGAGACATGCGGCCGCGGCGACAGCACCGCGAGATGCCGTCCGATGGTTTCTTCCGAGGTTCCGTTGCCGTAGAGCGGCGCGGTGTCGATCCAGTTGATGCCGCCGGCGACCGCGCGCTGCAGCGCCGCCCAGCGGGTGGCCTCGCTGGCATTGATGAGAATCCCGCCGGTGGTGCCGCCGCCGAAGGCAATCTCGGAGATTTCGAGCCCGGTCCGCCCAAAGAAGCTCTTCTTCATGTGCGACCTCGCGTGGCCGCGCTTTCGGCTCGCAGCTTGAAGCGTTGGATCTTGCCGGTGGCGGTCTTCGGCAGATCGGCGCGGAACTCGATCACCCGCGGATATTTGTAGGGCGCAAGCCGCGACTTGCAGTGCTCCTGCAGCGCCGCCGCCAGCGCCTCGCCGGCAAGGCTTTGGGATTTGAGCACCACATAGGCCTTCGGCTTGATGAGCCCCTCGTCGTCCGGCCACGCCACCACGGCGGCCTCCAGCACGTCGGGATGGGCGCAGAGCGCGCCCTCGACCTCGAACGGCGAGACATACATGCCGCTGACCTTCAGCATGTCGTCGTGGCGGCCGCAATAGACCAGATAGCCGTCCTCGTCCTCGCGATATTTGTCGCCCGAGCGCGTCCAATCCCCGAGGAAAGTCGCGCGCGACTGGGCGCGATTGTTCCAGTACATGATCGCGCTGGTCGGCCCGCGCACCTGCAATTCGCCCATCTCGCCCTTGTTCACGACCGCGCCGGTGTCGCCCACCAGCCTGATGTCGTAGCCGGGAACCGGCTTTCCGGTGGTGCCGTATCTCACGTCGCCGGGCCGGTTCGACAGGAAGATGTGCAGCATCTCGGTCGAGCCCAGCCCGTCCAGGATATCGACGCCGTAGCGCTCCCGCCAACGGGTGCCGATGTCGCCCGGCAGCGCCTCGCCGGCCGAAACGCAGAGCCGCAGCTTGAGCTCGGCGCGCCTCGGCGCCGCCGGGCTCGCCAGAAACGCCGCATAGAATGTCGGCACGGCATAGAGCACGGTGACCGGATGGCGCCGCAGCAGCGCCGCCACCGCGTCAGGCGTCGGGCGTTCCGGCAGCAGGATCGTGGTCGCGCCGGCCGACAGCGGAAAGGTCAGCGCATTGCCGAGTCCATAGGCGAAAAACAGCTTCGCGGCCGAATAGCAGACGTCCGCTTCGGTGAGGCCCAGAATGGGAGCCGCATAGAGATCATTGGTGAGCTTGAGGTCGGCATGGACATGGACTGCACCCTTCGGCTTGCCGGTCGAGCCCGATGTGTAGAGCCAGAAGCAGATGTCGTCGGGCGTCGTCGGTGCCGTGTAGTCCTCAGGGCTCGCCGCCGCGATCATGTCCTCGAAGCCGCCGCGGCCGGCGTCGCCGGAAACGATGACGTGCTGGAGATCGGGGCTGGATTTGATCAGGCGCTCGAATTTCGGATGGAGTGCCTCCGATACGATGAGCGCCCGCGCCCGGCTGTCCGCCAGCATGAAGCCGTAATCGTCCTCGGTCATCAGCGTATTGACCGGAACCGGAATGATGCCGCTCTTGATGGCGCCGAGAAACGCGGTCGGCCAATCGACGGTGTCGGTGAGGCAGATGAGCACGCGCTCCTCGCGGCGGATGCCGAGCGCACGCAGCGCCTGGCCCAGGCGTGCCGCCCGGTCGGCGAGCTGGCTGAAACTCCAGCTGCCGCGCGGGTCGAGGTAAGCCGGCTTGTCGGCGCGGCCCGCCCGCAGGTTCCTTTCCAAGATGTCGGCCGCGAAATTGTAGGCGAGCGGCACCCCGTCGGCGGGCGCCGATCCCAGAGGCCCCGAATCGATCGTCATTGCGCTGCCTCCCCATCAAGGCCTTCGCTTGGCCTGGTATTATGATAACGGTGGCGGGGCGCCGCAACGCTTATGGCGGCCCGCGGCTTGCCGCCCCCTTTAAGGCGTCGGCATGGCGCCAGCAGGGCTACGCGCACCGGGCCGCCACGCATCGGGCCGGAATGGGGACTTGCATGAAGGGCCCGCCTATAATTCATTCCCGCCGGCCGCCCGCCCGGTGGCGCCCGCGACCCAGCCCGTAAAGGAGGCCCGCATGGACGAGACCGTCCGCAAGATCAGCGCCGACGACATCAATCCGCGCTACAATTGGGGCCGCGCGCTACCGGCGCTGGGTCCCATGGGGGTCGACTTCGAGGAGCGCGTCGACTACCGCCGCCTGCACAATTATCGCCTGAGCCGGGTCAAGCAGGCGCTGGAGAAGTCCGATCTCGGCGCGCTCCTGGTCTTCGACGTCAATAATATCCGCTACATGCGGCCGTCATCGGTCTGGGGCTGATCGGCCAGCTCGTCGTCCGGCTCCTGATGGCGGCGGGCGTGCAAGCGGTCGGAATCGACCCGGTCCCTGACCGCTGCCGCCTCGCCGAGAAGGCGGGTGCCGCCGCGGCCGGATCGCCGGACGACCTTGACGCCATCCTCGCCGAGCTCGCCAGGATAACCGGCGGCCGCGGTGCGGACCATGTCTTCCTGTCCGCCGGCGGGAACACGAACGGGCCGGTCGAGGCCGCGGTGAAACTGGCCAGGGACCGGGCCCGGATCGTCGACATCGGCAAGATGAAGCTGGACCTGCCCTGGAACGCCTACTACGAGAAGGAACTGGACGTCCGGTTCTCCCGCTCCTACGGTCCCGGCCGGTACGACACCCGGTACGAGATTGACGGCATCGACTATCCGGCCGGGTACGTCCGGTGGACCGAGAAGCGGAACCTGGAGTCCTTCCTCGACCTGGTCGCGCGCAACGAGCTCGAGGTCGGCACGCTGGTGGACGGCGTCTTCCCGATGGAGGAGGCGGCCAAGGTCTACGAAGACCTGAAGACGGGCGCGCTGAAGGCCATCGGCGTGCTGCTGGAGTACCCGGTCCCGGCCGAGGACGCTCCCGCACC
>DATDGG010000331.1:0-6355 GCA_036522235.1 Xanthobacteraceae bacterium
GGCGGCTTGGGTCGTCGAAGCCACGTCCGCATTTCGGGTCTGCGATCCGTCGCCAGCGGTCGGTTGACCTTGGCCGGTCGGCGGCAATGGCGCGTTCTGCGGCGGCTGCGGGGTCAGCGCGGGCGTCAGGCGGGCCGCATCGAAGGCCTTCACTCCCGGATTGGCGCTGCCGTCGCTCGCCGTGCCGGTGCCGGGTGGGGTGGGCTGCGCATTGGCACCATCGGCCTTTCCGCGTGGCGCTCCGGCCCTGATCGCATTGCCCAGCGCTGCGATCTGGGCGGCGTCCGCAGCGGTCCCGGCGCTTGCGTCACTACTTGCATTCCCATTTCCGACGCCGGCTTGGCTTCCATCGTTCGCGGACGTGGCCGCAGCGATCACCGGCAGCGCCAAGACGGCCGCGATCGGCGGCGGCGTCAGGGGCTGCTGGCTCCCCGAAGCTTCGGCAGGCGGAGTCGCTGCCGAAGCCGCGTCGGAATTGCTCGTATCCGGTTTCTTGTCGCCGTGAGTATCGGCGGGCGCGGTGCTGCTCGCGGCATTCGGGTCGACCGGGATGTTCCCGGCGGTGGGGTCGCTTTGGGTGGCGGCGAGGGTCGCGTCCGGATTGGCTTGGGTCTTGCTGTCCTTGTTGGCCTTCTTGACCAAGGCGGCAAGCGCCGCCGCAGTGATGTCCGCGCCGTTTTGCCCGATCGGTGGCGCTGGCGGAGCGCCTCCGGCTTGCGGCTGCGGGCCGGGACCGTCTGAGGACGATTTTTGCGGGCCGGGCGAAGTCTCGGTTGATGCGGGGCGCGGAGCGCCGCCATCCTGTGGGTGCGCCACAGGCTTCTGGCTCGCCGACGCCGGCGTCGCCGGCGCGGCCGCTTGCGGCGGCGGCGCGGGATCGTTCTTCCCGTCGAGTAAGGCGGCAAACGGACTTGCCTGGTCTCCGGTATCCGGAGACTGGACATTGCTGCGCGGACCTTGCCCCGGATGGGCGCCATGGTGCACGGCACTGGCTTGCGACGCGACACTTGACACGAGCTACCTCTTGGAAGTGATCAACGTTCTGGCTGCGCTATCTCGGCGCTGTCGGTGCAATCGGCAGGCCATTCCGGCGGCATGAGCGAAATCATTGTGCGCCAATGGCTTGGCGGAAATCCTGAGGGCGTGCCGGGAGGTGCCGGGCGGCACGACCTGCGCGGGCGCCGGCAAGAACTGCCGGGAGCCGCGATTTCGGGGCCGGTCGCGAGGCCTCGCTTCCATGCGGGCATTCGCCCCCACAATCACCTATATTGAGGCGGAGAACTCGTCCGGGTGAAACCATCGGCCAAGCCCTCGGGCCCCGGTCGTATCAAGGAGCGCGGCGCGTGCCGGCCATGCTGAACAGTCTCGACCTCGAAGGGCGGCCGCAGGACACCCGCGTGGTGGTGGCCATGTCCGGGGGCGTCGATTCCTCGGTCACGGCGGCGTTGCTGAAGGATGAGGGCTTCGAGGTCGTCGGCGTGACCTTGCAGCTTTACGACCATGGCGCCGCGACCCATCGCAAGGGCGCCTGCTGCGCCGGCCAGGACATCCACGATGCGCGCGCGGTCGCCGAGCGGATCGGCATTCCGCACTACGTGCTCGACTACGAAAGCCGCTTCAAGGAGGCGGTGATCGACCGTTTCACCGAGAGCTATATGGCGGGCGAAACGCCGGTGCCGTGCGTGGAATGCAACCAGGCGATCAAGTTTCGCGATCTCTTGGCGACGGCACGCGAGCTCGGCGCCAAAGTGCTGGCGACCGGCCATTACGTCGCCTCGCGGCGGCTGCCCGGCGGCGGTCGCGCGCTCTACCGCGCCCGCGACAGCGAGCGCGACCAGAGCTATTTCCTGTTCGCGACCACGCCCGCGCAGCTTGATCCGCTGCGGTTTCCGCTGGGCGAGCGCAGCAAAGCCGAGACCCGCGAGCTCGCCCGCCGGTTCGGTCTTCCGGTCGCCGACAAGGCCGACAGCCAGGACATCTGCTTCGTCCCGTCCGGCCGCTATGCGGAGGTGATCGAGCGGCTGCGGCCCGGTGCCGCCGAGCCCGGCGACATCGTCGACCTCGACGGCAAGGTGCTCGGCGCCCACGATGGCATCATCCATTTCACGGTCGGGCAGCGGCGCGGGCTGCGCGTCGCCACCGGGCATCCGCTCTATGTGGTGCGGCTCGACGCGGCGACACGCCGCGTCGTGGTCGGTCCGCGCGAGGCGCTGCGCGTCAGCTCGATGCGGCTGCGCGACGTCAACTGGCTGGGCGACGGCACCCTCGAGGAGGCGCTGGCGGGTGATGCGCGGGGCGAGCGCCGCGAGATCTTCGTCAAGGTGCGCTCGACGCGGCCGCCGCAGCCGGCTTGGCTGCGGCATGGCGCCGGCGGGGTCGAGGTCGAGCTGATCGGCGGCGAGGACGGCGTGTCGCCGGGCCAAGCCTGCGTGTTCTACGATGCCGAGCGCGGCCAGGCGCGCGTGCTCGGCGGCGGCATCATCCAGAGCGCGGCCGCGAGCGACACGCCGTTCTGGCGCGAGGCCCTGTCGGGTCGCGCCGCGGCGCCCGGGTGATCTGATCGGTGCGTGGGGGCGATGGCGGGCGAGCTCGACAGCGACACGATCGCAAAGGCCTATGCGGGCTGGGCGCCGGTCTACGACCTCGTTTTCGGCGCGGTCTTCGATGCCGGGCGGCGGGCCTCGATCGCGGCCGCGGAGCGGATCGGCGGCCGCATCCTCGACGTCGGCGTCGGCACCGGCATTTCGCTCGCGGATTATTCGCCTCGCAACCGCGTGGTCGGGGTGGATTACAGCGAGCCCATGCTGCGCAAGGCGCACGAGCGCGTCGCTCGGGAGAAGCTCACCCATGTCGAGGCGCTCGCCGTCATGGACGCGCAGCGTCTGGGTTTCGCCGACGCCTTCTTCGACGTGGTGGTGGCGCAATACGTGATCACCACGGTGCCGAGCCCGGAGGCCACGCTGGACGAGTTCGTCCGTGTCTTGCGGCCGGGCGGCGAGATCATCCTGGTCAATCACCTCGGCGCTGAAGCCGGCCTGCAGCGCGATCTTGAGCATTGGTTCGCGCCGCTGGCGCGCCGGCTCGGCTGGCGGCCGGAATTCGAATGGGCGAGGCTCGCCGGCTGGGCCGAGCGCCACGGTGGGATTCGCGTCGTCGAGCGCCGCCCCTTGCCGCCGCTCCGCCTGTTCTCGCTGATCCGCTTTGCCCGCGGCGAGGGAGCGGGGCGCGCCGACTTGGCGCGCGGCGCACCACCTGATCAGCGATGAGGACGATCGGCGCGACGTTTTGCGAGCTTGCCATGGCGCGCGTGCATGATACCCTCGTGTTAGAGACCTTCCAGAAAAAGACATTTTGGGATGGCGGGACATCGCTCCTGAGACGTCGCCCCCGATGAAGTTTCTCCTGGTGGACGATCACGGTTTGATTCGGGAAGCCTTGCGCGGCGTCGTGAGAGAGCTCGATGCCGGCGCGGCGATACTCGAGGCATCGCGTTGGGGGGAAGCCGCGCGCCTGCTCAAGGAGCATGCGGATCTCTCGCTCGTCCTGCTTGATCTCGGTCTGCCCGACCGCGATGGCTTCGCGGCACTTGCGGAGGCGCGTGCCCGTCATCCCAAGGTACCGGTCGTCATCCTCTCGGCGAGCAGCGACCGCGACAATGTCACCAGGGCCCTTGACCTCGGCGCGGTCGGCTTCATTCCCAAGTCGGGCGAGCGCGACGTGATGCTGGGCGCGCTGCGGCTGGTATTTTCAGGTGGCGTCTATATCCCCCCTGAAATCCTCGTCCGTTCCGAAGCGCCGTCAGGGCGCGCGAGCGCTGCCTCCCGCGGCGCCGAAGGACCGGCGCCGGCCTCGCCGGCCGATCTCGGCTTGACCACGCGCCAAGTCGATGTTCTCAACCTGATGCGGCAGGGAAAAAGCAACAAGGCGATCTGTCGGGAGCTGAAGCTCGCCGAGGCGACGGTCAAGAATCACGTCACCGCCATTCTCAAGGCCTTCAACGCCAGCAACCGCACCGAGGCGGTGGTCAGGGCCGGCGCGTTGGGCTGGGATTTGCCGCGGCTCAAGGGTTGAGCCAGGGCGCCGTGCCGGCGAGCGACCCATCAATCACGTCGCGTGGCTTCAATATTTCGGTCATGGTGGCGCGCAACGTCATCGGCGGGACCGGCTTCTGCATGAGGTCATAGCCGCCCGCCTCGGCCTCCTGCTTGCGCTCGGCCGAAATGTCGCCGGTGATCAGAAGCGCGGGAATCCGTGCATTGAAGGTATCGCGCAAGCGCTCGATCGCCACCGCGCCGGTTTCGCCGTTATGGGTGAGGTGATAGTCGCAGATGATGAGGTCCGGCCGCTGGTCGAGCTTGCGCAGGCCGGCCAATGCCCCACCCGAGGATGTCGAGGCGGAAACCCGGCAGCCCCAGCCGCGCAGCAGCCCGCACACGCTGTCCATCACCAGCCTGTCGTCGTCGATCACCACAATGAGTTTGCCGGCAAAGGGTTGCAGCACGGCCGCAAGCGAATGGGGTATCTCGACCGGCTCGAGCTGTTGCGGCGCCGCCGGCACGGTGACCGAAAAGCGCGAACCTTTCCCCGGGATCGAGCTGAGCGTGATCGGATGATCGAGGAGCTGGCACAGGCGATCCACGATGGCGAGGCCGAGGCCGAGCCCGGGCCCGCCTGCGCCTGCGCCGGCGATCTGATAGAATTCGCGGAAAATGTTCTGCTGCTGGTCTTCCGAGATGCCAATGCCGCTGTCCCAGACCTCCAGCCGCCACGCATCGCCGCGGCGACGGCAACCGACCACGACGCCGCCGCGCTGCGTATAGCGCACCGCGTTGGAGACGAGATTGAGAAGGATGCGTTCGAGCAGCACGCGGTCGCTGCGCACCCAGGCGGGGCTCGACATGACGCGCAACCGCAGCGACCTGGCGCGCGCAACGGGAGCGAACATGCTCTCGATCTTGCGCAGCATCGGATGGATCGAAAACGCCGTGACGGCGGGCTTGACGGCGCCGGCATCGAGCTTGGAAATGTCGAGCAGCGCGCTGAACAGCTCGTTCATTCCCGAGACCGCGGTGCCGATCTGGGCGACGATGTGGCGCCGCTCGGCGCGATTTTTGTCGGCATCGAGCTGGCCGACCAGCAAGCCGATTGCGTGCAGCGGCTGCCGCAGATCGTGGCTCGCCGCCGCCAGGAAGCGGGACTTGGCGAGATTGGCGAGCTCGAGCTCGCGCGTGCGCTCGATCACCTTGCCCTCGAGCGTCGCGTAGGAATCCTGGAGCCGCGCCGCCATGGTGTTGAACTGGTCGCCGAGCGCCTCCAACTCGTCGCCGGTCGCGATCTGAATGCGGTGGTCGAGCCCGCCGGCGCCGATGCGGGCGGCGCCGATCTGCAGCGTCCGGATCGGCCGCACCATGTTCCTGGCAAGCCCGAGGCTCAACAGGACCGCAAAGCCGAGCCCGCCGAGCAGCAGGGCGCCCAGTATGGCCAGCGAGGCATAAAGCGGGGCATAGGCCTCCTCGATCGGCAGCTCGACAAAGACGCGCCAGCGCAACGGCGCAATCGCCGCATTGGCGGTGAGCACCCGCCGTTTGGCAATGTCCTCCGCCAGATAGGGAACGTCCTCAGGCGAATCGTGCGCGCGCGCCGCCTGCACCTGGGCGAGGCCGGACAGGTCGGTATTGCGCAGCACCAGGCTGAGATCGGGATGGGCAATCAGCGTCCCGCGGGCGTCGACCACATAGGCGGTGCCCTGCTCTCCGACCTTGATGCCGGACACCACATCCCAGATGTATTTGAGGCTGATCTCGGCGACGGTGGCGCCTGCGCCGCGCCGTCCGACCGCCAAGGTCATGTAGGGTTCGGTGGCATCGCGAAAATAGACCGGACCGTAATGGACGCCGTTGCCCATCGCCTCGACGAATTTCGGATCTTGCGAGAGGTCGATGCCGCTGCCGACGACTGTCGCATCCAGCCGCGACACATGCAGCTGCTCGTGTCCGGACGGATCGACGCGTGCAAGCTCCATGACGGCGGGAGCCAGGCGCAAAACCCGCAAGGCGTCGGCCTGCCGCTGCTCGGAAGCCTGCTCGGACCAGTAGAACTGTGTCGTCCAACCGAGCTCGGCTTCGATTTGCTCGACGAACTGACCGATCTTGGCCGCCGCTGCCTCAGCCTGCGCGCGCTGGATGCGAATAAGCCACGCGGTGTGATCCTGATACGAGGTCCAGGCCTCCACGACGCCGCTGGCGAGCAAGGCCAATCCGACCGCGAGGACAAAAAGGGTCGCGTATTTGCGAAACAGCCGGCTGCGCAGCGCCGGTAGGCCCGCGCCTTCCCGCCCGCCGGCGGATTCGCCTCG
>DATDGG010000332.1:0-2144 GCA_036522235.1 Xanthobacteraceae bacterium
TCCGCACCCGCTCGGGCAGCGGCGGCGCCTACGAGGTCGAGATCCGTACCCTTGACGGCTTTGGCAATTCCTGCGGCTGCATCGATCATCGGGTCAATGGGCTCGGAACCTGCAAGCACATCGAGGGCGTGCTCGCGGCGCGGCGTCAAGGCGTTTCGCGCAGCCGCTGCCATCGGCAGCGCGCGGGTCGAGGTATACCTCGAGCGGCGGGATGCGCCGCATCCGGCACTGGCTTGGCCGGCCGCTGAGGTCGAGAATGGCGCCAAGGACATGGATGCCGTTCGCGAATGGTTGCGTCCATGGCTCGGGCCCGAAGGTACGCTCGCTGCGGATGCGGACGCGATCGCGGCTCTGATCGCGGCCGTGGCGCCCGCGCCCGCGAAGGTGCGCCGCGCCTTGCGGGTCTCTAACCATTTCGGACCTTGGCTGGAGCGGTTGCGGCGCGAGCGCTCGCGCGCGGCTGCACGCTCCGCGTTCCTGGCCGAAATCGACGCGGGCACCGCAAGCTTTGACCTGGTGCGCCATCCGCTGCTCCCTTACCAGCGTGATGGCATGCTGCATCTCGCCTTCGCGGAGCGCGCGCTGCTCGCCGACGAGATGGGGCTCGGCAAGACCGTGCAGGCGATCGCGGCCTGCGAGCTGCTGGCCGCCCGCAGAGGCATCGCCCGCGTGCTGGTGGTCTGTCCGGCCTCGCTCAAGGCGGAATGGGAGGAGCAGATCGCCCGCTTCACCGAGCGCCCGGCGCGCGCGGTGTTCGGCCCGCGGGCGCAGCGCCTCGCCGCCTACCGCGAGCCCCTCTTCTTCACCATCGTCAACTACGAGCAGGTGCTGCCGGATGCCGAGGATATCAACACGATCCTGCGCCCGGATGTGGTGGTGCTCGACGAGGCGCAGCGCATCAAGAACTGGCAGACCAAGACCGCCCGCCGGGTCAAGTCGCTGCGCTCGCCCTATGCGTTCGTGCTGACCGGCACGCCGGTCGAGAACCGCATCGACGAGCTCTATTCGATCGTCCAGTTCCTCGATCCGGAGCTGGTCGGCCCGCTGTTCCGCTTCAACCGCGAGTTCTACGCGCTGGACGAGCGCGGCCGTCCGGTTGACTATCAGAATCTGGCGGAGCTTCGGCGCCGCGTTGCGCCGGTGCTGCTGCGGCGGCGCAAATCCGATGTCGAGAGCGAGCTGCCCGGCCGCACCGTGAAGACCTTTTTCGTCCCGATGGCCGATGAGCAGCGGGAGCGCTACGACGAGTATCTGGCGCCGGCGGCGCGCCTGATGGCGATGGCGCAACGCCGTCCGCTGACCAAGGCCGAGTTCGATCGCCTGCAGATGCTGCTCGCCTGCATGCGCATGGTCTGCGACACGCCGGCAATTCTCGACCCGAGCTGCCGGGTCAGCCCCAAGCTCGAGGAGCTGGAGCGCATCCTGGGCGACCTGTTCGAGGAGCCCGACCGCAAGGTGATCGTGTTCTCCGAATGGGAGCGCATGCTCGAGCTGGTGCGCGAGCTCGCCGCCGAGATGGGCATCGAGGCCGCCTGGCATACCGGCTCGGTGCCGCAGCAGCGCCGGCGCGCCGAGATCACCCGCTTCAAGCAGGACCCGGCCTGCCGCCTGTTCCTTTCGACCGACAGTGGCAGCGTCGGTCTCAACCTGCAGGCCGCGAGCGCGGTGGTGAATGTCGATCTGCCGTGGAACCCGGCGCGGCTCGAGCAGCGCATCGCGCGCGCCTGGCGCAAGTATCAGACCCGCTCGGTGACGGTCGTCAATCTTGTGTGCGAGGACTCGATCGAGCACGGCATCTTGCATCTGATCGGGCAGAAGCAGGCGCTCGCCGATGGCTTGATCGACGGGGAGGGCGATATCGCCAAGCTGAAAATGCCCTCCGGCCGCGCCGCCATGATCGAGCGCATGCAAGCGATGTTGCAGGCGGCCGCCCCGCGCATCGTCCCGGCCGAGGAGGCGCTGGCCGCGGAGCTTACGCGCCGCCACGGTGAGCGCGCCTTGCTGATCGAGGCCCGCCGGCGCGGCGACGGCCGCATCGGCCTCTTGGCGGTGCTCGATCTCGACCAGGAGGCGCTCGCTGCCGAGAGCGAGCGGCTCGCGGCGCAAGGCGCGGCCGGCGGAGCCGCGCTTGGCGTCGAGCTGAT
>DATDGG010000333.1:0-7830 GCA_036522235.1 Xanthobacteraceae bacterium
GGGCCTCCTCGCGCTCGCCGTCACTCTGGGGCTGGCGCGGGACGTGCCAAGCTGAGGATCAAGAGCGCAACCGCGAGCCCGGACAGATCGGCATTATGCAGCACCAGGCCGAAGGCCGCGGCCGCCAAGGCCAAGGCGACCGGCATGAGCGATGGCCGCAGCAGGTTGAGCGCGGCGGCGGCGAGCGCGAGGAGGCCCGAGCAGAACCACAGCGCCTGCCAATTGGCCCCCGTCTCGTTGAACGCGATGTAGGTGGCGGACAGGCCGAGCGCGGCCGCCGCGACGGCCTCAGCCGCCGGGCGCACACCCTTGCCGTCCGCCCGCGGACCGAATTGGCGCAGCAGCGAGATTGCCAGAAAGGGAAAAACGCTGCCGGTCAAAGGCGCAAACGGAAAATCGCGGTAGCGCGGATCGAAGTCGAGCCCGAGCGCCGCCTGAACGGCCAGGACCGCCAGCACGATCAGCAGCACCGCGAGCAAGCGCGCGAGCGGCGCGTGCGGGCCCTCGCCCCGGCGTCCGAGCGCGCAAGCAAAGCTCGGTATCTTCATTCCGGTGACGGCCGCGGCGGCGCCAGCTACTGGGGCCGTCAAAGCGACTGCCGCCCAGGCGAGCGACCGTAGCCAGTCCCCGTGGCTCAGGCTTTCGCGCGGGATATTCTCCGCGGTCCAGCCGATGAGCGTTCCGGAAACGAAGGCCGTCAGGGCGACCGCGAGCCACTGCGCCGGCACGACCGCCGCCGCGGCGCGCCGGCGCGCCGCCAGCGCCGCCGCAAATACCGCGGCCGCGAGCGCGACCCCGCCGCCGGCCTGCCACCGCCAGCCGGGATGGTTGGATACGCCCGCACCCCAGGTGAATTTGGCCGCGCGGTCATAGGCGCCATACAAGCCCCAATGCCCGCCGACCGTGCCTTCGAGCTGGCGTTTCCACGGCTGGTCGAAAGCCTCGATCACATTGACCCTGTAGTTGTCGCGCCGGGCCTGCGCCAGTACCTCGGCCAGGGCGCGGGCCTGGTTGGCGGGCGACGGCAACGCCCCCTCCCGCATCCGCCCGGCGCTCGGCCAGCCGAACTCGCCGATCAGAATCTCCCGGCTGGGAAAGGCGTCCGCTACCCGGCTGCGGATCAAGGCCACATGGGCGGCGGCCTCTTGGGCCGGGATGGGCAAGTCCTCCCAGTAGGGCAGAATGTGAATGGTGATGAAATCGACCGCGGTCGCGACCTCCTGGTAACGCAGCCAGAACTCCCAGACATCCGCATAGGTTACCGGCACGGTGACCTGAGCCTTTACGCTACGGATGGTATTGATGAGATCGGGGGCAGACATTTCGCCGCGCAGCAAGACCTCGTTGCCGACCACGACGGACTGGACCACGTCGGGAAAGCGCCGTGCCAGCGCGACCGCGGTTTCGACCTGATGGCGGCTCAGATCGGGCAAGCTCGAGAGCCACAATCCGAGCATGACCTTCATGCCATGGCGGCGGGCGATTTCTGGAATCTGGTCGAGCCCGCGATCAACCGAATAGGTGCGGATGCAGTCGGTCAGCGGCTTAAGTGCCGCCAGATCCTCCTCGATCTGGCGCGGGTCGATCGGAACATCCGGCCCGAACGGATCCTGATCGCCGCGGAACGGAGCATAGGAAATGCATTGGAGCTTTTGGCCCGGAGCAAGGGGCGAAGCGGGCGTTTCGATGGCGGCGCCGAGCCATCCCCAGGCGGCGACGATCGCAGCCGCGGCCAGCGCAAAACCTATGGCCGCCAGGCGCATGGGCAGTTCCCGCCTTCTGATTCCGGTATTTCCGAGGTCCCGCTTAACGCGCGGCCGCCGCGGTGCCAAGCTCTGTTCGGACCCGCCTTCTCAGGTGTTGTCTTGGGCGCCCTCTTGGGCCGCGGCGGCCGCCATTGTGCACTGCGGTAAAGCAGCTGCGGACACCCAAAGCGGGTTGCGGCGTCACGCCTCGCCCAAACGCGGCTTTTTTTGCGCGCTCCATATTGGCGGCACGCCGGCGTGCTGCTTTAATCAGGCACATGGCGCGGCAGGACGCGATCGCAAAGGCGTCCGCAACGGCGCCCATGCTGTCCGGATTTGACCGATCGGGCCACCCTGGCCGCACGGTTGACCAAATCCGGTGCACATGTGGGGAAACAACCGGCCGGTCACGGCCTAACAAGCTTAGAGACACCATGCGCGTCCAAAGTATGTGTGTTGCCGCCGCCGTCTTTGGCGTCGCGGTTCTGACCGTCGCCGCCAACGCGACCTTTGCGCAAACCGTCGCCCAAGGCACCGAACCCAAGGCCACTGAACAACGCCCCCCCAACGGCGAGGCGGGCAAGGAAAAGGCGAAGAAGATCGACGAATACGCCGAAGCCGAGCGAGTATTGGGCGGCCCTGCCGCCAATCCCGAATGCATGTGGCTCGGACGGCACGTGGTCAGACTCTTGTGGAGCAACGATCTCGACACGGCCTTTCGCCACCTTGATCTTTACGACCGCTTCGGCTGCCCGGCCGGACACATCCAGACGGCATTCCGTTGCGTGGTCCGGCGGGGAGAACCCGACCGCAAGGGGGACCCCAAAGTGGTGCAGGATACGATCGAAGGTCGCGTTAATAACTGCTGGATCAATCCCAACACCGATCCGGTCATTGCGCCGCCGGCGGCGGCCTCCGCGACCGCGCCCTCGCAAGCCCAATAAAGCAGGGCGCGGGGCCGGACGCCCCGCTGAGGCATCGCAAAGAAAGTCGGCGGCGGATGTTAGCTACCCGACGTAGCGGTGCGATCGCGCCCACGTTCTCAGCCTGTACGGATGTTCATCTGTCCGCACAAATGTTCACCACTCCAGTGGGTGCGTGGTGGAACTATTTTGTTGTTGAGTTGTTGGTTGTCTTGAATTCGCCATCTCACCTCGCTACTTGTTCAATGCCTCTGGCTGAGGTACGTTTCTATCAAACGACCTTGGTCGAACCTTGGGGACGGGTTCAGGCCTCTGCTTCCTGCCCCGCGTGGTTATCCGTTCATGCGCTCCGTTCTTGCCGTAGTGGCGCTTGTCGCCTGCGTGCATGCTGGGCTGTGGACACTGCTCCAGCGACAGCAAGCGGTGTCCGAATTCGACGGCCCTCTGGCGAGTATCTCCTATTCGCCTTACGCCCGTTCCCAGCACCCGGATCTCGGCGACCGCCCGACCGCCGCACAAATCCGCACCGACCTTGAGCTCATCGCGCCCTACGCCCGCGCCATCCGGACCTATTCCTCTACCGGTGGGGTCGAGCAAGTGCCGGCGATCGCGGCCGAGTTCGGCCTGAAGGTGGCGGTCGGCGTCTGGATCAGCAGGGACAAGGAGCGCAACGAGCGGGAAATTCAGTCGGCGATCGACCTTGCCCGCCACCATACCAATGTTACCGCGATCGTGGTCGGCAACGAGAGCATTCTGCGCGGGGAAAAGACCTTCGACGAGCTCATCGAGCTCATCAAGCGGGTCAAGCGGATGAGCCCGGTGCCGGTCACGACCGGCGAGACCTGGGACGTGTGGCTGGGCGTGAAGGGCCCCGAAGCGTCGGAAGCCGTGGCCAAGGAAGCGGCCGAGAAAGCGCCCCAGCTCGCCTCGGCGGTCGATTTCATCGCCGCCCACGTTCTGCCCTATTGGCAGGGATTGCCGGCCGGCAAGGCGGTGGATGAGGCCATTTCCCGCTACGACCAGCTACGCCGCGCCTATCCGGGCAAGCGCATCGTGATCGCCGAGTTCGGCTGGCCGAGTGCCGGTTACAATTTTCACGACTCCGATCCGGGCCGCATCGAGCAGGCGAGTGTGCTGCGCGATTTCACCGCCCGCGCCCAGGCCTATGGCATCGACTACAACCTGGTCGAGGCGTTCGACCAGCCGTGGAAGACCAACGAAGGCAGCGTCGGCGCCTATTGGGGCGTGTTCGACGCCGCCCGGCAGGCCAAGTTCGCCTGGACCGGCCCGGTCAGCGATCCCGACTACTGGAAGGTCGCGGGCCTCGCCATCCTGCTCGGGTTCCTGCTGTCGCTGCCGATCCTGGCCAAGACCCATGCCACCGCCGGCGAGGCCGCGACCTTGGGCGTGGCCGCCAACGGGATCGGCGCCTGGTTTGCGATCGTCTTCGCCTTCTGGGGCGGCCATTATTTCGTGCCCGGCGCGGCTTTCGCGTTCGCGTTCGGCATCCTGCTGCTGGTTCCCCTGGTCTTCATTGCGCTCGCGCGCGTCGAGGAGATCGCCGCGGTGGCGTTCGGGCGCAGCCCGCTCCGCCTGATCGCGGGTGCGCTGCCGGCGCCGGAGGGATTTGCTCCCAAGGTCTCGATCCACATTCCGGCCTATCGGGAGCCGCCCGACATGCTCAAGGCGACGCTCGACGCCGTCGCCCGCCTGCAATACCCCAATTTCGAATGCGTGGTGGTCATCAACAACACGCCCGAGACGGCCTATTGGCTGCCGATCGAGGACCACTGCCGCACGCTCGGCGAGCGTTTCAAGTTCGTCAATGCCGACAACCTGCCGGGCTTCAAGGCTGGCGCGTTGCGGCTGGCGCTCGCCCACACCGCGCCCGACGCGTCGATCATCGGCGTCATCGACGCCGACTACGTGGTGCATCCCGACTGGCTCAAGGACCTGGTTCCGGCTTTCGCGGATCCGCTGGTCGGCATCGTGCAGGCCCCGCAGGACCATCGCGACGGCGAGCGCACGCTCATGCACCACGCCATGAACAGCGAATATGCCGGCTTCTTCGATATCGGCATGGTCATGCGCAATGAGTCGAACGCCATCATTGCGCACGGCACCATGTGCCTGATGCGGCGCGCCGCCATCGAGGCCGTCGGCGGTTGGTCGAGCGACACCATTTGCGAGGACACCGATCTCGGCCTGACCATGCTCGAGCACGGCTGGCAGGTCCACTACACCAACCGCCGCTACGGGCACGGGCTGCTGCCCGACACGTTCGAGGCCTACAAGAAGCAGCGCTATCGCTGGGCCTATGGCGGATTCCAGATTCTCAAGAAGCACTGGCGCCAGCTGCTGCCGCGGTCGCGGCGCCTGACGCCCGAGCAGAAGCGCGCGTTTGCGCTCGGCTGGCTCAATTGGCTGGGCGCCGAGAGCCTCGGGGTCGCGGTTGCGATCCTCAACCTGATCTGGGTTCCGGTGGTGGCCTTCGTCGGCGTCGCCATTCCGGACAAGATCCTCACGCTGCCCATCCTGGCCGCTTTCGTCGTCACCTCGGTCCATTTCATCTCGCTCTATCGCCTGCGCGTGGCGATCCCGGTCAGGCCGATGATCGGTGCGGTGCTCGCCGCCATGTCGGTGCAGTGGACCGTGGCGCGCGCGGTCGCTTTCGGGGTCTGGACCGAGAGCGTGCCGTTCACGCGCACCGCCAAGGGCGGCGCGACCCGCAAGGGGCCGGACTTCCCGGCCTTCTGGGAGGGCGTCATGGCGGCGCTCCTGTTGATCGGAGCCTCGCTGGTGGTGATGACCAACTACAAGCAGATCCGCGAGATCAATCTGTTCGCGGTGGTGCTGGTGGTCCAGAGCCTGCCGTTCCTGGCAGCGGTGGCGCTCGCTTTGATCGAAGGCTCGCGCTTCAACGAGTTCGCCTATTGGCGCAGCGTCGAGGCCAAGGTCGCCGAGACCCTGCCGCGGCCCGCCCCGGTCGCCGAGGCGCCGGCGGAAGTCAGGGATCAGATATCAGAGATCAGATGACAGAAGGAACGTGCGATCTCTGACGCCTGATCTCTGACATCTGATCCCTGATATCTGACATCTACCTCAGCGCCGTTTCCGCGAGCTTCACCCAATACGACGTCCCGATCGGGATCACCTCGTCATTGAAGTCGTAGGCCGGGTGGTGCAGGCCGGCGCTGTCCCCGTTGCCGACGAAGATGAAGGCGCCGGGCCGCGCCTCCAGCATGAACGAGAAATCCTCGGCGCCCATCACCGGCGGCGTGTTGGCGTCGACGCGCTCTTGCCCGACCACTTCGGCGGCGACCGCGGACGCGAACGCGGTTTCCCGCTCATGGTTTCGCGTCACCGGATAGTCGCGCTTGTAGGTGAAGGTGACCTTGGCGCCATAGAGCTTCGCCGTCCCCTCCACGACCTCGCGCAGCCGCCGTTCCAGGAGGTCACGCACCCCCGGGCTCAGGCTGCGCGCCGTGCCGCGCAGGAACGCCGTTTGCGGGATCACATTGTCGGTCGAGCCGGCCTGGAACATGCAGATCGAGATCACCGCCGACTGCAGCGGATCGACGTTGCGCGCCACGATCGACTGGATCTGGTTGATGATCTGGGCGCCCACCAGGACCGAATCCACGGTGAGATGCGGCCGCGCCGCGTGCCCACCATAACCCTCGATCTGGATGGTCAGGCGGTCGGCGGAGGCCATCAAGGGGCCCGGGCGGATCGCGAATTCGCCGACCGGCAGGCCCGGATAATTGTGCATGCCGTAGACTTCCTCGATGCGAAAACGCTCCATCAGGCCGTCCTGCACCATGGCCTTGCCGCCGGCGCCGCCCTCCTCGGCCGGCTGAAAGATGACCACCGCGGTACCGGCAAAATTGCGCGTCTCGGCGAGATAGCGCGCCGCCCCGAGCAGCATCGCGGTATGCCCGTCGTGGCCGCAGGCATGCATCTTGCCGGGCACCGTCGACTTGTAGGGAAGGTCGTTTGCCTCCTCGATGGGCAGCGCATCCATGTCGGCGCGCAATCCGATCACCTTGCCGGGGGTTGCCTCGCGCCCCTTGCCGCCACGGATGACGCCCACCACGCCGGTGCGGCCGATCCCGGTCACCACCTCGTCGCAACCGAAGCTCTTGAGCTTGTCGGCGACCGTGGCAGCGGTGCGGTGAACGTCGTAAAGCAGCTCGGGATGGGCGTGGAGGTCGCGCCGCCAGGCTTTGATATCGTTATGCAGGTCGGCGATGCGATTGACGATCGGCATCAGGAAGGCTCCGGATTTCACGCAGCCGATGGGGCGCCGGGGCTGTGACGCTTGTGCGTCTCCTTATAGCGCAGGAACGTCTGCCCGCGTGAAGCCCAATGCTGCCGGTAAACCATAGACCCGCGCGGTCGTATTGGACAGACCAGGCCCGAGCAGAGTGAGGCGACGCTCGCGCCGATTGCCTTGCCGGCCGCCGATCGGTATCCCGCAGCCGCCGAATTGCGCATCAAAATCATGACCTTGAGCGGGGC
Source organism: Xanthobacteraceae bacterium (assembly GCA_036522235.1). Taxonomy (GTDB): domain Bacteria; phylum Pseudomonadota; class Alphaproteobacteria; order Rhizobiales; family Xanthobacteraceae; genus VAZQ01. The sequence goes on from DATDGG010000333.1 coordinate 7,190, forward strand.
GGAAAGGCTGGCCGAGCGGCGACCTAAATTGATGCGCGCCAACGCGCTTTTTGCTAGGGATCGCAGCAGGCCCGCTTGGCCATCCGCCAGGCTTGGCGGTCGGCGCGGCGGGGGCCAAGTCCGCACGAAACATGTCCGCGCACGAAAGCAGGAGCACCGCGACAATGCCCTTCGTGATTCTGGCTTGCAGTGTTCTCCTGGCGCTCGCCGTCGGATACGAGGTCTACGCCTCGGGATATCCGCTGACAGGGCTGATCGACTTCGTTCAAGCGCAGCCGCTGTTGCAGAAGCTCGCCTGGGCGGTCATCGTGGTGGCACCGTTCGGGCTCCTGGCCGCCGCCCTGTGGGAGAGCGCGCGGCTCGATCAGCAACGCAAGGCCAACCAGGTATGGGAGACCCGCTTCCGCGGGGTCCGCAAGGCTGCCGAGGAGCTCGACGACGCCCAGAAGGATGTCGACCGCGCCACCAATTATCTCGAGCGCAGCGATCCCGAGGACGCCATGAGCGCCCTGCAGCGCCGTCTGCTCGAGGCCGAGCGCACGACCCATCTGCAGCAGACCCGCAACGAAAAGGAGGGCTTGCTGGCCCGCATCGACATGACCCGGCAGCAGCAGCAGGCGCTGCGGGAGAAGCTCGGCGAG
>DATDGG010000334.1:0-2078 GCA_036522235.1 Xanthobacteraceae bacterium
GAGCCCCATCTTGGCAGCGGTCGTGCGCGGCCGCATCATCAGGCCGTACATATGATCGCAATCGCTTCGATCTGCACACTGCTACCCTTGCAAGCCGGGGGCCGTCCACATATGGGTGCCCCGCTTTCGCGGGGCATGACAAGTGGGGGGTTGTGCCCATGGTACGTTCGCTCAGCCCTCCTTGAAATCCGGCGAGTTCTCGGTCTGCTGCAGATCGGAGGCGAGATACTCCTGGATCGGGATGTTGATGAACGCAACCCAGATCGCCGGCTTCTCCGGATCGAGATTGAAATGCTGGTGCTCGACGCCTTCCGGCTTCATCGGCAGCAGCACGAGGTCGCCCTTCTCCCAGTCCCAGCGCTCGCCGTCGACCACCGAATAGCCCTTGCCTTCGAGCACGTAGATCACGAGCCCTCCCTGGTGGCGATGCTTGCCGGAGCGCGTCTTGATGTCGTGCACGAAGACGCGCCACTGCTGCAGCGGCGTGTCCTTGATGGTGACCGGCTCGAGATAGTAGCGCAGCTTCCCTTGCCGGGTCTGATGCCACGGGCGATCCTCGCTGCGGATCACAACCGGGCCGGTCAGGTTGCGTTCGGCGAGCTCCTTGCGCTGGCGCATGATGCGCTCATAGGGATTGTCGCCGAGCGGCGGCCGCTCGCGCTCCCTTACCCGTTCAATTTCAGCCATGGGTGCTTTCCTTATTTTCGGTATTCGGGCGCGTCCTCGAGCTGCTCAAAGCCGCAGCCGCGATCGACACTGGTGCATTCGAGCCAATTCGGCTCGGCGGCGACGAATATGGCCGGCCGTTCACGGTCGGTGTTGAAATGTTGCACGATGATGCCGTCGGCGCGCAGCGGCAGGTTGAGCAGGTCGCCAGCCTTCCAGGCATGCTTGACGCCGTCGATCAAGGTGTAGCCTTGGCCTTCGAGGATCAGCATGACCTGCCCGCCCTGGAACTTGAGCCGGCCGGAGCGGCTGGCGGGCGGAATCTCCTGCTGAAAGAACAGGAGCACCGAGAGCGCCGTGTCCTTGATGGCGGGGTGCATGTACCAGCGCATCAGTCCCTGGCGGCTGACCTCGAGCGGCAGCTCGGATTGCTTGATCACCTGGATGCCGTTCTTGACCTGCGCGCGCTGACGGTCGCGCAGCGCCAGGATTTCGTCCCAGTGGTTGGTCTCGGCGAGTTTTGATTTGCGGTCGCTTCCCATCGACAGAATCCCCTGTAGCCCGGATGGAGCGCAGCGAAATCCGGGAACGGCCGTCCCGCATTACGCGGCGCTCCATGCGGGCTACGGGCACTATAATCGCCCGCAATGGCGTGTATACATGATGCGAGGAGGCCGCGCGGCCGCGCCGGCCATCGAGGAGCAAGAATAGCGCCATGGACTCCGATCCCCATCACGGCGCCCATACCCATGGCGGTCGCGCCCAAGCGCAGGCGACGCATGTGCACGCGACCGTCGACCATCTGGCGAGCGCGGCGGGCGCGGGCGCGCGGCTTCTCGTTCGGCTCGACGGCGCCCTCATGCGTAAGCTCAGCGTCGTCGCGGATGGGCTCGTGCGCGTCGCGACCGATCGCGGCCGCAGCATCCTGGCGCGGCTCGATGCGCCGTTCGATGGCGAAGCGGAGCGCGGAATCGTGCGGCTCGACCGGTTCGTGCGCCAGGCCCTCAAGGCGCATCTCAATGAATCGGTCGAGATCGAAAGCGCGAGCGCGGAGCCCGTCAGGCGCGTCGAATTGCTGCCCGCGGTCGACGTCTCCATGGCGCATGATCTCGTTCCGCATCTCAAGCAGGTTCTCCTCGAGAGCAGGACGCCGGCGAGCCCAGGCGCCGTGCTCTATATCCCGTTCCCGCATTCCCATGCCGGCACCACCTATCAAATCCATAAGATCGACGGCGGGCCCGGCATCGTGGATGCGGCAACCGAGGTGGTCGTCGACTATCACGATTCCCATATTCCGGACGGCGCCTTCGACATCACCTTCGAGGACGTGGGCGGCCTCGGTAAGCAGATCAAGCTCGTGCGCGAGCTGGTGCAGCTGCCGCTCAAATATCCGCACGTCTATCGCCATCTCG
>DATDGG010000335.1:0-6785 GCA_036522235.1 Xanthobacteraceae bacterium
GACCCTCGACATAGGCCGAAAACCGCGATTCACTGTCGCTTGCCCGGACATCCATCCCAGCCTCCAATGTGCTGATCCGTGAATCTCCGCCAATACTTGATTCGCGTAGTGTCCACCCCGCGACTTTCTGACTCAGTAAGAATAAGCGCGTTTACGCCCGTCTTCGACGGGCTATGGCGAAATCCGGGACCGCCGCTCCCGCATTGCGCTTCGCTCCATGCGGGCTACGAGCGGTGCGAGCCGGTGAACAGCCGGACCACGGCCTGCCAGATCACCTTGGCCATCAGCGCAAAGCCGGAGATCGGCCGCGCGGCAGGCGCCTGCGCGGGGGGCGCCGCCGGACTCTGATCCGCGATCTGCGCCCGCAAATTAGCGGCAAACTGCGACATGATCTGCGCCGCGGTCGCCTGGATGATGCCGACGCCGCGGCCGTATTGCGCGACCGCGCCGGAGAGCGCCAGATCGGTATGGACCAGGACCTTTGAGCCGCTCGGCGCCGGCTCGAGGCGAAAAGACGCGGTGGCATTGGCGCCGCCGCGGCCCTTGGCATCGCTGCCCTGGGCCTTCACCAGCGCCGTGTGGTTTGCGCTGTCGAGTTCCTCGAACTTGACCACGCCCGCGAAGGCGAGCGCGACCGGGCCGAGCCGCACTGCAATTTTTCCCTTGTAGGTCCGCTCGTCGACGACTTCGGTGACTTCCGCGCCCGGCATGCACGGGGCGATCCGCCGGATATCCATCAACAGCGGCCAAGCCTGCGCCGGAGCGAGCGGCACCTCAAAAGAATTGTCGAATTCCACCGGGCCAAGCTCCCGTCACTCACGCCTGCGCTTCCCGGCTCATGCGGATCAAGGCCCGGCGCTCCCACATATCAACATCTCCCGAAGGGTGTCCATCGGGTCGGGCGGCCGCGCCCGAATCGCCGGCGCTGCCGCAAACGTCAACCAAAGGTTAAGAAGGAATGTCTTGAAACCAACACAAGAAGTCCCTATATGGGCGTCGCGACCGCATTAGGTCCTGGTGAGCCGCGTGTACGGATCCCCGTCAAACGGCTTCTGGCTCGCCTTCATTTTCTCCAAACCCGACAGCCCAGATCACGCGGGGTGTCTACCGCTACCCCCGCGTCACGGGTTCGCCGACCAAACGAGTCGGTCCCGTCGCGCATCACAGAAAGCATACCCTTTGACTTCCTTTCATGACTTCGGCTTGGCCGATCCGATCACCCGTGCGCTCGCCGAAGAGAAGTACATCACCCCCACCCCCATCCAGACCCAGACCATACCGATCGCCCTGTCGCGCCGCGACGTGATCGGAATTGCGCAGACCGGAACCGGCAAGACCGCCGCCTTCGCGCTGCCGATCCTGCATCAGGTCTTCACAGCGCCCAAGCGCATGGACCGCAAGTCCTGCCGCGTGCTGGTGCTGAGCCCGACCCGCGAGCTGTCGAGCCAAATCCTCGACAGCTTTCGCGCTTATGGGCGCCACCTGCGCCTCAGCGCCACGCTCGCCATCGGCGGCGTGCCGATGGGCCGCCAGGTGCGCGCCCTGATGAATGGGGTCGACATCCTGGTCGCCACACCCGGGCGCCTCATCGACCTGGTCCGGAGCAATGCGCTGCGGCTCGGCGAGGTCGAGTTCCTGGTGCTCGATGAAGCCGACCGGATGCTCGACATGGGCTTCATCCATGACATCCGCACTATCGTGGCGAAGCTGCCGCGCACGCGGCAGACGCTGTTCTTCTCCGCCACCATGCCGCAGGAGATCGCCCGGCTCGCCCAGGAAATGCTGCGCGACCCCGTCAAGGTCGCGGTGACGCCGCCGGCGACCACCGTCGAGCTGATCGAGCAGCGCCTCATTCACGTGGATCGCGCCGCCAAGCCGGCCATCCTGGCGGATGTCCTGAAGGGCGAGACGATCGACCGCGCGTTGATCTTCACCCGCACCAAGCACGGCGCCGACCGGGTGGTGCGCGGCCTCGCCAAGGCCGGCATCCCGGCCGCGGCCATCCACGGCAACAAGAACCAAAACCAGCGCGAGCGGGTGCTCGCCGCCTTTCGCAGCGGCAGCGTCCGCACCCTGGTGGCGACCGACATCGCGGCGCGCGGCATCGATGTGGATGGCATCAGCCACGTCGTCAATTATGATCTGCCGAATGTGGCCGAGACCTACGTGCACCGCATCGGACGCACCGCGCGCGCCGGTGCCAGCGGGGTGGCGATCTCGCTGTGCGACGCCGAGGAGACGGCGTTCCTGCGCGACATCGAGAAGCTCATTCGCACCGCGATCCCGGCGACGGACCGGCGAAGCTCCGTGCCGCGGGGAGCGCATGCCAACGGCCATGCCAATGCCCACGGCCATGCCCGCTCCGAAGGGACGCGCCATCGCGCGCAGCCCAATCGCGGGCGCGCCCACGCTCCTGCTCAGCAACAGCGGCCGCAGCAGCGGCAGCCCAATGGGCAGCGGCGGCCCGATGCGCAGCCCCAGCCGCATGCGCAGCCGCAGCCGCAACGGCGTCCCGACGACCTCACCGGCGTGGTATTTCTCAATCGCTCCGCGAAGACGCGCCGCGACGACGGCCGGCGCCCGCACCGCTGAGCCAGAGGAGAGCAATCGATGGCTAAGGAAGAGCTGATCGAATTCGAAGGCTTGGTCACCGAAATCCTGCCGGACGCGCGCTACCGCGTCCAGCTCGATTCTGGACACGTCATCGTCGCCTATACGGCCGGCAAGATGAAGAAGAACCGTATCAAGACGCTGGCGGGCGATCGCGTGACGGTCGAGATGTCGCCCTACGATCTCGACAAGGGCCGCCTCATCTTCCGCCACAAGGACGAGCGCGCCGGCGCGGTGCGGCGCCCGCCGGTGCGGCAACAGTTCCGCAAACGATAGCGAATGGCGGATGGCGAATGGTGCGTAGCGAATAGACGGCGAAAGGCTGTTCGTCGCTATTCGCTATTAGCCACTCGCTATTCGCGATTTCCCAATCACACCGCCCGCAGCTGATCCGCGGAGCTCTTGCCGGAACGCTTGTCCTGCGTCAGTTCGTATGAGAGCTTCTGGCCTTCGTGCAGGTTCGACATTCCGGCGCGCTCGACCGCGCTGATGTGAACGAACACATCCTTGCCGCCGTCATCGGGCTGAATGAAGCCGTAGCCCTTTTGCGCATTGAACCATTTGACAGTCCCGGTGCTCATGCCTTGTCCTCTCGCGTGACGAGTATCTGGTAGCGCCCTTCAACGACGCCGACCGTGGTCGAAGTTCAGGTGGAGCTCGTCAGTCAAGCGCAGGACATCAATCCCAGGCATGGCCAAGTCGTTCGGCCCTAACGTCGATGCGGCTAGTAAACCACAAAGTCACAGCGCAACAAGTCCCCGCTGGGGATTTCTCGGCCGGCCTAGTCCCCAAGGCAGTCATCGCCCGCGCCTGATCGGGATACCGCAACAGACCGATCGATGATGCGCGAGGGCGGTCTTGTTGCTAGGTCGGTCGTCGATCGTGCCGCCGGACCTGCCGGCGGATGTCCCTATGCGGCCGACATCGCGCCGAGCGAGCGTGATCGCGACATCATCTTGTTGTTGACCGCGTCGGGCCAGGTGGGCCGGCCGTTCCTCGCGTCCGCGGCGGTGCCGGCGAGCCGCACTGAAGAGCTGCGCACCGCCTTCGACCAGACCATGCGGCATCCTGGCTTCATCGCCGACGCGCGCAAGCTGCGCATGCCGGTCTCGCCGAAATCGGGCCAGGAAGCCTCGCGTATGGTCGAGGAAATATACGCCACGCCGGACGATATCGTGCAGGCGGCGCGCAAGATCGCAGGCGAATGATGGCGCGCAATCGGCAACGGGGCGTGCGACGAGCTTCCCGCCAGGCCCTGAGGCCTTCGGAAAAGGGCCGGCGGCTTGTTTGATTTTGCCCACGCGGTCTGCTGTATGATAACGGAAAACCGCGGGTCGCGCGGAGGCCGGCCGCCGGACGGCCGAGAGGAGCTTGGAATGGCCAGCAGCCCCACCGTTTCCGACGAATTTGCAAAAAAATTCGCGGTCGAGAAGGAGACGCCCTATCTGCGCTGGGTGCGTGGCGAAGGCCTCGACATCATCAGCGCCCAATACGTGGCCAACCTGCGCACGGTCGAGCTCAAGCCCTGGCCGCGGCGCGGCGGCAAGGGCGTCTACATCAACCACGATGCCTCGCGCTTTTCCAACGACTGCTATGTCTGCGAGATCCCGCCGGGCGGCAAGCTTGCCCCCCAGCGCCAGCTCTACGAGGAGATGATCCTCATTCTCGACGGCCGCGGCTCGACCAGCGTCTGGAACGATTCCGGCAAGCGCATCACCTTCGAGTGGAAGGCCGGCGCAATATTCGCGATCCCGCTCAATGCCTGGCATCAACATTTCAACGGCTCGGGCCAGGAAACCGTCCGCTATGTCGCGGTGACCAACTCGCCCGCGGTCATCAACATGTATGACGACGTCAATTTCGTCTTCAACATGAGCGCCGATTTCCCCGACCGCTTCGCCGGCGAGGCCGACTATTTCACCGCCAAGGCGGAGCAGAAAGGCTTTTTGCTGGTGACCAATTTCGTCGCCGACGCGGTCAACCTGCCGCTCATCAGCGCGAAGGAGCGCGGCGCCGGCGGCGGGCACATCCGCTTCAACATGGCCAAGGGCTCGATGTCGAGCCACATTTCCCAGTTCCCGGTCGGCACCTACAAGAAGGCCCACGCGCACGGGCCGAGCGCCCATGTAATCATCCTCTCGGGCGAAGGCTACTCGCTGATGTGGCGCGAAGGCGAGGAGCCCACGCGCTACGACTGGCAGGTCGGCACCCTGATCGTGCCGCCCAACAAATGGTTTCACCAGCACTTCAATACCGGGCCAACGCCGGCGCGCTATCTCGCCTTCAAGCACGAGGTCGCGCTCATCCGCAACGCGCAGGGCGTTCCCACCGCCTGGATCAGCCAGCGCGTCGGCGGCGATCAGATCGACTACGCCGACGAGAGCCCGCGCATCCGCGACATGTTCGCCCAGGCGCTGGCCAGGCACGGCATGACGCCACGAATGGACGAGGTCTATCGCACCGAAGCCGCCGACCTGCCTCCCAAGGCAGTGTCGAGCGAAGCCGCCGAATAGCTCGGGGAGGAAAGCTCATGAGCCGCATCATCGATCCCCGCGAGCGCGAGCGCGCCCACGCGGACACCGGCCATGTGGATTTCTATGCCGAGGCGCTCAAGGCCTCCGCGCAATTCCGCAAGGACTACGAGGGGCGCCTCAATCTGGTGAAAGCCCATCAGATGCCGTTCGAGCGCTCGCCCGACGGGCTGATCAAGCACATCGTCAACGACAAGATGGACACTAAGGAGTGCTGCCTCGACATCTACATGCAGTTCCTGCCGCCCGGAAAGGCGTCCGGCAAGCACCGTCACCTCTCCGAAGAGGTCGTGTATGTGATCGAGGGCAAGGGCTACGACCTGCATTGGGACGTGCGCTTCGATGTTCACGACACGATGGAATTCGAATGGGAGACCGAGCCCAAGCGCTACGACTGGGAGCAAGGCGATTTCGTCTACATCCCGCCCTACTGCATCCACAAGCACTTCAATGCCGACACGAGCGCGGAGGCGCGCTTCATCGTCATCAACAGCCGGGTCATCAAGCCCATGGGCTTCGACTGGTTCGAGCAGCTCGAGAACGCGGAAGGATATTGAAGCGCTGACGCGGGCCTCATCCTGAGGAGCCGCGCGAAGCGCGGCGTCTCGAAGGATGGATGCAAGGGAGGGACTCGCGGCCGTCCTTCGAGACGCGCGCAAGAGCGCGCTCCTCAGGATGAGGTCCGAAGATTCGGGAAAGGGAGACCATGTGCGGCGACGACGAAGACGCTGGCGAGCTGGAGGAGCTGCTCCATGCGCGCTTCCTCGCCCATGCCCGCGCGCTCCTGCAACCCCATGGCGCGGCGGCCGATGCGAAAGTCGCGTCGCCCGATGACCCCCTCGCCTATCTGGACAAGCTGTTCTCCGATGCGTTGAGCCGCTGCGTGAAGGACGGCACTGAGGCGGGTGCGCGCCTACGTTACCAGCGGCTGGCCGGCCAACCTTTGGTCTTTGCTCGCCTCGCCGGCCTGCTGGCCGGACATCTCGCGCCCGAACGTGACCCCTTGCGCCAGATCATCGAGGCGCTCATGCAGGGATACGGCGAGGCACAGGCCTACCAAACGGATCATGAGCACGATCATGATCACGAGCACGGCCATCATCACTGAACAGATTCAGGGCAACCAAGGCGATGCTCGATCCTACAATCAATCAGCCGGTCGGCCCCCTGGTCGACGCGAGCTCCGCGCGCGAGCCGAAGGCGGTCGTGCTGAAGGGACGCTTCGGGCGGATCGAGAAGCTCGATGCCTCGCGCCACCGCGACGATCTCTGGCATGCGCTCGAAGGCCACGACCAGGTCTGGACCTACCTGCCCTACGGGCCGTTCGCCGACGGCGAGGCGTTCGGGCTCTGGCTCAAGGCGCGCTCCGGAATCACCGATCCGTTCTCCTACGTTGTCATCGACCGCGATGGTCATGCCATCGGCATCGTCGCCCTGATGGCGGTGCGGCCCGAGATGCGGGTCATCGAGGTCGGCAATATCCTGTTGAGCCCGGCGCTGCAGCGCACGCCGCTCGCGACCGAGGCGCAATATCTCCTCGCCAAATATGCGTTCGAGACGCTCGGCTACCGCCGCTACGAATGGAAATGCGACTCGCTCAATGCGCCGTCGCGCTGCGCCGCCGCGCGCTATGGCTTTATCTTC
>DATDGG010000336.1:0-2887 GCA_036522235.1 Xanthobacteraceae bacterium
AAAGTCTATCGCCACATCTCGGCGCTCCTCGCCGGCCGCTTGCGCAACAACAACGATGCGCTGCTGGCTTCGAGCTTTCTCTCGGTCAAAGGGCGCGCGGCGCGCGCGCTCTTGAGCCTCGCGGAGGCGTTCGGCGAGGACGTCGGCTCCGCCCGCATCCTGATCCATCAGCGGATCAGCCAGGGCGACCTTGCCGCCATGGCCGGAATCGCCCGCGAAAGCCTCAGCCGCATCCTGCAGGAATGGACCCGCAACGGGCTGATCAAGCGCCTCGCCAGCTACTACTGCCTGGAGAACAAATCGGCGCTCGAGCGCGAGGCCGAGAACTGACTATTATTGACAGACCGCGCGGGTGACGACCGTCTCGAGCGAGCAGTCGCCTTCGGCCGGGAAACGGCCCGAGAGAAATGCGCCGAGTGGGCACTTCCGCGTCGACTGCGTATCGAGGAGACGGCCGGATGCGAAGCCCTTGTGGCGGCACGCCGCATCGGCGGCGGCGCGGCAATCGGGCGCTCCATTCGCTGCCGCGGCGCAACGCTCGCGGCCGGTGACGGTGCGGGTGCTCGGCAAGCCGATGATCGTACCGGCGGCGTCCTTGGCGGTGCCGACCGCACCCTTGGCGGCTTCGCCGGTCTGGTTGCCGAGATCGCCCAAAGTCTCGTTGGCGCTCTTGAGCTGCGAGCCCAGAGTGTCGTTCGCGCTCTTGAGCTGCGAATTGAGCTTGGCGGCCGAATCGCCGATGAAGCGGCCGAACGCGTCAATGAAGCCCGGCTTGTAGTCGGCGGGCGGCGGCTCGGCGGCGGGCGGCGGGGCCACCGGCTGTGCAGGTGGCACGGGAGCGACCGACGGAGTGGTGACAGAAGGCGGGGCGATCACGTTGCTTGGCGGCTCGCTCCTCGTGTCCTGCGCCACGGCCGCGCCGGCCACGAGTGCCACGCAGAGCACGATGCCGAATCCAGCGACGCCGGCCCTGCTTTGCCGGCCCGCCTGTCGAATTCCGCCCGCGTATCGGATCATGAAATTCCGCGATATCTGCTCGCCGTCCCGGGCCAAGCCGCGCCGCGCCGAGACCAAATTTGCGGCCCGCACATGGCGAAATTGAGGAACAGGATTACACCAGGTAGATCGCGGCGACGACACCGGCAACCAAGACCAGCGCGCTGATCGTCACCCAGAAACCCAGCCGCTCCTCGATGATGACGCGGGCACGCGCGCCATAGCGCTTGAGCAGAAACGCCTCGAGAAAGAAGCGCGCGCCGCGCGTCAACAGCGACAGCAAGACGAACCAAGCGAAATTGTAGCCGGCGAAGCCGGACGCAATGGTCACGATCTTGTAGGGAATGGGCGTGACGCCCTTGCCCACGATGATCCAGGCCCCATACTCCGCGAAGGCCTGCCGGACCGCCTCGATCTTGTCGCCATATCCCCAGACCCGGACGATCCACACGCCGACCGAATCGTAGAGCAAAGCGCCGATCAGGTAGCCGAGCATGCCGCCGGCAACCGAGGCCAGCGTGCAGGTGATGGCGTAGCGCCAAGCCCGGTCGGGCCGCGCAAGCGACATCGGAATCAGCATGATGTCGGGCGGAGCCGGAAAGAACGAGCTTTCCGCGAACGACACGGCACCCATGATCCAAATCGCGTACGGCTTTCCGGCGGCGTCGATGCACCAGTCATAGAGGCGGCGAAGCATGCCGGGTGCTTAAAGCATTTTCGTTTTTAGGAAAAGCATGCCCCCGGCTTGATCGGGGGTGGAAACCGGTTTTCCGCCCGAAAATGCGGCACCGCTATCGAGCGGAATTTCGGATCAGCGGCGCTTGCGCAGACGCCGGCCTTCGAGCGCCACGACATGGCGCCGCGGCGGCGGCTCGGCCGGGCCTTTGAGGCCATCCTCGAGCGCTTCCTTGAACGCCTCCTTGGGCAGCTTCTCGGCGATCCCGAACAGGCGTTCCCGTCGTTCCATCTCGGCCCAGACCTCCCGCGGCTCGACACCGGCCACGACCCAGAGCGCCGCGAGGTTGTAGATCAGGTCCGCGCTCTCCTTGATGACCGCGGCATTGTTCCCTTCGAGCGCGTCGATCACCACCTCGACGGCTTCCTCGACGAGCTTCTTGGCGGTCTTGGCGCGGCCGCCGTGCAACAGCCGGGCCGTCCGCGACGTCGCCGGATCGGCGCTCTTGGCCGCGACGATCGCCAGGTAGAGTCTATCGATCGAATCAGTCATGTGGGCCACAATAGCGCGATCTCATCGAGATTGCGTTAACGCAAGCCGCGCCGGCGGTCACGGCTAACGCGGATTTAATGCCGCCCCAACTTACATATGTGTTCATCAAACAATCGCCAGGCCGGGCTGCGGCGCCGATCACTCCTCGGCGGTCAGTAACGAGGCGTTGCCGCCGGCGGCCGCCGTATTGATGGTCAGCACCTGCTCGGCGGCGAAGCGCCGCAGGTAATTGGGCCCGCCGGCTTTGGGGCCGGTGCCGGAGAGCCCGCTGCCGCCGAACGGCTGCGTGCCCACCACGGCGCCGATCATGTTGCGGTTCACGTAGACATTACCGTGGAAGAGCCGTCTGGCGACGTGATTTACGGTGCTGTCGATGCGCGAATGGATGCCCAGCGTCAGCCCGGTGCGGTTCGCGATGATGTCATTGAGCAAATCCTCAAGCTCACTGGCGCGCCAGCGTACGACATGCAAGATCGGGCCGAAGACCTCTTCCGCAAGATCGCTCGCCCGCTCAAGCTCGACGATCATGGGCGGTACGTAGATCCCCGTGGCCGGCATCGCGCCGAAGCGGTCCCAACGGAAGCGCAGGCGGGCTTGCGGCGGCAGGTTCGCGATCCAGCACTCGAGGCGGTGCTTTGCCTCGCCATCGATCACCGGCCCCAC
>DATDGG010000337.1:0-3749 GCA_036522235.1 Xanthobacteraceae bacterium
GTTCTTCTGTCCAAACAGGTCGCATGAATTCTGGACATGGATGAAATCCTTCAGCTCGAAGGCCATGTGATGCATCTTGATGTTCTGGCCCTTGATGAAGTTCACCGTGTGGTGATCGGGATTGCAGCGCATGAACACGAAGAAGTCCCCGATCCAGTCGGACACCCGGAAGCCCAGCACCCGTTCGTAGAATTCGACGGTCGTGTTCACGTCCTGCACCACGAAGGCGACGTGGCCGAGCTTGAGCGGCCCGATTCCCGATACCTGCGCGTGCTTGCAGAGGTGGCTCCAGTCCCGAAACAGCTCGATGGTGGTGCCCTTGCAATCGGCGAACGCCAGGACCTGGCCGACGCCGGGGACGGAATCGTTGCGCAGCTCGCTTTTGACCCCGTCGTTCGCGAGCGCGCGGGCGAGATCGCCGAAATCCGAGCCGGGCGCCACCTCGAAGGCGAGCTTGCTGCAGCGCTCGGCGCTCGCCTGCCTGAGCGCAATGGTCAACAGGCCGATCTTGCTGGCGAGGTAGGCGCAGTCCTTCTCACGTGCGGCGAGAACGAGGCCCATCACCTGCGTGTAATAGGCGATGGCCTTTTCCAAATCCGGCGTCTCGAAGGTGGCGTGGCCGATGCGTCTGGGTCTGATCATGATGGGTCTGTATGGGTCTTCCCGGGTAGCAAACGCCATCGTTCCACAGGCCCTCGACAAGTGGAAGAGATTTGGCGAAAGCTGGGCTGGCAATCGAGGGAGCAAACATGGCGGGCAGCAAAGCGGCGGGCTACAGGCTCGCGACCTATCAATCCGCCGACGGACCGCGTGCCGGCCTGGTGGTGGACGACAAAGTGTTCGACGCCGCCAAGCTGACCGGCAAGGCGGCCTATGCGAGCGTCATCGGCATTCTCGAAGACTGGAAGGCCGCCGCGCCGGCGCTCAAGGCCGCAGCCGGCAAGGCACCCAAGAGCCGCGTTGCGGGACGTTCCCTCAAGGCGACCCGGCTGCTCGCCCCGGTACTGTGGCCCTCGGCGATCTTCTGCGCGGGCGCCAACTATGCGGACCATGTGGCGGAGATGAACAAGGCCCAGGGGCGGCCGGGCGAGCCCGATCCGCACACGCTCGGGCTCACGTCCTGGCATTTCATCAAGGCCTCCCGCTCGCTCGCGCATCCGGGCGCGACCGTCAAAATCTCGGATTATTCGAAGATGATGGACTGGGAGATCGAGCTCGCTGCGGTCATCGGTCGCAAGGCCAAGAACGTGCCGCAGGCGAGCGCGCTCGCCTATGTGGCGGGCTACACCGCCGCCAACGACCTTTCGGCGCGGGACCGCGGGCGCCGCCCGCACGTGCCCGACACTTCCCCGTTCAAGGCCGACTGGGTGGCGCACAAGAGCTTCGACGGCTCGTGCCCGCTCGGGCCCTGGATCGTGCCGGCAAGCGACATACCGGACCCGCAGAATCTCGGCCTCAAGCTGTGGGTCAACGATGTCCTCAAGCAGGATTCCAATACGGGCCAGATGATCTTCAACCTGGCCGAGCAGATCGCCCATTTGTCGTCGCGCCTTACCCTCCATCCGGGCGACCTGATCCTCACCGGCACGCCGGCTGGCGTCGGCGCCGGCCGGGGCGAGTTCCTCAAGGCCGGCGACGTGGTGAAAATCTGGATCGAGGGGATCGGGAGCATCACGAACAAGATGGCGTGAAGCCTGGGTCAATGGACCGATCGAGCCTGCTGACCTCTGGACCTCCGATTGCGCTTGCAATCCGGAGCAGGCATATTGTGGCGAAACGGCGCCCGCCCCGCACGGTCGAACGATGCCGGGCCGCCGGACCAAAGCCCAAGGAGGTTTTCCAGGTATGGCCGAGCAGTTCGTCGGTAAGCTTTCGGAATTCAAGGATGGCGACCGCCGCATCATTTTTGTCGGCGACAACGAGATCGGCATATTCCGGCACGAGGGGCAATTTTACGCCTACAGCAACTTCTGCCTGCATCAGGGCGGACCGGCCTGCGAGGGCCTGACCATTGCCAAGGTCGAAGAGCGGATCATGCCGGACAAGACCTCGCGCGGGCTCTATTTCTCGGAGACCGACATGCATTTCGTGTGCCCCTGGCATGGCTACGAATACGACATGAAGACCGGCGAATGCGTCTCCGACCGCAAGCTCAAGCTGCGCAAGTACAAGGTGGTCGAGAAGGAGGACGGCGTTTATGTCGTCGCCTAAAGCCGCGGCCGCCAAGTCCGCGCACAAGGCAGCGCTCAAGCCGGCGCACAAAGCCGTGACCAAGGCCGCGACCAAGGCCGCGACCAAGGCCGTGACCAAGCCCGCGCGCAAACCGAGGCCGGTGGCAAGACCTGCCGGGCCCGCCGCCGGCACCGCTTCGGCTGAGGCGACGCGACTTGCCGCCGACATCGAGCAGGGCCTGGCGGACGGGCAGATCGACGTGCTGACCCCGCAGGCGCTGCAGGCCCTGCTCGCGGCCGCCTGCAAGACCTATGCGGCGCAGGTCGAGGCCGGCAATCCGATGGCGGCGCTGGCGCAGCGCACGACCGTCACCCCGACCGAAGTGATGGTGACGGCGAGCGGCCTGCTGCGCGCCGCCAATCTGGCCGTGTTCGAGCTCGGCATGTGGCAGAGCTGGACCGGCCGCTGAAGGCGGGGCTGGGGCATGATCCCGAAAAGTAGATCATGCTCCGCGAATAAGCAGACAGCTTGATAGGAGATAGGAGACCAACCATGGACTTGCTCGCAGAACGCGGCCGACGCGTAACGGTCGACGAGCTCAACACCACGCGACTTTTGGCGCATGCGCGCAAGCAGGCGGTGCAGCGCAAGCTCGACGACATCTTGATCGTCGACGTGGACGCGCATCATTACGAGAACGAGAACTTCCCGCAAATCCTGCCCTATATGGAGAACGAGGTGCTGCGCCAGGTCACCATGGGGGGCCGCGCCAGCACCGGGCGCGGCACCATCGTGCCGAGCCATGCGGGCTTCTCCCAGGACATGGGCGGCCGCGTCACCCGCTACCCGCTGCGCGGATCGGAAAAGACCGAGCCCGGGACGCTGCGCGACGTGCAGCTCGGCCAGCGCTGGATGGACGCCATGAGCGTCGATTATTCCTGCCTGTTCCCGACCGGCATGCTCAATGTCGGCCTGCATCCCCAGAAGGAGATGGAGGTCGACCTGTGCTGGGCCTACAACCGCTGGCTTACCGAAAAAGTCCTGCCGGAATCGAAGGGCCGCTTCTACTCGATGCTGTGCCTGCCGTTCTCCGACCCGGACGCGACCTTGCGCCAGGTCGAGACCTTCGGCGACCGCCCGGGTGTCGGCGGCTTCATGGTGACGACGGTGCGCAACCTGCAGGTCAACGATAACGCCTATATGAAGGCCTACCGTGCCATGGAGGAGCGCGGCCTGGTGCTCTCCTTCCATTCCGGCCCGAACTGGAACGAGCCGGTGTTCAAAGCCTGCAACCGGTTCCTGTCGGTGCATGCGCTCGGCTTCACGTTCTACAACATCGTGCATTGCACCAACTGGGTCATCAACGGGATGTGCGAGCGCTTCCCCAAGCTGCCGGTGATCTGGATCGAATCGGGCCTCGCCTGGGTGCCGTTCCTGATGCAGCGGCTCGACCACGAATACATGATGCGGCCCTCGGAGGCGCCGCTGCTCAAGAAGAAGCCGAGCGAGTACATGCGCGACATGTACTATTCGTCGCAGCCGATGGAGATCCAGGACCGCGACGCGCTCGAATGCAC
>DATDGG010000338.1:0-2785 GCA_036522235.1 Xanthobacteraceae bacterium
CGCCATTGATGAGCTGCTGGACGAAGACTTCCATGAACCCCTGCGCTCCTTGCGCTGTCCTCGTTGGCCCGGCACCGTCATCGAAGCCGTAAAGCATTTCCGGAACAAGTGAAATTTGGTTCTCCGGCGGAAAAAACCACAAGGTTGGGCGGGGCGGGGAGGTACCAAGCCTCCAGGGTCGCCCCGGCTCTTCGGCCGGGATGAGGGGTTGTTCGGGCCGTCAGGGCGCCCGGCGGGTCAGGTTTTCATGCATCTGCCGCAGCACGCGGCTAAGCGTAGCCAAATCCCGCTTCGAAAGACCGCGCGTCGCCATATCTTGCAGCCCGGCGGCAACCGGAATGAGCTTCCTCAATAAGATTCTGGCCTTGCGGGTCAGGGCGACCGCGACCTCGCGGCTGTCCGCCTTGGAACGCGTTCGCCGCACCAGGCCGTCGCGCACCAGGCGTGTGA
Organism: Xanthobacteraceae bacterium; assembly: GCA_036522235.1. GTDB lineage: Bacteria > Pseudomonadota > Alphaproteobacteria > Rhizobiales > Xanthobacteraceae > VAZQ01. The sequence goes on from DATDGG010000338.1 coordinate 451, forward strand.
TCAGGCGCGACAAGGTCGACACCTCGATGCTGGTCATCTCGGCAAGGTCGGTCTGGCGCAACGTGCCGTTGTTGGCGAGGACGGCGAGCAAGCGCCACGACGCGATGCTCAAATGGGCCTTCCCCAGCGCATCGGCGGAAAAACGCACGACCAGCGCCGAGCCGACGCGGTTGATGAGATAGGGAAGATGCTCCGAAAGATCGAGCGCTGAACGATGGGGCAAGCTGGGAATGCTCCGGGGTTGGACGTGGCCGCGATGATGCCGCCATGCGGCCGCGAATTCGGCATGGCAGGATAATTGATTTTACAATAATTGCATCTGCAATTATATTCGGTGGAGGCATTCGCGCGAGGTCGCTCCCATAAGCCGCAAGAAATGAGCCGCAAGAAAAGAGCCGCAAGAAATGAGCCACATGAAATCCGAAGACGCGATCGGCGCCGCGGCGCGGCCGTTCACCGGCGCGGAATATCTCGAGAGCCTGCGCGACGGGCGCGAAGTCTATATCTACGGCGAACGTGTCGCGGACGTCACCACCCATCCGGCGTTCCGCAATGCCGCGCGCTCGATCGCCCGCCTCTATGACGCGCTGCATGACCATAAGACCAAGGACGTGCTCACGGCGCCGACCGACACCGGTTCGCCGGGCTATACCCACAAATATTTCCGCGTCGCCCATTCGCGCGAGGACGTGATCGGCCAGCGCGACGCCATCGCGGCCTGGGCGCGGATGAGCTACGGCTGGATGGGGCGCTCGCCCGACTACAAGGCCTCGCTGATGAACACGCTCGGGGCCAATCATGAATTCTACGGTCGCTTCGCCGGCAATGCGCGGGCCTGGTACGCCCGCGCGCAGGAACACGTGCTGTTCATGAATCACGCCATCGTCAACCCGCCGGTCGACCGCGCCCGCGCCGCCGACCAGGTCAAGGACGTCTTCATCACCATCCAGAAGGAGACCGACGCCGGCATCTACGTGTCGGGCGCCAAGGTGGTGGCCACGTCCTCGGCGCTGACCCACTACAATTTCCTCGGGCAGAACGCCGCCATGCCGATCAACGATTCCGACCTCGCGGTGATGTTCATCGCCCCCATGAACGCGCCGGGCGTGAAGCTCTTCTGCCGCGCCTCCTATGAGATGACGGCGAGCGTGATGGGCACGCCGTTCGACTATCCGCTGTCGTCGCGCTTCGACGAGAACGACGCCATCTTCGTGTTCGACAATGTGCTCATCCCCTGGGAAGACGTGCTGCTGCATCGCGATCTGGAGAAGCTCAAGGTGTTCTTTCCGCAGTCGGGTTTCCTGCAGGGCTATCAGTTCCAAGGTTGCACACGGCTCGCCGTCAAGTTCGACTTCATGGTCGGCATCATCGCCAAGGCGCTGCGGGCGGCGGGCTCCGACGACTTTCGTGGCAACCAGGCGCTGCTCGGCGAGGTGATCGCCTGGCGCAACCTGTTCTGGGCGCTGAGCGACGCCATGGCGCACAATCCCACGCCCTGGGTCGGTGACGCCGTGCTGCCGAATGCGCAGTCGGGCTCGAGCTACCGGGTGTTCGCCGGCGACGCCTATGGCCGCATGAAGGAGATCGTGGAGAAGATCGTCGCCTCCTCGCTGATCTATCTGCCGTCCTCGACGCGCGATTTCCACAACCCGGCGATCGACCCTTACCTCGCCAAATATGTCCGCGGCTCGCACGGCATCGGCTACAAGGAGCGCATCAAGGTGATGAAGCTCCTGTGGGACGCGATCGGCACCGAGTTCGGCGGCCGCCACGAGCTCTACGAGCGAAACTATGCCGGCAATCACGAGGACATCCGCATCCAGGCCCTGTGGAACGCCAGGACCTCCGGCACCATGGACGCCATGATCGCGCTCGCCGATCAATGCCTCTCCGAATACGACGAGAACGGCTGGCGCGGCGACACGTGGATCGATCCGGGCGATGTCGCTTACGCGAAGTGATCGAAGACCAAACAAAAATGCATGCCTTGAGGGCCTGACTCAGCCTTGGTCCATTGAAAATACAATCTCGAAACAATGGATCGCGGTCATAAGCCTGCCGGAGCCATGCGATGCCTGCGGGGCTCGAGACAGGATATCGGCCCCCCGCCTTGCCCAATCGCTTCGACGGTCGAACAGCGGAGCGGAACGGCAAGACACAGCGCCTTCGCTGTGTCGAAGTTGACGATCAGCTCCGCGCCATGACGTTGCGTTCAATCCCGCGCTTCGGTTCGCGAACGTGCGTCGGGTCCGCCGTCGTTGCTCGCAATATTGCGTGCGTTTCACCGCCTTGCTGCCTGGCGGCCGCAAAGCGACGGCATTGGCAAACTTTGCCA
>DATDGG010000339.1:0-25159 GCA_036522235.1 Xanthobacteraceae bacterium
CGAACCGGCCTGGGCCCAACTCGTTACGGCGCTCGACGAGTTCCTGCCGGCGCCGGCCGCCCCGCGCTATGGCGCAATTACGCCTTTGCTCGATGAACTGACTGCAACGCGGCGGCTGATCGAGCGGCAGAGTATTGACCACATCGCCCAGGGTGACCGAGGCAAGCGTGATGTTCTGGATGAGATTCTGGATGACCTGGGCTTGCGTGACGGGTGGTGGCGGCGGCTGGTTGGCCGGAGGATTGCTCGGAGGGTTTGTCGGCGGCGGAGGCGGATTCGGATTCGTCAGGACGCCCGTGGCAAGGATGGTGCAAAGCCCGTTGTTGCAGATATTGGGATTGACCACCGTGGGATAGCTCGGCAGCCCGGATGTCGGATAGTTCTCCCCGAATTGCGGGCCGACCAGGCTGCCCGGACCGCCACTGGCCAAGCCGGTCGCCAGCGAATCGACCGAGACCGTCCCGACCGGGAAGGACCCCGGAATGCTGACCCCCGGCGGGATATTGCTGAAGGGGCCGAAAGCGCCGTTGGCGCCGATGAGCCCGCCAACAACGCTATTGGCACCTGACGTCACCGCGCCGGACGAGGTCGACGGATCGACCAATCCGAAATTCAGGCCGACGAGGCCCCCGGTGAAATTTCCTGCGCCGCTCCCGGTCACCACTCCGCTCGCGTTGGAATCCTGAATCAAGCCGACATTGATGCCCACTAACCCGCCAAGGTAACTCTGCGACGTGCCGGAGACCGGTCCCGAAGCGCCCGATCTCATGATCGAGCCGCCGTTCGCACCGACCAGCCCGCCAACGACGCTGTTGGGGCCGGTGCTCTTGATTGTGCCGATCGACGCGAATGAATCGGAAATGGAACTCTTTCCCTGGCCGACCCCGATTCCACCCACAAGCCCTCCGAGAACGCTGTTCGCGCCCCCGGTGACATTTCCGATGGCGATGGTGCCCGCGAAAACACCATCGCCCGTCCCGCTCAGACCGCCGGCAAAGCTTGCCGCCCCCACGGTGACATCGCCGGTTGCGATCGAGGCCGAGATCGTTGCGCTGTTGTCGTGGCCGATGCCCACCAGGCAGCCACCGGTGCAATTGTTGTTGTTGCTTGGGCTGTTGCTGGCGGTTAAGCCGCCCGCCATGCTGTTGTCACCGGCATTGACCGCTCCGATCGCAATCGCATTGACGATCGAACCGTGATTCTCGGCGACCAGGCCGCCAACCTCCAGATTGGCAACACCAACAGTGCCAACCGTTCCCATCGCGAAGGCGAACCCGATGGCGCCGTTGTTGGGGGATCCGATAGTGCCGGTATTGACTCCGACGAGTCCGCCGAGCTGGGTCAGATTGTTGTTGCCGCCATTGTTGTTATTGCTGCCCGGGGGCTGGCCCGCGGCGCCTGTGACTGCGCCGGTGGCCAAAGCCAAGCCGATGACTCCGTCATTGAAGCCGGCGAGGCCGCCCGCCACGCCTTGAGATCCGACAGTCACCGTACCACCCGCACAGGAGTAGGCAACCCCTTGGGGGCAACTCGACAGCGGCGAGTCTTTAGGCGTGGGAATGGTCGTGAGCGTGAGCGTGCTGGTGATCGTTCCGAAGTTCTGCCCAACCAGGCCGCCTGCTTGGCCAAACGCCCCGGCCTGGACGGCGCCGATCGCTTGGGAATCCGTGATGGTCGAATTGGGGGTGTTAAAGCCAGCCAGACCTCCGGCGCTATTCTGCCCGCCGTTGCAGTCACTACCATTGCAAGGAACGGTGTCTCCCACGGTGACGTTCACGTTCGCGAAGGACTGCTTGATCGTGCCCGGCGTTTCACTCTGATTATTGTTGGAAAAGACTCCGTTCTGGCCGACCAGCCCGCCCGCAATGACCCCCCCAGCCGGGGCAAGGTTGTTGGGCGTTCCGTTGACAGTCCCGGCCGCGAAAACGTTGCTGACGGTGCCGGCATTTTGACCGGCGAGAACGCCGACGAACTGGCTTGGCCCGCCGACGCTGGGATTCGCGGTGATGCCGGCATTGGTCAGAACCAAATTGCTGACCGAGCCGTAGATGGTGCCGAACAGCCCGATATTGTTGACGCTCGGATCGGTAGGCGCGATCTTGAGCCCGTCGATGGTGTAATTTTTGCCGTCGAACGTTCCGGTAAAGCCGCCGAACGAAATATTGCCGATCGGCACGAAGCCCGCCGAGCCCCACATACTCGACGGCTTCTGCAGGTCCGTACCGAGTGAGATGTCATTCGCCAGCTTGTAGCTCGCGCCAGGCTGCACGACCGTGAGCTGGAGCTGATGGCTGTTGCTGATGGTGGTCGAGAGCTCGCTCAGCAGGAAGGGTCGCGTGGCGCCTGCGGCACCACCTGCGTTGTTCAGGCTGCCGTCGCCATCGACGATGACCCAGCAGGCGCCCTGCCCGCTACAGCCTCCGGGGCTCGCGGCGAATTGCCAGCCGACGAAACTGGACGTTTTCATGAAATCGGCAGTGCTTAAGCCCGTGGCATCGACGATCCCCGCAAAGTTGGACCCAATGCCCGGGGTTGATCCGGCGATGGTCGCGTCCCAATAGGACTGCGTAACACTGCCATTTGTGCCGTTGGAGCCGATCAGCGCGCCAACGTTGCTCTTGTCGCCGGTGCCGATCACGGCTCCGGTAGCATATGTCTGCGTCACCGTGCCAAAGTTTGAGGCGACCAGACCTCCGACGTCATTTGTGCCGCTGACTGAACCAAGAGCATATGACGCCGTTATGCTCGCGCCATTCTCGTTAACGCCGACAAGCCCCCCTGAAAATGTAAACGAGCCGGCACCGGTAACTGAACCGCTCGCGTAGGACTGAGTAATCGACGCGCCCGGCCGATTCCATCCAACGAGCCCGCCAAGGTATGAGCCCTCGTTGGAGGTGTTTTGTCCGCTTACTGCCCCTTGGGCGTACGAGAATGAGATCGACCCATGATTCTGACCGACGAGGCCGCCGCCGTCGACATATCCGCCGTTCGTGGGGCCAACGATACGAACGGAAGCGGTCGAATATGAATTCGAGATAGCGCCCTTGCCATCATTCAAACCCGCGAGCCCGCCGTACGCGCCAGTAATCTTACCGGCTGGAACAGCCCCCGAATAGTTGCCCGCTTGCCCACCTGTATGGGAGTTGCTGATCAAACCATTGTTGGCCCCCGCCAGGATTCCCAGGAATTGCGTATTTCCGGTCGTCGTAACATTGCTGTTGGTCAAGCCCACATTGCGGATCGTTCCATTGTTCCGCGCAAACAGGCCGACCAACTGGGCGGAAGAATTGATCGTCAGTTGATCGATAGTGTAGCCCTGCCCGTCCAGCAGGCCCGCGAACGGATTGACAGAGGTCCCGATCGGTAAGAACCCGGCCCCCTCATTCCAGCTCGCGGTGGCACTCGCATCGATATTCTTGCCAAGAGCGTAGACCCCGGTTCTTCCCACATTCTGGTTGATGCTCTGCAAGTCGTTGACATTGTTGACCAGCATATAGGCGGTGAGCTGATTTGAAATGTCATTGGTCAGGACGTAGCCGTTGCCAATGAAATCCGTCGGATTGTTATATTTGCCGCAACGGACTTCGCAATTTAGGCGCGGACTCGAATTGTAGTAAATCGACACCGCGCCGTTGCTGCTGGAAAAATCGATCTGACCGAATGTCGGAGGGCCACCATCAATGCCTGGAATTGTAGTGAAATTTAGCGTGCCGGTCCCCGTGCCGGTGTTGTCAGCGCGGAGAACCAGATTGCCGCTCGGGGTTGACTCGCCGCTGTTCCGAATCGTTACGGTGGCCGCGATATTGATGTCTCGATATGCGCTCAGCGTCAGCGTGTTATTGCTGCTCCAATTGATGTTGGAATTTACCCAGATATCGCCGTTCTGACCGGAGGGGTTCTTGGTCGCGTCGGTAATGATAGTAAGATTGCCCAGGCCAAGCTGCGCCTCGACCTGCGACTCCGTCATCACCGAGGCGCCCGCTGGAACCGTCGGCGCGCCGGTATCCGGATTGATGTAGAAATCGGCAGGATCCAGCAGCAGCGTTCCGGCTTTCGCCAGCGAGGCGCGCAGGTCGACCGTGCCGGTGAAATTCAACACGCCGTGGCTCGACGTCTCCACAAACCCGCCATTGCCCCCGGCCGCGCCGCCGCGCGCCAGAATGGTGCCCGCGAACGTCGTCTGCTGATTGGACCACAGCACGACCTTGCCGCCATTGCCTTTGCCGGTCGCCGAGGCGTTGATCACGCTCGCGGCGTCCACGCTCACCTTGGTAGCCGTCGGGATCACGAAGCTCTCGAGCTTCGCCAGTTCGATTCCGGCCGCAGCCGCGCTCGGCTTGCCGCCGCCGGTGTCGCCGCCGACCAGGACCTTGCCGCCGCCGGCGTCGCCGGACGCGTCGATATTGGCGCCCGCGAGCGCGATGCCCTCGCCGGTGACCACGACGCTGCCGCCTTTGGTGCCTTTGTCCTTGCCGGCGGCTGAAATCTTGCCGGCGAGCTTCACGGTCTGCACCGGGGCGTCAGGCGGCTTGCTGTCGGCGGTGGCGGCGCCGAGCACGATCATGCCGTTCTTGGTGCCGACCGTGTCGGCCTCGATCACGCCGGTATTGTTGATGACGGAATCGACCACCGCGCGCGCCGCCGAGGCGGTGAGCTGGACCCGCCCGCCATTGGCGCTGAGCTTGCCGTCATTGCCGACCAGCGACGTCAAGGGCTTGCCGGTCGCGACGTCGATCACCTGGCTCGCGACCACATCGCTGACCGCGAGCGTGATCAGCTTGTCGCCATAGAAGTCGAGAGTGAAGGCATTGCCGGAGGCGAGGGCGACGGTGCCGAGCGTCGCCGTGATGGTGCCCGAATTGCGCACGCCCGGCGCCACCAGGGCCGCGAAGCCGCCCGAGCTGGCGGTGATGGTTCCGAGATTGACGACCGAGGCGTTGGGATTGCCGGGAATGTTGAAGTTGTACTGCCCGGCCATGAAGCCTTTGAAATCATCCGCCTTGTCGCAGTTGACCGTCTTGGTTACGCCGCAGACATCGCTGGTCGTCGCCAGGAATCCGGCGGTGTTGATGACCGCATTGGGGCCGATCAGGACGCCGTCGCCGTTGATGATGAAAACCTGGCCGTTGGCGAGCAGCGTGCCGTAGAGCGTGGTCGGTCCGAGCCCGCCGACCACGCGATTGAGCGCGACCGAAGAGCTGTTCGGTTGAATGAAGGTCGTCGTCTGGCCCGCGCCGATATTGAACGTGTTCCAGTTGATGACGGCCCTCTGGCTCGATTGATTGATGGTCACCGAGCCGGTGCCCTGGCCCTGGATGGTCGCGCTGCCGCCGACCACTTTGCCGCCATCGGGACCCGCGACAGCCAAGCTCGTCCCCACAGACACCAGAGCGGTGCCTGCGAGCAGCAGCAGCCGGTAGCGGCAGGAAGCCAAGACCACTCGCGCACCCCTCGTTGCGAGAGTTGGTGAATTTACAGCGAGTTATCGCACTATAAAGAATATGTTAGCCAGTTACCAGTGGCGGCTGGGCAACACTCGACACGATTTTTGAGGCGCCCTCCGGGGCACCGGCCGTACCTAGGTACCGTACGCGGCTTGGAGCCTCCTTCCTTGACGGGCGCCACTTTGGCGTCGGACATTGCCGTGGTGCACGAGGGCCCGGGACCATGATCAGCTCATCGACCGTCGAGGCGCGCGGGGCGGCTGCGGCATGGCTGGTCGCTTGCGCCCTCGCCCAGTCGGCGCCGAGCCCCGCCAGCGCCGCCGACGCCTATTTCAAGGACAAGCAGATTCGCCTGATCGTGGGCTCGGCGCCGGGCGGCGGCTACGATGCTTACGGGCGTTTGCTCGCCCAATACATGAAGGCGCATATCCCGGGCAATCCAACCGTCATCGTGCAGAACATGCCGGGAGCGGGCTCGCTGGTTGCGGCCAATTACATCTACAACGTGGCCCCCAAGGACGGCACTTTCATCGGGGCCGTCAATGCCATGCTGGCGAGCGACCCGCTCGTCTATCCGGAGCGGGTGAAATTCGATCCGCGCCAGTTCCGCTGGCTCGGCAGCGCGCTGCGCGAGAATCATGTCGGGGTCGTCTGGTACCTGACCCGCGTCAGATCGTTCGACGATGTCCTCAAGAATGAGCTGATCGTCGCCGGCACCGGCGGCGCCACCAATTTCTATCCGCTGTTCCTCGACGCCATCCTGGGCGCCAAGATCAAGATGATCCCCGGCTATCAGGGCACCAAGCAGGGCATGCTGGCCATGGAACGGGGCGAGGTCGGCGGCGTGACCGGCATCACCTGGGCGAGCGTCAAAGCCACCAATGCCAGCTGGCTGCGCGACGACAAGATCCGCGTGTTCGTCCAGTTTGGGATGAAAAAGCACCCGGAGCTTCCCGACGTGTCCTGGATCTACGACTATGCCCGCAATGACGACGACCGCGCCGCCATGGACCTCGCCTTCGGCAATTCCGAGTTCGGCCGTCCTTTCGTCGCGCCGCCGGGCGTGAGCGAGGAGGTGGTCCAGATCCTGCGCGACGCGTTCGAGGACACGATGAGCGATCCCGAGTTCCGCGCCGACGCGGAAAAACGCGGGCTCGACCTGGAGATCACCCGCGGCAGCGAGATCCAGTCGCTGATCGAGAAAATCTACAAGACCCCGCCGGCGGTGGTTGAGCGGGTCAAGAAGATCGTGCAAAGCGCGGAATAAGTTCGCACAAGCACAGGAGTGTCACGGCCGGACTTGTTCCGGCCGCCTCGATAAGGAGGGCACGGTGCGTCCCTAATCGAGGTCACCGGGACGTAAGAATAAGGGCGTTTACGCCCGTCTTCCGCGGGCTATGCCCGGTGATGACAACAAGTGGACCAACCGAGGTATCTCCATGGCCTTCACCAGCTGGCGGGGCGTGCTGGGCTGCATCAAGCCGACGCTGCGGCCGGGCGGGCTCGAAGAGCTCATCCGCATGCTGCCCGAGGGCATCGGGGTGATCCCGCTTTTTCTCGGCATCAAGGAAGGCACCACCTCCGAGTTCAAGCGGGCGATCGCGCCGTATGAGCCGCTGGTGACGCAGCTCGCCGAGGCCGGCTGCGACCTCATCCATCCCGAGGGCGCGCCGCCCTTCATGCTGCTCGGCTACGCGGGCGAGGCCGCGCTCATCAAGAAATGGGAGCGGGCACACCGGGTGCCGGTGTTCACCTCCGGCAGCAATCACGTGCGGGCGCTGCGCGCGCTCAAGGTCAAGCGGTTCGTGGGCGCAACCTATTTCACCGGCGCGATCAACGACGTGTTCGCCAAGTATTTCGTCGAGGCGGGCTTCGACGTGCTCGGCATGGAAGGCATGGCGGCGCGGTTCGAGGATATCGGCCAGCTGTCGTCGCACGAGGTCTACGCCCATGTGAAGCGCGCCTTCCTCAAGCACCGCAAAGGCGCACAGGCCATCTATCTGCTCGGCTCGGGCTGGCGCGTGCTGCCGGTCATCGACATGCTGGAGCAGGATCTCGGCGTGCCGGTGATCCATCCGGTGCCGGCGCGCTGCTGGGAGATCCAGCACCGCCTCGCGATCCGCCAGCCCGTCAAAGGCTTCGGCCGCCTCTTGGCCGAGATGGTACCCGGTTAGGCGCTGCGGGTGGCGGCTGGGGCTGAATCTTTCTCTGGCGCAGGCGCCTGCGATTGCTCATAATTCCCTTTGGGGGGAGGGGTGCACTCGGGCCGTCGAGCGGATACCGCTGGACGACGATGGAAGAGGTTGCGCCATGACCGAGCAAATCCCGCTGGAAGTTCTGGACGCGATCCGGGAAGCCATGGAGGAGACGGCACGCCGGCTTGCCAAAGATAAAGCCGTGCCGACGCCGCAGCCCTCGACATCAGAGCAAGCAACCGATCACGAAGCGGAACCCGGCGCCCGGCCGCACTGGCGTTTCATCTAGCGGAACAGCCCGCAAGTTGCTGGAGGCGTCACTCCACCTTGGCGCCCGAGACCTCGACCACGCGCGCCCATTTGGCGATGTCGGCGCGCAGATATTTGTCGAACTCGGCCGGATTCATGATCATCGAGACGGCACCCTGCTCGGCCCACATCTTCTGCAGATCGGCGCGGCTGATGATCTTGACCACCTCGGCATTGAGCCGATCGACGATCGGCTTGGGCGTGCCGGCGGGCGCCATCAGGCCGAGCCAGATGGTGGCGTCGTAGCCGGGAACGCCGGCCTCGGCGATGGTGGGCACATCGGGCAGCACCGTCGAGCGCTTCAACCCGGTGGTGCCGAGCGCCCTCACCTGCCCGGCGCGCGCATTGGCCGCCATGGTGGTGATGGCGTCGAACATCATCTGCACATGGCCGCCGATGACGGCGTTGCGCGCCTCGCCCGAGCCCTTATAGGGCACATGCACGATGTCGGTGCCACTCATCGCTTTGAACAGCTCGCCCGCCATGTGATAGGGCGTGCCGGGTCCTGACGATGCGTAGTTCAGCTGGCCGGGCTTGGATTTGGCGAGCGCGATGAATTCCTTAAGGTCCTTGGCGGGCACCGAAGGGTGGATCACCATCAGGAGATCGGAATAGTTGATCGGCGCCACCGCCACGAAGTCGCGCATCAGCGCAAACGGCTTGTTGGGGATCAGCGATTCATTGGTGGTGTGGGTGTTCGACATCGCCAGCAGCGTGTAGCCGTCGGGCGCCGCCTTGGCGACCGCCTCGGTGCCCAGGATCGAGCCGGCGCCGGGACGGTCCTCGATCACGAACGACTGCTTGAGATCCTCGGACATGTATTGGCCGAGCTGACGGGCGAAGATATCCGCCGGGCCGCCGGGCGCGAACGGCACGATGATCTTGACCGGCCGCGCCGGATAGGTCTGCGCGTCGGCCGGCGCAACGAAGGCCGCGACGGCCAATGCGAGAGCCGAGATCGCGCGCGCAAAGAGTGTCATCGCATGCCTCCGAGTTTCGCCTTGCCGGTCACGATAGCGGTCGGCCCACGCCGTTTCAACGAACGATCACGCGCTGCTTCGGGCGCCTAGCCCCACAGCGCCTTGCTGGCGAGCCGCGCGCCGGCGGCCAGCGCTTCGAGCTTGGCCCACATGATCGAGGGATGGACGCGGCGGTGGAACGGGCCCTGGGCGAAGCCGCAATCGGTGCCGGCGATCAGGTTCTCGCGCCCGATGAGCCGCGCCAGGCGCGTGATGCGGTCGGCGACGAGTTCGGGATGCTCGACAATATTGGTGGCGTGGCTGATCACGCCCGGGATCAGCACCTTGCCGGGCGGAAGCTTGACGTCCTGCCAGACCTTCCATTCATGCTCGTGCCGTGGATTGGCGCCCTCGATCACATAGGCGCCGACCCGCACCTTGAGAATGAGATCGACGATGTCGCGCAGCGGCACGTCGGTGGTGTGCGGGCCGGGCCAGCTGCCCCAGCACACGTGATAGCGGATCCGCTCCGGCGGCAGGCCTTCGATCGCGTGGTTGAGCACATCGACGTGCAGCGCCACCCAGTCGCGGTATTCGGCGAAGCTCGCCGGCGGCACCATCCGGTCATAGGTCACGGCGGCGCGCGCGTCGTCGAGCTGAAGCAGGAAGCCCGCCTCAACGATCATGCGATACTCGGTGCGCATGGCCTCGGCGATGGCGCGCAGGCAATCTTCCTCGCTGGCGTAGTATTCGTTCTTGCGGTCCGGAATGACGCTGGCGGGCGCCGCGACCGGCAGGAACGCCTCGGTCACCTCGGTCTCGACGAGCGCGGCCTTGAGATTGTCGATGTCGCGCTTGAGCTCCGCCTGCCCGGTATAGGCGATCGGACCGACGCAGACCGCATCGACGGTCGTCGCCACGCCCTCGCGCGCATCGAGCTCGGCATAGAATTCGGCGAACCGTTCCCGGTCGGTGCCGCGCGCAAACGGATTGGCGCTCGCCGCGACCGGTCGCCGCTCGAAGCCGCCGAGGCGCTCGAGCGCATATTGCGACCAGCTGATCGACTTTCCGAACTCGCCGTCGCTGACCACGTCCACGCCCGCACCCGCCTGCGCCCGCACGATCTCGGCGACCGATCGGGTCAGGCATTGCGCATAGGCGCCGTGATCATAGGCTTGGCCCGCCGCCCGGCTGCGCAGGAATTCCTGCAGCGCCGGCGGGCGGATCAGGCTGCCCACATGGGTCGTGAGAATACGCTCGGTGCTGCGCTGCATGAGGATGTCCGATGTCTGGAGGTTGCCAGGCATCGTAGCCGAGCGTCCATGCTCAGGCTATGCCGCGGACCTCGCCGCCGCAACCGCCGTGGACTTCCTGCAATGTGGACTTCCTGCAATAGACCTTTGCACCCGCCCGATCTTGTCGGACGCCGAGGCGTCAACTAGGGTCCGTTCCCCTCTCCCCCCGAGCTAGGCAGACCGCAATCGCTCATGCAAACGCGCAATGGACTGATCGAGGCCATCGGCAACACGCCGCTGATCGAGCTCAAGCGGGCGTCCGCGGCGACCGGCTGCACCATCCTGGGCAAGGCCGAGTTCATGAATCCCGGCCAGTCGGTCAAGGACCGCACGGCGCTGCAGATCATCGTCGAGGCCGAGAAGCGCGGCGACATCAAGCCCGGCGGGCTCGTGGTCGAGGCGACCGCGGGCAATACCGGCATCGGCCTCGCCCTGGTCGCCAATGCCCGCGGCTATCGGACGCTGATCGTGATCCCGCAGACCCAGAGCCAGGAGAAAAAGGACATGCTGCGGCTCGCCGGCGCCGAGCTGGTGGAGGTGCCGGCCGTCCCCTACAGCGACCGGAACAACTACCAGCATATCGGCGCCCGCTTGGCGCGCACGCTGCGGGCGCGCGAACCCAACGGCGTCCTCTTCGCCGACCAGTGGAACAACCTCGACAACTGCAAAGCTCACTACGTCTCGACCGGACCGGAAATCTGGCAGCAAACGGACGGCCGGGTGGACGCCTTCATCTGCGCCATCGGCACCGGCGGGACGCTTGCCGGCGTGTCGCGCTATCTGCGGGAGAAAAAACCGGACATCGTGATCGGCGTGGCCGACCCGAAGGGCGCCGCCATGTACAACTGGTTCGCCCATGGCGAGGCCAAGGTGTCGGACGGCTCATCGATCACGGAAGGCATCGGGCTCGGGCGCGTCACGGCTATCGTGGAAAGGATCAAGGCCGACAAGGCGTATCTCATCCCCGACGAGGAGGCGGCGCCGCTCATCTTCGACCTGCTCGAGCACGAGGGTCTTTGTCTCGGCGGCTCGACCGGCATCAATGTGGCGGGCGCGATCCGCCTGGCGCGCGATCTCGGCCCCGGCAAGACCATCGTCACCATCCTGGCCGATTCCGGGAACCGCTATCAATCCAAGCTGTTCAACCCGGATTTCCTGCGTCAGAAGGGATTGCCGGTGCCGCCCTGGCTCACGCGCCAATCGAAGGTGAAGGTGCCATATGAATGAAGGTGCCCCAGGAATTAAGGTGCCATATGAATAGTGCCCCCGAGTCCTCCATGGAGAGCCGGTGGTTCGTCACCACGGACTGGCTCGCCGCCCGCCTTGGCGCGCCCGACCTCGTCGTGGTCGACAGCTCCTACTACATCCCCACCACCAAACGCGACGCGGCGGCCGAATATGCCGCCGGCCACATCGCGGGCGCGGTGCGCTTCGACATCGAGGCCATCGCCGATCATTCGATCGCGCTTCCGCATATGTTGCCTTCGGCCGAGCAGTTCGGTCGCGAGGCGGGTGGGCTCGGCATCAGCGAGGCGGATACGATCGTGGTCTATGACGGCGCCGGCATGTTCGCGGCGCCGCGGGTGTGGTGGACCTTTCGGGTATTCGGCGCCGAGAAGGTCTTCATCCTCGCGGGCGGACTGCCGAAATGGAAGGCGGAAGGCCGTGCGCTCGAGGCCGGCACGGTCACGCGGGCGCCACGCCCATTCCGCGCCCGGGCGCCGTCGGGCGCAGTCGCCTCGCTCGGCGAGGTGCAGGCTGCGCTTGCCGGGGATTCCGTCCAGGTGGTCGATGTCAGGCCGGCCGACCGATTTCGCGGCGAGGCGGCGGAGCCGCGACCGGGCCTGCGCAGCGGCCACATGCCGCGCGCGCTCAATGTTCCCTATACGGCGCTGATCGAGAATGGCGCGCTTGCCCCGCCCGAGCGCATCCGGCAGGCGCTGGCCCAAGGCGGTGTCGATATCGAAAAGCCGATCATCGCGAGCTGCGGCTCGGGTGTCTCGGCAGCGACGCTGTGGCTCGCCCTCGATTCGCTCGGCAAGGCCCCGAAAGCGCTCTACGACGGCTCCTGGGCCGAATGGGGATCGCGCCCCGATCTCCCGATCGCGCCCAAACCTGAGAATTAGCGCATGTCCCGGAAATAGCCTGCCCTCGCGAAAGCGGGGGGCATGCGCCAGCGCAAAAAAGCGGAGCGCATCCCGATCCATTCGATCGGGATTCGCTCTAGCGCCTGAAAACCAAGTCCAGACGCCAAGCTGACGGTTGCGGTGTCAAAGTACCGTGATCCGGCCGCGGTTAACGATTCCCTTACCCAAAGTTGTCAAAGATTGGAACGCAGTGCAAACGTGTATCCCATCCCTCGCCGCAAGGCTCCCAAAGTCCGCCAAATGGCCCACCCATCCTATTCCGACAACCAGCCCGGCTGGCTTGCCCGCCACGACAGCCTCGCCTGGCGTTTGATCCTTCCGGTGCCGATCGCGATCATGGTCGCGGTGGCCGTGATCTGGATGACGGTGCCACGGATCGTCGACAACATGGCGATGACCGACGCGGTGCTCGCCAACCAGCAGGTCGCGGCCGAGTTCAAGACCATCCGCACCTATTATACGGAGAACGTCGTCAACAAGGTCGTGAAGGGCGGCGCCTTCCAAGCCAATGTCGACCACAACGGCAACGACAAGGTCATCCCGCTGCCGGCGACCTTCCTGCACGACCTGGGCACGGCCCTCAAGGACAAGGACACGACGCTCACCTTGTTCAGCCAATATCCGTTTCCGGACCGCAAGGATCGCAAGCTCGACGACTTTCAGGAACAGGCCTGGACCTACCTGAACGCCCATCCGACCGAGACCTTCACGCGCTCCGAGCTCCGCGACGGCAAGCACATCGTGCGCGTCGCGGTCGCCGACACGATGTCCACGCAATCCTGCGTCGCCTGTCATAATTCCGATGCGCGGTCGCCGAAAACCGACTGGAAGGTCGGCGACGTGCGCGGGGTGCTCGAAGTCTCCTCCAATATCGACGCCCAGCTCGCCCATGGGGCGACGCTCAGCCAGCTGATGGTGTTCGGCACCGGACTGATCGGGCTGTTGCTGCTCGGCATGACCCTGTGGGTGACCCGAACCGTCACCAAGCCGCTGCGCGGCATGGTGCGCGACATGGGCAAGCTCGCGGCCGGCGATTTCTCCCTGGTGCTCCCCGGCCTCGGCCGCAGCGACGAGGTCGGCGCCATGGCGGAGGCGGTCGAGCAGTTCAAGATCAAGGCGATCGAGCGCGCGCGCCACGATGCCGAGCATGAAGCAGCCGGCCGGCGCGCCGCGGCGGTCGAGCGCCAGACCGAGCTGCACCGCCTGGCGGACGGCTTCGAAACCGCCGTCGGCACCATGGTCAAGGCGGTGACGTCGCTGTCGAAGGAATTGGAGGATGCCGCCAATACGCTGACCAGCAATGCCGACAGCACGCGGCAATTGTCGATAGCGGTCGCGGATGCCTCGGGCGAGGCTTCGGTCAACGTCAAGTCGGTCGCCCAGGCGACCCAGGAGCTGACCACCTCGGTTTCGGAGATCAGCGAGCGCGCCCACGAGTCGAGCCGCATCGCCGGCGAAGCCGTTCGGCAGGCCGAGCAGACCGACGACCGCATCGCCGAATTGTGGAAGGCGGCCTCGCGCATCGGCAACGTGGTCAAGCTGATCACCGATATCGCCGAGCAGACCAATCTGCTGGCGCTCAATGCCACGATCGAGGCGGCGCGCGCGGGCGACGCCGGCAAAGGCTTTGCGGTGGTGGCCTCCGAGGTCAAGACGCTCGCTACCCAGACCGCCAAGGCGACCGAGGACATCCGCTCGCTGATCGCGGAAATGCAGGCGGCAACGGGCGAATCGGTCAATGCGATCAAGGAGATCGGCGCGACTATTGGCCGGATTTCCGAGATCGCGACCGCAATCGCCGCGGCCGTCGAGGAGCAGAGCGCGGCGACCGCCGAGATCGCCCGCAACGTCGAGCACGCGGCCGACAGCACCGGACGGGTCGCCGGCAATATCGGCGACGTCAATCGGGCCGCAAGCGAAACCAGCGACGCCTCAAATCAGGTCCTCACCTCCGCCAGGGTGCTCTCCGGCGAAGGCACCAAGTTCAAGCTGACGGTCGAGAAGTTCCTGATGACCGTTCGCGCCGCGTAATCTACAACCCTCATGGTGAGGAGCCGCGCGTCAGCGCGGCGTCTCGAACCATGGCCACAACCACCGCCCTCGCCTCTGGCCATCCTTCGAGACGCATCGCTGCGCGATGCTCCTCAGGATGAGGGCCGAGGGGGCGGTCTCACTTCAAAATCTGGCTCAGGAACAGCTTGGTGCGCTCGTGCTGGGGGTGTGAGAAAAATGCTTCCGGCTCGTTCATCTCGATGATCTGGCCGGCGTCCATCAGGATCATGCGGGTCGCAGCCTGACGGGCAAAGCCCATCTCGTGGCTCACCACCAGCATGGTCATGCCGTCGAGCGCGAGCGCCAGCATGCTGTCGAGCACCTCCCTGACCATCTCCGGATCGAGCGCCGAGGTCGGTTCGTCGAACAGCATGATCTTCGGTCGCATGCACAAGGCGCGGGCGATGGCGACGCGCTGCTGCTGGCCGCCGGAGAGTTGCGAGGGATATTTGTCGGCCTGCTCGGGGATGCGCACGCGCGCGAGATTATGCCGCGCGATCGCCTCCGCCTCCCGGCGCGGCATGCGGCGGACCCAGATCGGGGCGAGCATGCAGTTCTCCAGCACGGTCAGGTGCGGGAACAGATTGAACTGCTGAAACACCATGCCGACCTCGCGACGGATCTCGTCGATCCGCTTGAGATCGTCGGTGAGCTCGGTGCCGTCCACGATCACGCGGCCCTGCTGCCAATCCTCGATCCGGTTGATGCAGCGCAGCAGCGTAGACTTGCCGCCCCCGGACGGACCGCAGATCACGATCCGCTCGCCGCGCATGACCTGCAGGCTCACGTCGCGCAGCACATGGAACTCGCCGTACCACTTGTTGAGGCCGACGATGTCGATCGCGACCGCGTTGCGCGTGGTGCGGATGTCCGCCGCCGTATCCGAGGGTGGTTTGAGGTTGTCGCCCATCATCATCGCACGCGCAGCCGCCGCTCCGTGAACAACGCATAGCGCGACATCGCGAACGAAACCACGAAATAGATGATGCCCGTAAAGGCAAAACCCGTGAACAGCGTGACCGGCGTCGCCCAGTTCGGATCGGCAAAAGCGGCGCGCAGCTGCCCGAGCAGGTCGAAGATGGCGACGATCAGCACCAAGGTCGTGTCCTTGAAGAGGGCAATGAAATGGTTGACCAGGCCCGGGATGACGAGCCGCAGCGCCTGCGGCAGCACCACCAGGCCCATCATCCGCCAATAGCCGAGGCCGAGCGCCTGCGCCGCCTCGAATTGGCCGCGCGGGATCGCCTGCAGCCCCGCCCGCACCACCTCCGACAGATAGGCGGACGAGAACAGGATGAGGCCGATGAGCACGCGCAACAGCCCGTCGATCTTCCAATCACCGGGCAGGAACAGCGGCAGCATGTAGGTCGCGAAGAACAACACAGTGAGCAGCGGCACGCCGCGCCAGAACTCGATGAAGACGATGCTGGCGCTGCGCACCACCGGCAGGTCGGAGCGGCGCCCCAGCGCCAGCAGCACGCCGAGCGGCAGCGAGCCGACGATGCCCGCATAGGAGATGACGAGGGTGACCAGAAGCCCGCCCCAGAGGCGGGTTTCGACCTCCGGCAAGCCGAACACGCCGCCCAAGAGCAGCACGCCGGCCATGATCGGGAAGACGCCGAAGAACAGGACCGCATTCAAGGTCTTGTGCGGCACGCGCGGAACGAGCAGTGGCGCGAGCAGGAACGCGCCGAGCCCATAGACCAGGACCACGCGCCAGCGCTGCGAGGCCGGATAGAAGCCGAACATGAGCTGATCGAACCTGGCGGCGATGAAGGGCCAGCAGGCGCCGACGTCGCGGCCGACGGTCTCGGTGAGGCAGTCGGCTCGATCGGTGCCGTGCCAGACCGCGTCCAGCAAGACGAACCGAACCGTCGGCCACACCAGCGCCGCCAGCAGCGCGACGCCGAAAAGCGTCAGCAGCGTGTTGCCGATGCTGCTGAACAGGTGCTCCCTCGCCCAACCCACCACGCCCACACGCATCCGCGGCGGCGCGATCGGTGCGATCATCTCGGCGCGGACGAAGCTCGATTGTGCGGCCACGCTCATCACAGCCTCACCGATCGACCAGCCGCACACGGGAATTGTACCAGTTCATCAGGAGGCTCGTGGCAAGCGACAGCGACAGATAAACCGCCATGGTTATGGCGATGATCTCGATCGCCTGTCCGGTTTGATTGAGGGTGGTGCCGGCGAAGACCGCGAACAGATCCGGATAGCCGATGCTGACCCCCAGCGTCGTGTTCTTGGTCAGGTTGAGGTATTGGTTCGCCAGCGGCGGCACGATGATGCGCAGCGCCTGCGGCATGACCACGAGCCGCAACAGCTGTCCGCGCCGCAATCCGAGTGCCAGCGCCGCCTCGGTCTGCCCGCGCGGGACCGCCAGGATGCCGGCGCGCACGACCTCGGCGATGTACGATGCCGTGTAGATCGACAGGGCCACCAGCAGCGCCACGAATTCCGGCCTGATGGGCAGGCCGCCCACAACGTTGAAGCCGACAAGGCGTGGCAGCTCCACCGCCAACGGAAATCCAGTAGCCACGAGGGCCACGGCCGGCAGGCCGATGACGAGCAGCACGGCGATCCACAGAACGGGCTCCCGGCGCCCCGTTTGCTCGCGCACGCGCTTTGCCCATAACGCAAGGGCGATGCTAGCCGCGACACCGAGACCGAGCGCCAGCGCGACATAGCCCGCCCCCTCCGTCGGCTGCAGCGCCGGCACCACGATGCCGCGAATGCTGAGCAGGATGGTCCCGAAGACCGAGATGCTCTGCCGCGGAGGCGGCAACGTGCCGAGCACCGCCAGGTACCAGAACAGGATGTGGAACAGGTGCGGAAGGTTGCGGACGATCTCCACATAGGCGCCGGCGAGCCGCGCCACCAGCCAATTGGACGAGAGCCGCGCAATCCCGATGATGAAGCCGAGCATTGTGGCGAGCACGATGCCCAGGCCGGCGACGAGGATCGTGTTGAGGAGCCCGACCAGGAAGGCGCGGCCGTAGGTGTCGGACTCGTTGTAAGGAATGAGCGACTGGCTGATGCCGAAGCCCGCGGTATTCTGCAGGAAGCCGAGGCCGCTCGCTATGTTGCGCGCCCCGAGATTGGCCTCGGCATTCGTGAAGAACGCATAGCCAAGCCCAGCCAGCGCCAGCACCAGCGCGAGCTGGTAGAGGAGGCTGCGGAATCGCGGGTCGTTACGGAGCGCAACCCGCGGCGGCCCGCGGCGCTCTTCCGGGATCATGCCCTGCCGATGCCGCTAGCGGATCGGCGGCGCATATTGGATACCGCCCTTGGTCCACAATCGGTTGAGACCGCGGCTGATCCCGAGCTTGGAGCCGGTCCCGACATTGCGGTCGAAGGATTCGCCGTAATTGCCGACCTGCTTGACGATGCGCACGACCCAGTCCTTGGTCAGGCCGAACTGCTCGCCGAAAACGCCCTCGGTGCCGACGAGCCGCTTGATCTCCGGCTGCGTCGACTTGAGCGCTTCATCGACCGTCTTCGACGACACGCCGAGCTCCTCGGCATCGAGCATGGCGAATTGCACCCATTTCACCAGCGTCAGCCACTGGTCGTCGCCGCGCCGCACCGCCGGCGCCAGCGGCTCCTTGGAGATGATCTCGGGCAGGATCACGTGATCGGCGGCATTGGCGAGCTTGAGCTTCTCGGCATAGAGCTGCGAGACGTCGGTGGTGAAGGCGTCGCAGCGGCCGGCTTCGTAGGCCTTCACGGTCTCGTCGGCGGTGACGAAGGCGATGACCTCGTATTTCATGTTGTTGGCACGGAAATAGTCGGCGAGATTGAGCTCGGTCGTCGTCCCGGTCTGCGTGCACATCGACGCGCCGTTGAGCTCGAGCGCCGAGTTGACCTTGAGCGACTTGCGCACCAGGAATCCCTGTCCGTCGTAGTAGTTGACGGCGGTGAAGATGATCCCTTGCGCGGCGTCGCGCGAGGACGTCCAGGTCGAGTTGCGCGACAAGATGTCGATATCGCCCGACTTCAGCGCCTCGAAGCGGTCCTTGGCGTTGAGCGGCGAGAACTTGACCTTGTTCGCATCGTTGAAGATCGCCGCCGCGACCGCGCGGCAGACGTCGACGTCGAAACCGGTCCAGTTGCCCTTGTCGTCCGGATTGGAGAATCCCGGCAGGCCCTGGCTCACCCCGCAGATCAGGGAGCCGCGATCCTGCACCTTCTTGAGCGTCTGCGCCGAGCCCGCCGCCGAGAAGCCGACGACCAGCGCGGCGCCGAGCACTGTCATCTTCAATGTCATGACTACGCGTTTCATGGTACCGCCTCCTGCAGCGTTGTTGTTCCCGTGGGTGAGTGTAGCCGTGCCGTAAGGCCGCGCTCGCATCCCAATCGCATGGCAAATTTGCGCGCTGCCGCCAAGCCTGCCGGCCGCAGACGCCTGGCCCCGTCCGCGGCCCGGGCCCATCTGAGGACGATACGGCACGGCGGTCAAGGGGTTGACGCCAAGCCGATAATGACTTCGTAGATGCGCGAACAGGCGAGCAAGCGTGGAAACATGACGAGCGACACAGGCGATCAACCCGCCCGCCCGCCGGGGCGGACCGCAACGCGTCTGGTCACCGGCGGCCGCGATCCGTCGGCAAATCACGGCTTCATCAATCCGCCCGTCTACCACGCCTCCACGGTTCTCTATCGCAACGCCGCGGACTTTCTCGCCCGCCGCGGCCGCTACCTCTATGGCCGGCGCGGGACGCCGACCTCGGAAGCGCTGGAAGAGGCGCTGGCGGGGCTTGAAGGCGGCAATTGCGCCGGCGTCGCGCTTTTACCCTCCGGCCTCGCGGCGATCTCGGTTGCGCTCTTGTCGGTGCTCGACGCCGGCGACCACGTGTTGGTCACCGACAGCGCCTATCTGCCCACGCGCAAATTCTGCGACAGCCTGCTCGCGCGCTACGCCATCCGCACAACTTACTACGACCCGCTGATCGGCTCCGGCATCGCGGCGCTGATCGAGCCCAAGACGCGCGCGATCTTCGTCGAATCGCCGGGATCGCTTTCCTTCGAGATGCAGGACGTGCCGGCCATCGCGGCGGCGGCCCATGCCAAAGACGCGGTCGTGCTGATGGACAATACCTGGGCGAGCCCCATCTATTTCCGCGCCCTCGACAAGGGCGTCGATCTGTCGATCCAATCCGGCACCAAATATATCGGCGGTCATTCCGACGTGATGCTGGGGACGGTGTCGGCCAATGCGACATGCTGGCGGCGGCTACGCGATGCGGTCGAGACGATGGGCCTGTGCGTGGGTCCCGACGACATCTATCTGGGGCTGCGCGGGCTGCGCACCATGGGGGTGCGTCTCGCGCAGCACTACGCTTCCGGCGTCAAGGTGGCGCACTGGCTGGCGAGCCGGCCGCAAGTGGCGCGCGTGCTGCATCCGGCGCTCGAAGGCGATCCGGGCCACGCGCTGTGGCGGCGCGACTATACGGGCGCCTGCGGGCTGTTCAGCATCGTGCTCAAGCCGGCTCCGGAGGCGGCGGTGCACGCGTTCCTCGACGCCCTGACGCTCTTCGGCATCGGCGCGTCATGGGGCGGGTTCGAGAGCCTCGCCATCCCGTTCGACTGCACCGAGATGCGCTCGGCAACCGCGTGGGCGCCGGGCGGCCCGGCGGTCCGGTTTCATATCGGGCTCGAGGATGTCGACGATCTGATCGCCGACCTCGAGCGCGGCTTTGCGGCCTTCGCGGCGGCGTGCTGAGCCCTTCCTGCATCCGCTCAAATTGGAGGCACGATGGCGCGGATTCGTGGCCCCAGCCGGCAACGCCCGCGCGATCACGAACGCGTGAGCGAGGTAACGGAAACGCCGCTGTCATCGAATGAATTCCAAACGACCGATGGACGGCTTCGATGACATCCTGACCGCATCCTCGACCCTATCTCCAAAGCCGGAACGTCCATCATCAATCCGGGCTTTGGGCCTCCCGCCGGACATTCGAAAGCAGGGCAGATGAAACCATTGCGTCTGGGCGATACGCCGTTGCGGTCTTGCGGGATCGCCGTCATGGCCAAGGCCTCGATCCCGGGCCGGACCAAGACCCGCCTGGTGCCGCCGCTCACCGTCGAGGAAGCCGCCGCCTTCAACACCGCCTTCCTGCAAGATGTCTCAGCCAATATCCTGGCCGCATCGCGACAGACGCATATTGCCGGCTACATGGCGTTCGGACCGCCCGACGCGGTGGGATTCTTTCATGCCGTCCTGCCGCCCGGGATCGGGCTCATCGAGGCATGGTGGCCTGATTTCGGCGACTGCCTGTTCAGCGCCATCACGCACCTTTTCGCGCTCGGACACGAGGCCGCCGTGGTGTTGAATTCCGACAGCCCGACGCTGCCGACCTCGCTTCTGGTCGAGGCGGCGCGCGCGCTGGCGAGCGCGGACGATCGCGCCGTCATCGGACCGTCAACGGACGGCGGCTATTATCTGCTGGGCCTCAAGGCCGCGCACCGGCGCCTGTTCGATGACATCGATTGGAGCACCGACCGCGTTGCCGCGCAGACCTTGGAGCGGGCGCGCGAGATCGGGTTGCCGGTTCACGTGCTGCCGGCGTGGTATGACGTCGACGAGCTTGCGGCATTGCGGCTCCTTCATTCCGAGCTCTTTGCCGCCCACGCCTTTGCGGCGGACCTGCGATCCCACCCGGCACCGCGGACCACCACGCTGATGCGCGCACTGCTTGGCGACGCCGATTTGGCGGCGCGGCTCGGCATCGCGCAACCGACGCGCTCCATCGAAGAGGTCGGCGGGTGACACGCAACGCCGCAAGCAAAAAGGAAGCGCGCATGGCGACGCCGTCCCTGCCTGAGCGCGCGCTGGACCCGCGCCGCTATTTCGAGAGCGTCGAGGCGCGGCGCGACGCGCTGCCCGACCGCGATCCGGTCTGCCTGTATCTCGAGACGACCAATCGCTGCAACCTCCTCTGCACCACATGTCCGCGCACCTATGAGGAGCTCGAGCCCCCGGCCGACATGAGCTGGGAACTGTTCACCTCGATCGTCGATCAGGTATCCGGGCTGCAGCGGGCGGTCCTGCACGGCGTCGGCGAGCCCATGCTGGTCAAGGATTTGCCGAGGATGGTCCGCTATCTCAAGGACCGCGGCACTTACGTCCTGTTCAATACCAACGGCACGGTGCTGAACGAGCGCAACGGCCGCGCCCTGATCGCGGCCGGCCTCGACGAGCTGCGCGTCTCGCTCGATGCGGCGAATGAAAAATCCTACATCGCGGTGCGGGGGAAGAACTACTTCAAGCGCATTCTCAGGAACATCCGCGCCTTCCGCGATCTGCAGGAGCGCGAAGGCTGCGAGCGGCCGCGGGTGTCGGTCTGGCTCACCGGCCTCAAGGAAACCATTGCCGAGCTGCCGGAATTCGTGAAGGTCGCGGCCGCGATCGGGGTCAAGGAGGTCTATCTGCAGCGCCTGGTCTTCTTCGCGCAGGACGCGATCGGCCTGGCACGGCCCGACCAGGCGCTCTACGACAAGATGAGCCGCGACGAGGCGGCCACGATCGAAGAAGCGGCGGCGCTGGCGCGGTCCTACGGCATGACCTTCAGCGCCTCGGGCGCGGCTTCCGAGCCCGGCGAAAGCCTCAAGCGCAATGACGCCGGCTCGCCCTGGTCCATGTGCCGCCGCCCCTGGACGGTGATGTATTTCACCGCCAATGGCCGCGCCTTGCCCTGCTGCATCGCGCCGTTCGCGCAAAAGGGCTACGAGCACTACACGCTGGGCGACGCCACCCAGCAGACATTGCGCCAAATCTGGAGCGGGGACGCCTATCGCACGTTCCGCGAAGCGCTCCTGTCCGACCAGCCGCCATCGGCCTGCGCCGGCTGCGGCTTGCGCTGGAGCCTGTGACCATGTGGGCGGCGGCGGAACGCGCGCACCTGCCTGGTCCGGCGGCGGACGCCGCGCGGGTTGCGGTCGCGATACCGGTCCTGAACGAAGAGGCCTCGATCGCAGACGTCGTCGCCGGCATTCCGCGCAATATCGCCAGCCGCGTCATCGTGGCCGATGGCGGCAGCCGCGATGCGACAGCGGCGCGGGCGGCGGGCGCGGGCGCAGAGGTGATCGACGCCGGCAAAGGCTATGGCCGCGCCTGTTGGAGCGCCACGCAGGCGGCCCAAGATGCCGAGATCATGGTCTTCATGGACGGCGACGGCGCCGACGATGCCGAAAGCCTCGCCACGCTGATCGCGCCCATTCGCGCGGGCGAATGCGATTTCGTCATCGGCTCGCGCGCGCTCGGTGAGCGCGATCCGGGCAGCATCGCCTGGCACCAGATCGCGGCCGGGACGCTGGCGGGCTACGCCACGCAACTTCTCTACGGCGTGCGCTACACGGATATGTGCGCGTTTCGCGCGATCCGGCGGCAGGCTTTGCTCGATCTCGGCATGCGCGAGATGACCTATGGCTGGAACATCGAAATGCAGATGCGCGCCGCGCAGGCCGGCTTGCGCATTCGCGAAATCCCGGTCCCCTATCATTGCCGCACCGGCGGCGCCTCGAAAGTCGCCGGCAGCTGGCGAGGGACCCTACGCGCCGGCCTGCGCATCGTGGCAACCTTCTGCCGCGTCGCCGTCCGTCCGAGCGCCCGCGCGGCATAGACACCTCGGTGGGGCGCCGGTTCGGCGAGCATAGTGTCGCTCCTGCGCTTGCGCTGGTGGGCGCCTATTCGTACCGCCGATTTTTGCCGACCTCACGGCCGGTGCGTACCGGAATGCCGTCTAGCCGCTTGGGAAATGTTGTCTCAAGGCGACGCTATCCGCGTTTTCATAGCCTGGGCACCATGACGCCAAGGGCATCGTCGATGCGATGAAAGACCGAGTCAAAGGCACATGGCATGACGTAGCCCGAAGCGTGGGCGTATCGGAGAGAGATTGTGAGCGCATCTCCGGTGCCTTCGCCTATCCGGGCTTCGATCTTGAACAGGTCCAGCCGGCGGACGAGGGTTGACCCGCGAGGATATTCCAAGCCGTCCCGGTAGCAGAGCCGAATTCTCGCGGGTTTGCCGTATGCAGCCTCCGGGTGGCCTTCAGGTCGAATTTACCCCCTGGCTCAAAAGCTGAATGCGGCGCCGAGGTCGATGCCTTGCGCCCAGAAGTCGGAGCCATCGAGGCGCGGCGCCGGACGGCTTGGCCCGGCCAGAATCCCCCCGGCAATCTGGGTGGGATTGACACCAGTGTCGATCACGCCGCCGGGGCGCACGACATTGCTCCAGAACAGGAGATCGTAGCCCGCACGGATGCGCAACTGCGAGGTGACCTGATATCCCGCCTTGAGGGCCAATTCCGGCACGACAGCAAAGCGGGTCTGGCTGAAATTGCCGATATTGGTCGGCAAAGCCAGCAACCCGCCCGGAAAGGTTGTCGGCGCGCCGCCGCCGGCTGAGAGGGTCGTCGCACCGTTGACCTCGGCGGTGCTGTAATTTGCCCCGACCGCTACTTTGCCGAGCCATTCGAAGGTCCATGCGCCGAAGCGCTGTTCTCCGGTCAGGCCGAGGTCGAGCCCGCTGAACGCATCGACGGTGCCGAATCGATCGGTGACAGCCTGCGCAAACGGCCCGATCCCCGGGATGTTGCCCTGCTGATTTGTGCTGATCACAAGATCATCGCTCATGCGCAGGAAGCGGTATCCAACCAGGGCGGTAATGCGGCCGGCGCAGCTCGCACAGAGCTCCTTGCGGAGCGCAACGCTTAGCCCCCACAAACGGGAGGTCTCGTTGATCGCGATCTGCCCGCTGCCGAGGACCGGAGAGGCTATGATCATGGCGTTTTGCGCGCCGCCGACGACGTCGAAAAAGGGCCGCGCCAAGACGGTGCTGCCGTTCGAGCTGGCATTGAAGGTGGTGGAGACATCCTGCAGCCCGAAGAAGCTGCCCTCGATGCCCCAGCTATGCTGCGGATCGAACCAGTATCCCGCCTTGATCTGTCCCCCGGAACGCCAGCGATCGTTGACGGCCACGTCTCCGAACAGCACGGTTGCGCCGGCAGTGCCGAGCACGCCGGTGCTCACCAAGGGTGGAATCTTGTCGCCTTTGACTGTCCAATAGAGGTAGTCGGCCTCGACCCAAAACGGGCTGGCAGCCGCCGGTGGCGCTTTCGGCTTCGCCTTGAGCTTCAGATCGGCGGCGAGAGCGGTGGCCTGCATGCTGCACAGAGCGAGCACCGCCGTCGCCAGAAATGTCATCCGCATGGTTGCCCTCGCCCGTGCCGCCCGCCGCATACTATCAATCCGATTCACGCCGGTCGGCAAGGCGGGCAGCCTTCAAGAAGCAGCTTTGTCCTTGGGATGTTGCGCGTTTGTCACAACCACTGGTCCCGGCCTATGATCCCGCAGCCGATGCCTGGCCGGCGCTCTGGTCGCGAATTGAGGCGAAGCTGACCGACGAAGCGAATCCGGGAAACGATCAGTCGATCCATGACGTTCCCGGTTTTGGCCCGCGTCGGAGGAGCCGATCATTGCTGGACCGGCTCAATATCTGACGAGTTCTAAAATAGGGGTGCCGAAGTCTTGCAATCACTCTGGAACCATAACAACGGGAGAAAAGGCGATGCAAAAATCAACCGCAGCGCTGGCCATCGTGCTCCTGTGTTCCATCTCTGCGTTTTCCCAACAGACGCCGCGCCCGACTGCCTTACGGGAGATCATTCCCGGCCACTATGTATACAGTTCCGGCACTTTTAACAGCGGGCTCATTGTCACGAACGAAGGGGTGGTCGTGCTCGATGCCCTCAATTC
>DATDGG010000340.1:0-4473 GCA_036522235.1 Xanthobacteraceae bacterium
CCAAGCCGCCCCTTCCATGATACGCCCCACAGCCCCCTTCGCAGCCGCGCCTGTTTGTCGTATCTTCGGTGTAGAAAATTTTGGACTTACAGAACAGCATCAGGGAGAGAAACGCATGCGCTCGCTTCCGCGTGTCGTGGCACAACACCTTGCACATCACGGTCGACCGGCGCGGCGGCGCCCGGCGGCGCTTGCCCTCCTCGGCACGGCGCTGGTCGGCTTCGCCGCCCCCGCGAGCGCGCGGGTCACGCAGGTGGTGATCAAGACGGTGGAGTCCCCCGCCTTCGGCGGAAAGAGCTTCGGCGCGGTCGGAGCCTATGAGCGGATCAGTGGGCAGATCGTCGGCGAGGTTGATCCCAAGGATCGGCGCAACGCCATTATTGTCGATATCGATCTCGCGCCCAAGAATCCGAACGGCACCGTCAGCTATTCGACCGATTTCCAGATCCTGCGGCCGATCGACCGCGGCAAGCAGAACCATCGGCTGCTGTTCGAGATCACCAATCGCGGGCGCACCAATGCGCTTGAAATGTTCAACGACAGCCCGACGGTCAATGACGTGACGATCGCCGGCGATGCCGGCAACGGCTTTCTGATGCGGCAGGGCTATGTGCTGCTCGAGACCGGCTGGGACGTGCCGCCGCCTTCGGCAAAGCTGTTCACCGTCACGGTGCCGGTCGCCAAGAACCCGGACGGCTCGACCATCACGGGGCCGGCAACGGAAGAGTTCGTCATCGACAAGAACCAGACGCCGGCGGCGCAGAGGCTCAACTACCCGGCGGCGAGCGCCGACAAGTCGAAGGCGAGCCTGACGGTGCGCAAGAACTACGCCGATGCGCCGACCGAGGTGCCGGCCGTGGACTGGGATTATGTCGACGGCAAGCTCACTTCGGTCAAGCTGACCTCGGGCAATTTCGGCGCCGCCGGCTCGTTCGGGCCGACGGCGCTCTACGAGCTCACTTACGTGGCGCGCGATCCGGCCGTGGTGGGCCTCGGCTTTGCGGCGCTGCGCGACATCGCATCCTATCTGCGCAACACCAAGGCCGACGCCGCGGACGCGCCGAGCCTCGGCGGCGATGTGCAGTTCATCTACACGTTCTGCTCCTCGCAGCCCTGCCGCACCATGCATGATTTCGTGCAGCTCGGCTTCAACGAGGCGGAAGGCGCCGCCGCCGCGCCCGCCAAGGCATTCGACGGGGTGCTGAACTGGAAGGGCGGCGGCAGCGGCATATTCATGAACTACCGCTTCGGCCAGCCGGTGCGCACCCATCGCCAGCACATCGCGCGCTGGACGCCGGAATATCAGTTCCCGTTCGCAAACCAGAAGGTGAGCGATACGGTCACCGGCAAGACCGACTCGCGGCTCACCCGCTGCGAGGAGAGCAGGACCTGTCCGAAGATTTTCGAGGCCAACTCATCGAACGAATATTGGGCCAAGGCGAGCTCGATGCTGCTGACCGACAGCGAAGGGCGCGACCTGCCGCCGATCGCGGATGTGCGCAATTATCTGCTTGCGAGCTTCCCGCACGGGCCGGGCAACGGCCGCGGCATCTGCGCACAGCCGCGCAACCCGCTCAAGCCCAACCAGGTGCTGCGCGCGCTGTTGACCGATCTCGACGCCTGGGTGACCGAAGGCGAAGCGCCACCCGCCGACCGCGTCCCGCGCGTCGCCGACGCCACGCTGGCGCCGCCGCTGCCGCAGGCGGGCATGGGATTCCCGCAGATTCCGGGCGTGGTCTATAACGGCGTGCACCACACCGGCGACCTGTTCGACTTCGGCAAGGACTTCGACCGCGGCCTGTTGTCGGTGCTGCCGCCGCGGCTCGTCGGCGCGCCCTATCCGGTGTTCGTGCCCAAGACCGATGCGGACGGCAACGATATCGCGGGCGTGCGCATGCCGGACGTCGCGGTGCCGCTCGCCAGCTATACGGGCTGGGCGCTGCGCGCCGACGGGCTCGACGGCTGCGATGCCGCCGGGCAGAAGCTCGCCTTCGCCAAGACCAAGGCCGAGCGGCTCGCCGCCGGCGATCCGCGCCCCTCGCTTGAGGAACGCTACGCCGATCACGCCACCTATGTGGGCTTGGTCAAGCGCGCCGCCGAGGCGCTCAAGGCGCAGTGGTTCATGCTGGAGGAGGATGTGGCGGCGACGGTGGCGGCGGCGGAGGCTGCGGCGGTGCCGTGAGGGCCGCTTCTCTTAACCCCCCCTTTTAAGGGGGAGAGCCTGCCCTCGGGCTACGACCCGAGGGTCGACCCGCGAAGCGGGTCGGGTGGGGGTGATACCACATACACCGAGTTCGCTGACAGGCGGGACCCCTCCCGGCTCGCTGCGCGAGCCACCCTCCCCCTTGCAGGGGGAGGGAAGAAAGAACGCGGTCACACGCTCTTGCGCATCCTGATCTCGATCCGGCGGCGCTCGCGGACGTCGCCGTGGTTGTCCCAGCGGGTGATGCGGCCGTCGGTGTTGATGAGCTGGGCGGCAGAGAGCGGCAGGATGCGGAAATTCCTGAGGCGCGGATCGGCCGACAGGCGCTCGACCACCGAGAGCGCGCGCGCGAGGCCTAACCCCGCATTGTCGGCCCATTGCAGGACGCCGGCGGCGCTGCCCGTCGTCACCGCGGCCAGGTTGCGGTCGAGATTGGAGCTGCGGCCGTTTACCGGCTGCTCGTCGGTGTGGCCGATCACCTCGATCACGTCGACGTCGTAGGAATCGGCGATCTCCAACAGCTTGTCGACCACCACGGTGCGCAGCTCGTTGGCGAAATTCGGCGTCAACTCGGCACTGCCGGTCGCGAAGTAGTAGCCGCCGGCCTCGCTCAGGTTGATGATCGGCGGCCAGTTGTGCCCTTTCTTGGTCTCGGGCGGCGGCGGCGGCGCCGGCTTGGCGGCCTCGAGAGCCTTGTCGAGCAGCGCGGCGAGTTGCTCCGGCGTCAGATTGCCGAGCTTCCGCTCGGCCAGGATCGCCTCGATCGCTGAGGCGAGCGCCACCTGCTTGGCGACCTTGTCGGGATCGATGCCCTGCGCCATCAGCTGCCGCAAGCGGGCGGCGGACTTGCTCTCCTCCTCGAACGCCGACAGCGAGACTCCCTGGCTCTCCATCTTGGCAACCGCCTCGTTGCTCTCGACGAGCTTGTGCCAGAAATCGTCGATGTCGCTCTGGGTGGCCTTGCTGCGATCGAGCAGCTCCGCCAAGCGCGTGTTGCGCTTGATGCTGTCGATCGTCTTCGCGTTTGCCGCCGCCGTGGTCTCGACCCGCTTCAGCCGCGACAGCGCATCGTCGCGCTTGGCGCGCTCGGTGGAGAGGGCCACGCCCACGGCGATGAGCAGGCAGAACACCAAGAGCAGCATGATCTCGGCCATGGTCAGGCCGAGGACCAGGCCCTGCCGGTACGACGACGTCTGGCGCCCGATGATCATGTCCGACATCACTCGACGGCCTCCCATTCCGGCCGCTTTTTCGGCGCCCGCAGATCCTCGACGATACCCGCTATCCGGTCGGCCGCAAGGGTGAGCGCGCGGGCGCGGGTCTCGAGCGCCGGCAGCGTCTCGCTCAGCAAGTCGGCCCTGACCGTCGCCTCCAGGCCCGATTTGGCCAGCACGTCCGTGAAGGTCCGCATGGTCCCGTCGGCTTGCTCCAGCATATAGGTCAGGCCTTCGGTGTAGGTCTGCGTGTTCGCCTTGATCTCGGTCAGCACCTCGGCGGTCGCCTTGATCATGGCGCCCGCCCATTCGAGCGCGGCCCGGTTGGCGACCGCGGTCGCCTCGAAGTCCTGCCGCATCGCGGCGACCAGGTCGATCGACCGCTCGGCCCCGCTATTGGCGATCGCGAGCGCGTCGCCGACCGCCTTGGCCTGCGCATCGGACTGTCCGGCGATCCGCTCGACCGCCTGCGTCAGCGCCGCCATCATCGGCTGGAGATGCTGCTCGAACACGCGGTCCGGGGTCTGCATGGCGTGCAGCTTCGCCACCACCTCGTCGAGCGCGCCCGCGATGGCGCCGACGCGGCTCGAGAGCCGCTCGCTCTCGGCCGACAATTGCCCGGCGCTCGCGGTGAGCGTGCCCGCCATGGTGCCCGCGATCTCCCGGGTGGCGTCGCTCAGCTGGCGCGCCGCCGCCTCGACCGGCACCGACAGCCGCTCGGTGACCGCTTCCAGGCTCGCCAAGAGCTTGGCGACGATATCGTCGAACCGCTCCGTCATCTGGCTGAAGGAATCGGCCGCCGATTGCTGCGCGGTGCGGCGGAAATAGCCGAACTCGACCACGCTCGCGTCGAGCTCGCGCCGCACCCGGCGCGCCGCCTCGGCCAGTTCGAGCCGCATGGTGCGCTCGATCTCGACCGGATCGCGGCGCATCTGGTTGAAGATCACGCGCAGCCCGATGCCGGCGATGGTCGAGCCGATGGCGATGCCGAAATTCTGCACGATCTCCTCGGCGGCGCGGCTCGCGGAAAACTGATAGAGCGAGACGCCGAGGCTC
>DATDGG010000341.1:0-18759 GCA_036522235.1 Xanthobacteraceae bacterium
GCGGGAATATTGGTTGTCATCGGGGTGAGCCTGGCGGCGTCCGGAGCAGCCATCCGCATGAACGCACGCCCGGTGTGAGGCGCCCCTCACCCCCGCCCGTCGGCGGGCGCCGCCAAGATCAAGGCCCAGAACACCCGATACTTCGACTTGGGCGCATAGGCGGCCGCGATGCCGATACGGGAAGCGCCCTGCAGCAGCATGTTCTGCCGGTGCGGGGGCGAATCGCGCCAGCCCGAGAAGGCTTCCGCCAGCGTGTGATAGCCGGCCCCGATATTCTCGGCCGCCACCTTGGATTTGTAGCCCGCGATCCGCGCGCCGAAATCGCGGACCACGCTGTGGTCGAGCTTGTCGTTGGTCGCCATGGCGCGCGCCTGCGCTTCGGCGAGCTTCATCAGCTCGGGGTCGACGGTCACGCCGCCGAGCCCATTGTTGGCCCGGTAGCCGGAGATCATCGAGGCCGCGGCGGGCGCATCGAGCGCGGCCTCGGCCGACGCCATGCTGACATACATGCTGGGTTCGCCGGGCGGCGGCGCCTGGTCGGCCGCGCAGCCGCAAAGGCCCGCGAGCGCGAGAACGGCGAGCACCCGCGCGGCCGCCAGCGCTGGCGCTGGCCCGTATCGACAAGTCATCCGCGGTAGATCCCCCGACGTCCCCAAAAACAATCCCATTCTGCGGCGCGACCATGGCCGAAGCATGGTTACGGGCCGCCTAGCCCACGCGACAACACAGCTCGCTCGATTTGTTAGGATTTTGGTAACCCGCCTGTTAACCCCAAGACAACCGTACGCGGATACGTTCTCTTTACGGAAGCGCACGCCAGCTCGACTGAATCGGGAACCGATTCCCGGTTCCCCATTGGAATCCTGCACCGCCATCCGATCTCCGGCGTGCCCGAAATGCCCTAAATCCAGCGATTGGCCATGTACCGCATCCTGACCTGCCTTACCACCGAGCACGATTGGCGACTGGTCATCGTGGCCGGCCTCATCTGCTTCCTTTCGAGCCTGGTCGCCATCAATCTCTTTCATCACGCCAAGGCGACAGCACACACCGCCCGCACAACCTGGATCCTGGCCGCCGGCGTCGCGACCGGCAGCGGCATCTGGGCGACGCATTTCATCGCCATGCTGGCCTATGATCCGGGCATCGGCGTCGCCTATGACGTTCAGCTGACCGCGATTTCGCTGATCGCCGCCGCGGTGATCACGTCGGTCGGGCTCGCGGCCGCCGTCTATTTTCCCCCGCCCTGGGGACCCGCCATCGGGGGCGGCATCGTCGGGGCAGGCGTGGCCGGCATGCACTATACCGGCATGTCGGCGGTCGAGCTGCCGGGCCACATCGAGTGGGACCCGCCGCTGGTGGCGGCTTCCATCGTCATCGGAATGCTGCTCGGAACGGCGGCCTTGGTGGTCGCGGCACGCGGCGCCGACCTGCGGTCGAAACTCGTTGCCGCCGTGCTCCTCACCCTGGCGATCGTGTCGCACCACTTCACCGCGATGGGAGCAGTCGACATCGTGCCCGACCCGACGCGCGTCGTCGGTACGTCCTCGCTGCCGCCGTCCTTGCTGGCCATTACGATTGCCGCCGTCGCCACCGCAGTCCTGAGCATGAGCCTGATCGGCGCATTCGTGGATCAGCGCATGCGCGACCAGAACCTGCGGCTCGCCGCGGCGGTCGATCACATGTCCCAGGGTCTCGGCATGTTCGACGCGTCGGGGCGCCTCATTCTGGTCAACCAGGCTTATCTGAGCATGTACGGCCTGTCGGCCCAGGATGCGAAGCCCGGCTGCTCGCTGCACGAGCTTTTCAGTCAGCGCAGCCGCGCCGGCACCTTCGCGGGCGACATCGACCGCTACATCGCCGACATCATCCGGGAGATGCGCGAAGGACGGTCGGTCGACAAGACGCTCGAAATGCGCGACGGCCGCATGGTGGCCGTCTCCAACCGCCCCATGCCGGACGGCGGATGGGTCTCCACCCACCAGGACGTCACCGTGCAGATCTGCGCCGAGCAGGAGCGCGAGCGCAATGCCGCAACCGAGAAGCGGCGCGCCACCATCGACGCGGCGCTCTCGGGATTCCAGCAACGCGTCGAGTTCCTGCTGCGCACCGTGGACGAGAACGCCATCGCGATGCGCTCGACCGCCACCAAGCTGTTCACGGCCTCCAACAAGAATTCCGAGCGCGCCGAGGGCGCGGTTCGCGAATCCAACAAGGCGTCCATCAACGTGGAGGGCGCGGCCTCGGCGGCCGAGGAATTGTCGGCATCGATCGGCGAGATCAGCGAGCAGCTCGACCAGACCAACAACCTGGTCGGCATCGCGGTGCAGGAGGCGTCGGCGACCAACGAGCAGATCGGCGGGCTCGCGCACGCCGCGCAGAAGATCGGCGACGTGGTCAAGCTCATTCAGGAAGTCGCCGGCCAGACCAACCTGCTGGCGCTCAACGCCACCATCGAGGCGGCCCGCGCTGGCGATGCCGGACGCGGCTTCGCGGTGGTCGCCTCGGAGGTCAAGTCGCTGGCGGTGCAGACCGCCAAGGCCACCGAGGAAATCTCCGGCCAGATCGCCGCCGTTCAGGCCTCGACCGGTGCGGCGGTCGAAGCGATCGCCCGCATCTCGGACCGCATGCGCGAGATCAACCAGTTCACCGCGGCGGCAGCCGCTTCGGTGCAGCAGCAGAGCAGCGCCACCGGCGATATTTCACAGAACGTGGCCGGCGCTGTCCGCGGCACCAAGGAGATCATGACGGTGCTCGGCGAGGTCGCCGGAGCCACGACCGAGACGCGGCAATCCGCCGAGACCGTGCTCACCGCCTCGAAGGCGGTCGAGGCGGCCGCCGCCGACGTGCGCGCCGAGGTCGAAGGCTTCCTGCACAAGGTCGCGGTGTAGCTCTCAACCTCCCCCTGAAAAGGGGAGGGAAAAGTTGCAGATCGCACTACTGGAAAATCTCGTTGAACTGCTTCTTGATCCGCGGCGCTTCCTTCTCGACGTAGTCGTCGTCGACCGCGATGATCTTCAGGCTCTTGAGATCGGGCGAGCCTTGCGGGGCGCGGATGTCGGTGCGCACCGAATATCCGCCGTCGGAGGGGAACAGGTTCTGCACCGCGTCGTCGATCATGAACTGCGCGAACAGCTTGGCGGCGTTCGGATGGGGCGAGCCCTTGACCACCGCGGTCGGCGAAGGGATGACGAACACGCCGTCAGCCGGATAGAGCGTCTTGACCGGGTGGCCCGCGGCCTTGAGATCGGCCGCATAGGAGTCGAGCGCGCCGACCGCGATTGCCCGCTCGCCGCGCTTGATGAGGTCGGCGACCTGCTGGTTGCCGGGCGCGATCATCACGTCGTTCTGCCGCAGCTTCTCGTAGAAGCTCCAGCCGCGCAGCTTCGACATCGTGCCGACCACCGAGACCTGCAACGACGTGAACGAGGGGTCCGCCATCGCGAGCTTGCCCTTGTATCTCTGGGCCGTGAGGTCGTCCCAGGTCTTGGGCTCGTCGGCGGGAGCGACTTTGTCGGTGCGCAGATAGTGCGTCATCATGTTGAGGCGCTGGCCGATGAAGGCGCCGTCGGCAGCCTTGGCGGCATCGGGGACGCTGTCGAAGTTCTTCGGCCGGAAGGGCGCGAACAGGCCCTTCTTGGCCATGGCGCGGGCGGCGGCCGGATCCGAATGAGTGAGCACGTCGACCGCGACCCGGCCGGCGCCGATTTCCTGCTGGAAGCGGCTCAGGATCTGCGAGCCGCCGGAGCGGAACAGCTCGACCGTGATGCCGGTCTCCTGGCGGAACAGATCGCCGATCTTCTGCGCCTCCTCGATCGGGGTCGAGGTGTACCAGACGACCTTGCCCTCGGCCTTGGCCTTGGCGGCGTCGACTGCTTCCTGCGCGCAGGCAGGCGCAAGGCATCCGGTGGCGGCGAGCAAGGCCGCGGCGGCGAGCGTGCGACGCGCGAGCATGGTTGGCCTCCGTTTCATCCGCGATAGACCGGGTCGGGCTGCGAGAAGAAGCTCAGCAACAAGTGATAGACCAGCGCATAGTTCTTCTGCTGGAACGAAGCGTGGGCGATGCCCGGCATCACCGCAAACTGCTTGTCGGGATTGGGCAGCTTCTCGAAGAAGGCGATGAGATCGCCGACGCCGGCAATGCCGTCATATTCGCCGCGCATGATCAGGGTCGGCACCGTGATCTTCAGCGGATCGATCACCGGCAGGCGCGCGCACATGTCCACATAGGTGCCGGTCGGCACCGAGGAATCGACCGCCAGGACCGCGTCCGCGAAGGCCTCGATCACGTCCTTGTCGGCGCTGCCCGGATGGTCGCGCTCGAAGATCGAATGCATGAAGGCGCGGTCGATCGGCCGGCGGTTCTTCGCCTGGAACTCGGGCAATTTCTTGCGCCGCTCGGCGAGCGTCGGGGAGCCTTCGCCGGTCCACACCATGGCGTCGAGCGCGAGCCGCTTGACCCGGTGGGGATGGCGCTCCGCGAACAAGGCGGCGCGCAGCGCGCCCGATGAGATGCCGTAGACGAGAAGCGGACGCTCCCCGCGCAGCTTGGCGATATAGGAGGCGGCCGCGAAGCAGTCGTCGGCGCCCTGCGCGATCGGGGCATTGTTGTCGCGATCCTTGGTGGAGCGGCCATAGCCCTCCATGTCCACGCACCAGCAGTCGAAGCCACGCGCCGCGAAGTAATCCATCACCGAGCTGTCCGGGCGCCCGGGCACATGCAGGTCGAAGGTCGGCTGCGACGCCATGGAGGAGCCGTGCACGAACAGGATGGTTCCGGCGGGCCCGGAAGGATCGCCGGCATATTTCTCGAACAGGAACAGGCGGACATCGTCGCTCTTCTGGGTCCAATGCTCCTCGCCGCGGATCGCCGTCGAGGGCGCAACAGGCTTGTTCATGCTCGGTCTCCCAACTTCCACTCCAATACGGCCGCGCCCTTATGGCTCACCCCGTCCGGCGGCCGCAACCCCTGTCCGTAGGCGGCCGCGACCCCTGTCGGGGCAGGGCGCGTTTGGCTACACTGGCCGCAACAAGCATGGGAGGGCCGACATGAAATCCAGCATCGTTCTTGCCGTCGCGAGCGCACTGCTGCTTCCCGGCAGCGGCCATGCGGCTGAGATCAAGGTGTTGTCCACGCAGGCGACCGAGCAGGCCTATCGCGAGCTCGCCCCGCAATTCGAGAAGGCATCCGGGCACAAGCTCACCACCATCTTCACCGGAACCCTCGACCTGCAGAAGCGGATCGCGGCCGGCGAAGCCTACGACCTCATCCTGATGGCGGGGCCGGCGATCGACGAGTTCGTCAAGGCCGGCAAGATCGTGCCCGGCAGCCGCGTCGACATCGCGCGCTCCGGCGTCGGCGTCGCGGTCAAGGCCGGGGCGCCGAAACCCGATATCAGCACGACCGAAGCCGTGAAGAAGACCCTGCTGGCGGCGAAATCGATCGGCTATTCGACCGGACCGAGCGGTGTCTACCTGACCGGCCTGTTCCAGCGCCTGGGCGTCGCCGATGCGATCAAGGGAAAGCTCAAGCAGACCCCGACCGGTATATTCGTCGGCGGCATCGTGGCAAGCGGCGAGGCCGAGGTCGGGTTCCAGCAGGTGAGCGAGCTCGCGCATTTCGAAGGCGTCGATTTCGTCGGCCCACTGCCGGCCGACATCCAGGAGATCACGGTCTTCGCGGCCGGCATCCAGGTCGGCGCCCAGCAAGCCGACGCCGCCAAGGCCTGGGTCAAGTTCCTGACCGCGCCGGAGCACGGCGCGGCGTTCACGTCGCGGGGCCTGACGCCGGGATGAGGCGCGGGCTGTTGCACGCAGGCGCGCCAAGATTGCCGACCGATCTCTGACGCGGCTAAATCGAGGAGCAGGTGCGGTCGCCGGATGCGTAGCAGCCGTGAACTCTGTGCGTCTCCACCATTGCGCTGGTCAGCCAGACCCCAATGGCCAGGAGCACAAATATGGCTATCGCGGCGCAGCAGTTCACGCGCATTCGATGACGGTACTCGTCTTCGTCCTCGCGGCTCGCTGTCAAACGGGGGGACGCGAACGGGGACACCGCCGGGCCGCGCTTCGCGGCTGGAGGGCCGCCATCTCGATCCGAAGGCACGGTCATAGTTACCATGAATCTACTCCGTGACAGTTCGTAAATTCATCATTTTATCATGATGTTAGGTAGATCGACCAATCGCGTTAGCGATTGCGAATATAACTTTTCCGTAATTTTTTGTCAAGACAAATACGGCCGCGGGTGACGCCTGGATTGGGGCGAGGGTTATCGCCCCCTGGGCCGGCAAGCGCTGGAGGCGATCATCGAGGATCAGATGGCTGCGGAAATGGACAGACGACCGCCGCCGATCGCCTTCGCCGCCCTTGACCCTGAGCAACCGTCGCGAGGGTTGGCCGTTTCTACTCGCCAATAACGACGGACTTCGCAGAGCCTGGCGTCAGGCGCTTGCCGCCTCTTTGACACGCAACCCCGGCAACCGACAGAGCGTATGGTCGATCGACAGCCGACCGGGACCCCAAGCCATGATGGCGAGCGCCATGGCCGCCCACGTGATGTGGATCGGCCAGCCGTCCGGCACGGTAAGCTCGACGATGCAGGTCATGAACAGGAGACCTAATGCAGCAAAGCGCGTCCCGAGGCCGAGCACGAGGAGCACGGGAAAGATGATCTCGCCGCAGCCGGAGAGGAAGGCCATAACTGCCGGAGCCGGAAAATCGTAAGGGCCGCCGGGGAGATGCAGCTTGAACTCGTCGGTAAAAAGGTCGATCGCCGTATCGTTCAACTGAAGGAAGCCATTCCATTTCAGGATGCCCGACTTCCAGAACGGCACCGCCAGGGCCAGACGGAGCATGAGCTGAGCCAGGGATGGCTGCGCGATCCAGCGGATGATCCCAACCGCACGGTCGATTATCGTCGTCAGACGGTGAACGACCCCGCCGCGCTCTTCTCGGTTGCCGAGTTTCATGGCCAATCTCCGAGGTGAATTGTGGTGAAGACACCCGCCTCGATCATGCCCGCGATGCTGGCCGGAAGATCGAAGGAGGGCGTTTCGGTAAAGGCTGTGGCGGCAGCCGCGCCCAACGTTCCGCCGTCGATCAGGCTCTTCAGGAAGGCAGCCCCTCCGGGCGGCAGGAGCCGTACTGCCACCTCCATATCCGGCCGGGTGATCAGCGCGTCCTCGGCCGTACTCGACCGGAGCGGGGTGATCCGGCCCTCGACACGGTTCATCGCGAAGATCGCCACGGCCGGATATGCGGATCGCACGATGCAAGCCGCCGGATGCGCCGTGAAGACCAGACCACCAAGCCTGTCCGATGGAACGGCCGCGAGCACATCCGGGGACAGCGGCGGCACATCCGCCGCGTGATAGGCGTCGAGCCACGCCCGCTCGATCCGCGCCGTGTCGGCGAGCCAAGGCATGTCCTGCGCATGTTCATACCCTTCGATAAACGCGGGGAAGTCCCTGCCATACTCGAACAGCAGAGGTGATGTCGGTGGCGTGGCGCGGACGTGAAAGCGGGCCATGGCGCGGAAGAACTCGACACCGGTGATCCGCTGGACGGCAGGATAGGTAGCGGCAAGCGCATTGATCAGGCTAACTGTGACGTTGTTACGGTAGACGTTGTAGCGCTTGATCGCTGCCTTCCCGCGAGGGCCCACGACATCTACCGGTGTCGCGCGCGCCGGGTCCGTTAGCCCCTGTGCGAAAACGGCCGCGAAGCTTGGCTGCAGCTTCTCCGTGGGATAA
Source organism: Xanthobacteraceae bacterium (assembly GCA_036522235.1). Classification (GTDB taxonomy): domain Bacteria; phylum Pseudomonadota; class Alphaproteobacteria; order Rhizobiales; family Xanthobacteraceae; genus VAZQ01. Next base: position 7,755 of record DATDGG010000341.1, read on the forward strand.
TCAAGCAGCATGGCCGCCGCCCACAGCACGCGCCGAAGCGAACCGGTCGAGAATGGCCTGGGCCGCAGCCGCTTCCGCCCGCAGGATCGGCCACGCGGGAATCTTACTGTCCCATTCAATCAAGGTCGGGATGGGGCCGCAGCGGGAAATCGCCATCTCGTAGAGCTTCCAGACCGCGTCGGCGACCGGCTCATCATGGCTGTCGATCAGAAGACGCTCACCTTCATCGTCGCTCTGCTCGGTATGGCCGGCCAGGTGGATCTCGCCCACCTCGGCGAGCGGGAAATCCGACAGATAATCGAGCGCCGCATAGCCGTGGTTCGTCGCTGAGACGAAGACGTTGTTGACGTCGAGCAATAGCCCACAGCCAGTGCGACAGGCGATCGCCCGGATGAAGTCGGTCTCGCTCATCGTCGAGGAGACGAAAGCCACATAGGTCGAAGGATTCTCGATCAGGATCCGACGTCCGATCGCGTCCTGCACCTCATCAATATGCTCGCACACTTGCGCGAGTGTGGCCTGCGTGTACGGCAACGGCAACAGGTCGTTGAAATAGGTCGTCGCGTGCGTCGACCAGGCGAGATGCTCCGAAACAAGCGCCGGCTCGTAGCGCTCGACGAGAGCGCGGAAGCGGGCGAGGTGGGCCCGGTCGAGCGGCTGGGGACCGCCGATCGACATGCATACCCCGTGCAGCGAAACCGGATGGTCGCGGCGGATGCGCTCGAGCGCCTGATGCAGCGGTCCGCCGGCGCCCATGTAGTTCTCGGCGTGCACCTCGAAGAAGCCGCCCTGAGGGCTTTCCGCCAGGATGGCGCTCAGGTGCTCGTGCTTGAAGCTGGTCCCAGCCTCGGCCGCGACGGGCAAGGCCGGGAAGCGGAGACGACGATCAGGGCGTACGTCCCCTGTGCGCGAGATGGCGTTCATGGTCGTCTCCGCTCTCCGCCGGCCGCTGGCTTTAAGCCGGGGTCAGCGAGCCGTGCTTGCCACCCGGAATCACGATGCTCGCGCACGTGCCGCCACGAACGAACTTCCAGGCATTGCCTTGGAAATCAGCGGTCGAGGTGCCCTGGCAGGTCGTGCCCGGGCCGGCGGCGCAATCGTTCTGCCCCTTGAGGGCGACGCCGTAGCACTTTTCCTTACCCGCAGCCGTCGCCGCGTCTGCTTCCGCTTTCGTCATCGGCGCGGCGGTCGCCACCGATGCGATCGCGGCCGCCACGGCACTGGCCAGAAGGGCCGAACTCACGACAGTTCTTACGGACATGAGGTGTCTCCGATGGATCTTGATGTCGTGCCCGGACTGGACACGACCGTAATACGTATCGCGCGGGACCGTTGTTACAGCGCCACGGTTCGCGCGAAGGCCCTTTTTTCAGGGGCGGTAAGCTCTTCCGCCATGCATCGCGCTTATGCGAAGCCGGGGAGGGGCCGCCTGGAATAACACAGGGATTTTATATAACACCTGTTCTGGAATCTCCCGCAACTTGAAGGAGTTCCGCTCAAGTGCGATCAGGGTGGGCAGTCACGAACCGGGAGCGCCGTAACAATTTCCGTGTCCGTCTCGTAAGAGATGGCAGATGACCACGTCGTCCCAAGAGAACGCTTGGGCGGTGTGGATGCGGGCAGCCATGACCGGCGACGCGGGCGCCTACCGACAGCTCCTGGCGTCGCTGGCCCCACATGTACGGGCCGTGGCCCGCTCCCGCTGTCGGAGCTTGGGCACCCCCGAGGGCGAAGTCGAGGATCTTGTGCAAGAGGTTCTGCTCACTATCCATCTCAAACGGGGAACTTGGGATCAGTCGAGGCCCATCGGGCCCTGGGTCGCCGCGATTGCCCGCAACAGGCTCATCGACTTTCTCCGGCGGCGCGGGCGGCACATCACCGTGCCGATCGAGGATGTCGTGGACAGCCTGCCGGCCGAAGATCGCACGCCGGAGCTGTCCACGCGCGACGTCGATACGCTTCTAGGGCAGCTGAAGCCGCAACAGAGGGAAATCGTCCGATCCATATCGCTCAATGGCAGCAGCATCCGCGAGACAGCCGACCGGCTCCAGATGACAGAGGGTGCCGTTCGCGTCACGCTGCATCGTGCGCTGAAAGCGTTGGCCGGTTTCTATCGGAGTAGCGCCCGTGAAGACTGACGATCTCATCGAACTGCTCGTGAAGGATTTGGCCCCGTTGCGTTTCCGGTCGGTGTTGGCGGGGGCCGTCGCCGGCGGGATCATCATCGCGGCGATCTTGTTCTTCGTCGGCGTAGGCTTCCGGCCGGACATTTCCGAAGCTATGAAGAGCAATCGTTTCTTGTTCAAATTCGTCGTGACCGTTTCGCTGGCTGTCACCGCGATCTGGGTGACGCTCCGTGTCGGCCGCCCAGGCGGCAGCCTCGCCCACCGAGGTCTCGCGCTGGCGACGGCGCCGGCGCTGCTGGCCTGCGCCGCATTGGTCGAGCTCCTGGTCCTGCCCGAGAGCCAATGGATGCCCCATCTGGTTGGCCACAACGCGCGCTTCTGCCTGACGCTGATCCCCTTGCTTTCGATCGGCCCGCTCGCCTGTCTACTGGCCGCGCTGCGCGAGGGCGCACCGTCGAGTCCCGGTCTGGCGGGTGCCGTCGCCGGCTTGGCGGCAAGCGGCATCGCGGCGACCTTCTATGCGGCAAACTGCACCGATGACAGCGCGCTCTTCGTGATGACTTGGTATCCGATCGCGACTCTGATCGTCACCACAGCGGGCTATCTCGTCGGCAGGAAGCTTCTGAGATGGTAAGACCATTCGCCAAGGAGGCACCAGGATAGAGCTAGCGCATGTCCCTGAAAAGGTTGGTTTTCCGATAACGACATGCGCATCACAAATCCGGAGCGCACGCCAACCAATCGATCCTGTTGCGCTGGGATGCACGTGGCGGCACGAGCCAAGGCACATGACAATTCGAGCTAATTACCATGAAACCGAATACGGCGGGTCGGGCGCAGACCGGCTTCCGCGGCTGGAACCCGCCAGCTACACAAACGGAGCGTCGTTACCGCTCATGGGTCGTAATCGTCTGGCTCTGGACATATTCGAGGATGCCATCAATTCCCGACTTGCGACCGATGCCGCTTTGCTTGACGCCGCCATAGGGGGCCAGATGATTGATGGCTTGCGGTCCGTGCGAATTGATCCAGACTTGCCCCGCCTCGAGTTTCCGGGCCACGTCCAAGGCGCGATTGGTATCGCGGCTCCAGATCGAGCCGCTCAGACCGTAGACGGACTGGTTGGCGCGGGCGACGACGTCGTCGACATCGTCGTATGTGGCGATCGGTATGGCGGGGCAGAACTGCTCTTCGGTCATCAGCGGCGCGTCATCCGCTATGTCAGTCACCACCGTTGGACGCATGAAGTAGCCCCCGGAGAAGGTCGCTTCGTTGTCGATCTTGCCGAGCGTTCTGATATTGGCGCCGCGACCGGCAGCGTCTTCGAGCAGACCTTCTGCCCGCAATTGAGCGCGACGCGTGTGGAGGGGCCCCATGGTGACGGCGGGCTCCAACCCATCCCCCACCACGATGGCATCAACCGCGCTGCAAAATGAGCTCAGGAATTCGTCGCGCCGGCCTGTCGGCACATAGATGCGCTTGATGGCCATGCATACTTGGCCGGTCATTTGAAACGTAGCGGCCAGCATCGTTCGCATGGTCGACGCGCCGAGATCGGCGTCATCCAGAATGATCGCGGGATCGTTCCCGCCCAATTCGAGCGTCACGCCTTTGATCGTCTGAGCGGCGTTCGCCATGATGTGGCGCGCAGACGGAATGCTGCCCGTGAATCCGATCTTGCCAACGTCCGGATGGGTCGTCAGTGCATCCCCGATCTCCGACGGCAGGCCGGTGACGATGTTGACCGTGCCGGGCGGCAAATCTTCCGCAAACATCGCAACCGAGCGAATGAGCGAGAGCGGGCAGGTTTCCGGCGGCTTGAGGACGACGCAATTGCCGGCCAGCAGTGCCGCCACGATCTGCGTGAAGGCGAGACTGACGGGGGCATTCCACGGAACGATCGATACCACGACGCCATACGGGCGATTGATCACGAATGTTCGCCAGTTTGGCGCTGCGAGGGTGCGTCCCGCGTCGAGCTCGCCGGCAAGCGCAAGCGCCATGCGCTGGCGCTTCGGTACGCTCGCGAGCTCGCCCCTGGCCTCCGCCAGCGGCTTGCCATTTTCGCGAACGAACACGGCGGCGCGCTGATCGATGTCGCTCTCCAGCCGGTCAAGCGCCCGGGCGAGGAGCTCGGCGCGCCGGGTGAAAGTCTGTGCGGCCCAGGCCGGCTGGACGGCCTTCGCGGCCGCGACGGCCTCCTTCACATGCTCGGGCGAGCCCCGCACGATCGTGCCGACCAGATCGTCGGGCCGTGCCGGATTGTTGACCTCCAATCGAACCGGGCCGTCGACCCATTTTCCGGCAATCAGCATGCAAGCGTTGATGGGAGCTTCGGCATTTCGCTGGCTCAGCATGGACTCTTCTCCAACGTTGCAAATCGCGCGGTGATCTCACTTCAGCAATTCGCAGATGCGCTTCCGCCGCAGGTGTTCCGAGAGCGGTTCTCCGACGATCATCGCGTTCCACCAGTTCCGCAGGCTGCCGTCTCGGCAAGGTAGTTTTACACCCATGCCGTTACAGAAGGACAGCCATTTCAAGAAGCGGAATTCGGGAACGGCGACGACCACCGGTATGTCGAGGCTCAGAGCGCGCGCGATCTTGTCGACCAGCCCGGTGCCTTCAGCTTCGAGCTTGCCGAAACGATTGATGATGACGAGGTCGGCACCGGATTCGATCAAGGCGTCGACCGCCGCAGCCGCCCGTCCAAGATCGCAAGGACCAGGGCGCGATGAATTCGCCAAGCTGTCCTGCCTTGGAGCTAGTGGTATCGTTTCGCCCGTCGGCAATACGCTGACCGCGGCGCTGCCGTCGTCCAGCCGCGTCTGGACCAGCCCCACGACGCGGTGCCCCTGGATCATGAGTTCCTGCACGAACTCGCTCAGCAGCCGATCCGGCTCGTCCGGCTTGCCGAAGACGAGTGCCGCAAGGTCGCATTGAGCGTCGAACTTGGCTGCTTCGCGCGCCATGGTGACGGCCCGCATCAAGAATATTCACCGTGAATCTTCGCCTTGCAGAAGAACCTCGCTATATCCTATTGAATATTTCGATGGGCATCAAGCAGCCCGGCGCGTGTCGATCTTGGGAGCGACATGACTTATAAGGACGCCGCGGCCGCTAACACGGGAGAAGACCAGATGCGCGCATGTGCTCGAAGCCGCGTCGTCCACGGGGTGGCCGCGGCGACCGTCATGTTCTTCACGACGGCGGTGCAAGCGGAGGACCTCAGTCTTTACGGCGCCGGCAGCCTGAAGGAGGTGATGACCGAGATCACCAAGACCTTCGGCGCGAAGGAGCGCCTGACCGTGAAGACTGCTTTCGGTCCTTCTGGTCTGATGCGCGAGCGAATCGAGAACGGCGAGAAGGTGGACGTCTTCACCTCCGCCGACATGGGCCATCCGCTGAAGCTGCGATCCGACGGCCGGGCGACGCGCGTGGCCATGTTTACCCGCAACGCGCTGTGCGCCATCGCCAAGCCGGCCGTTGGGCTGACCACGGAGAACTTCCTGGCGAAGCTCCTCGATGCGGGCGTCAAGGTCGGCACGTCGACCCCCGGGGCAGATCCTGCCGGCGATTATACTTGGGCGATGTTCCGCCTTGCAGAGGCGAACAAGCCAGGCAGCTACGCGATCCTCGATGCAAAAGCGCGGCAGATCGTCGGCGGGCCCACCACAAATGCCGATGTCGGCGGCACCGATCCGACTATCGCCGCGCTCGCCGACGGCAGGGTCGACATGGTCCTCGGCTATTGTACGAGCGGCCGGCTGCGTCTTAGCCAGATGCCGGGCCTGGACGTCGTGCAGATTCCCGCCGCTCTGCGCGTCGGCCCCGAATATGGTCTCGCGGTGCTCAAGGATGCGGCTCCCAAGGCCGACGATCTCGCCTTTTTCATCCTGTCGCCCGAGGGGCAGCAGATCCTTGCGAACTACGGCTTCAATCCCGTAGGCCTGCCGGGCGGGCATTGATGCGACTTGTGGCACCCGACCAAGCCAGACGCTCTCTTATATGCACGGGCCAGAGGACGCTTAAGTGGCCCGATCACTACAGAACCAACCGGAGGTCTTCGTCTCGACGGCTGCCATGTCGCCGGCCGTCTCGCGCGCTTGCCGCCGGCAAGTTAAGGAAGCTGACGACATCCAGGCAGCAGTCACCGTGCTGACGCGCACCAACGCCGTCCTGCGTCCCGAGGAGGGTGACGAACAGGGCATCCGCCTGAGGATTCCGGACGCCGCCGACCTCGCCCCAGACTCCGGGTAGTGGCATGACCGTCGTCGGAAGCACCCGCGGGTCAAGCCCGCGGGTGACAGGATGTCGTACGGCTAAGATCCGCTAGCGTCCGTAGACCAACACCCGGAAGTTTTGCTGCACGGCACGGGGCAGCGGATTCGGCTGCTTCTCGGTGGGCGGCGGCGGCGGACCGAAGTCCGACGTGCTCACCAGGATATTGTGGGTCTTGGGATCGAGCGCCAACGTCTTGGCCCCGTACGCGGTGTCGACCGTCTGCACCTCGGAGAGCTTATCCGGCGTATCCTCGTGGAAGATATGGAGCTTGCCTTCGCGGGTCGAGGCGAAGACGAGACCCGTCTCGGGCTCGAACGCTGCGGCGTCCACGCCGCCGGAGATCGGGAAGGACTGAATGACCTTGCCGGTGTCCGAATCCATCATGACCAGGAACTGCGGCTTGCGGCCCGCCGAGAACAGCCTGTGGTTCTTGATGTCGAACGCGAGCGCAGTGACGGTACCGGCGGGCGCGGTCGGCCAGCGCGCCTTGATGCTCTGCGTCTTCGTGTCGATGACCACGATATCGTTCTTCTCTTCGTTGTTGTCGAAGAGCGTCCCCTTCCCGTCGACGGCGCCGAACTCGGCGGCGCCGCCCAGGTCGATCATCTTCACCGCGGTCTCCTTCACCGGATCGATGACCGTGGCGTTGCCGCTGTTGCCGTTGATGGAGAACAGGAGCTTCGACGCCGGATCATAGACCAGCGCGTCGGTATCGGGCTGGTTGGTCACGATCTCGCCGGTGACCTTCAAGGTCTTGGGATCGAAGACCAGCACCTTCTTGGCATCGCCGTCGGTGACAAAGCCCTTGCCGAGCTCGTTGATGACGACGACGGCGTGGCTGAGCTGCAGGCCGGTGATCTTGCCGACCAGCGAATAGTCGTCGGCATTGAGCACGTCCACTTCCGTCCCTTGCGTGACGTAGACGCGCCGCGCATCGTTGTCGACCATCAGGTAGTCGAAATATTCCCGCGGCCCGGGCGCCGCGGGGATGGGCACTGTCTTGAGCAAGTGGTAGTTGACGGCCTGGGCATTCGCCGATGCGCAGGCGCCGAACAGCAAGAGAGAGACGCCAGCTGCGAGATGTCGAAGACTGCAAGGCTTCATCGCGGTTCCTCCCCTATCGTATGTGTTGTGTCGCAAGCCAAGTTTTTGCAGAGCCAGTCAGGCGCAAGCTTTGTCGCCCGGCTCTCGATAGCAGCAATGCCAAATCTTATCCCAACGCGCGCGCCATGGATACCTGGCCCGACAGAGCCTAGCTCGACAGGTACAGGAGCGAGCCCAGCGATCTCTCGAATACCGCCGCGGCGGTGTCGCCGAAGAACAGCTTGTCGCCCGGCCGGCGCTGCACCCCCATGACGATCAGGTCGTGGCCGCCCTTCTTGGCCTCCTCCAGGATCGCCTGGTCGGGCGCGACGTCCGCGCGCACGGCGGTCTTGACGGCCACATCGTAGCGATCGGCCATCTGGACGATCTCCTTGAGTATCGCCTGCTCGTGGCGGCGCGTGCCGCCCCGGCGCCGCCCCTTGGCACTCGTATTGGCCACGTAGAGGGCGGTCAGGCGAGAATCGCAGGCGCGGGCGAGCTCGATCGCGAGCTCGGCGGCGCGGCGCGAAATGTCGGTGCCGGCGACCGGAACCAGGATGTTGAAGCCGCATTGGTCCGGCTGCTGCAGATGCTGGCCTTGCCCGATCACGATCGCCAGCGGGCCCTCGAAGGCGCCCGCGATCCTGGCGACCTCCGGATTGAAGCCGCCGCTGCGCGACCTGATGCTCGCAAGCCCGACGAACATCAGATCGTAGCCTTTCCTGGCTTCGCTGGTGATCGCCTCCTCGATCGGGCTGTCCGCGACCTTGCGGACCGTCACATGGACCGCGGGCGGCTCCTCATCAGGCTCGGTCTTTTTGACGTCCGCGGCCGCCGCCTGCACGGCGCGCTCCACTTCTGCGTCCGCCGCCGGAGCCGGTCCGTCCGGTTGTTCGGCTTTCTCCTTGGTGTCGGGCTTGTTGCTTTCAGGTTTGGGCAGGATGGTGGTCAGCAAGCCGCGGCGGCTCGCGATCAGGCCGGCGATATGGGAGGTGAGCTTGCCGTTGGGACTCTCGTCCACCACCAGCAACAATCGTTCCAGGTTCGCGACGAATCCCTCGGCCTCGAACGCCTCGCGCTCCAGGCGTTCGCGCTCGGCCTTGCCGAGGGGGATGCACGCCAGGCTCCAGCGCAGCATCGGCGGCATGCCCATGGTGGTGACGAGCGCCATGGTGACGATCATGGTGTAGAGGTCTTGCGTGAGCGCCCCCATCGAGAGGCCGATGGCGGCGACGATCACCTCGGTCGAGCCGCGCGCGTTCATGCCGCAGGCGAGCGCCAGGGCCTCGCGCCGCGTGAGCCCGCCGATCTTGCCGCCGACGAATGCGCCGGCGAACTTGCCGAGGCTCGCGATGGCGATCAGGCCCGCCGCCAGGAGCAGGAGTTGCGGGTCGCGCAGGATCGTCAGGTCGGCGCTCAGCCCGGCCATGCCGAAGAAGACCGGCATGAAGAACGCCGCGATCAGGCCGCGCAGCTGCTCGTCGATATGCTTGGTGAGGATCGGGGACTCGCCGATCAGAACGCCCGCCACGAAGGCGCCGAGCACCGTGTGAACGCCGATGAAATGCGTCGTCAGCGCCATGCCTCCCATGATCACCAGGATGGTGGTGATCACCGGGAACTCGCTGATGAAATTGTCGTTGGACCAGCGGATCGCATGGAACACGAGCCGCCGCCCGACCGTGAAGCTCACCGCCAGGAAGACCGCCGTCCCCAGCACCGCCTTGCCGACATTGGCGAGATCGATGGTGCCGGCCTCGGCCAGCCCGAACGTGATGGCGATGATGATCCAGCCAATCGTGTCTTCCATGATCGCGGAGGCCACGATCACCTGCCCGAGATTGCGGCGCGTGAAATTCATCTCGCGCACGACCGCCGCCACGATTTTGATCGAGGAGATCGACAAGGCGACGCCTAAGAACAGCGAGGTCAACAGGCGCTTGCCGGGATCGGGCAACAAGGAGGCCGGCAGGAGCTGGCCGAGCGCGACCCCGCAGCCGAACGGCACTGCGACGCCGATCAGCGAAATGCTCACGGCGGCGCGGCGGACCTTGCGCACCAGACCGAGATCGGTCTCCATGCCGGTCAACAACAGCAAGAGCAGGATGCCGAACTGCGACACCGCATCGATCATGCTCCGCTGCTCTTTGGCGGCGGGGAAAAGCCAATGCTGGAGATCCGGCCACACCCAGCCGAGCAACGAGGGCCCGAGCAGAATGCCGGCCAGCAATTGCCCCATCACGGAGGGCTGGCCGATGCGCAGCATGGCCTCGCCCAGGAGGCGGCCGGCCAGCATCAGGACGATGAGCTCGGCGAGGAAGATGACTTCCGAAGAGCTCGCGCCGTTCAAATCGCCACCTCGAGCTCACGCGCCTTGTTCACGCGAGCTTTCCCCTGCGATGGGCCGGATGAGCCGCCGCCGGCGATCGCGGCGCCGGGTCTCAGGCGGCCCGGGACTTGAGACCTGCGGCACCCTCCAGCATGGCGGCGACATGCTCCCAATCGACCAGATGGTCGAGGAACGCCTTAAGGTAGTCCGGCCGCCGGTTGCGGTAGTCGATGTAGTAGGAGTGCTCCCACACGTCGCAACCCAGGACCGGCGCGCCGCCATGCACCAGCGGATTTTCGCCGTTCGGAGTCTTCATGACGACGATCTTGCCGCCCTTGAGGGCGAGCCAGCACCAGCCGGAGCCGAACTGGGCGACGCCGGCCTGGACGAAGTCTTCCCTCATCTTGTCGACCGAGCCGAGATCGGCGACGATCCGCTTCTCCAGCGCGCCCGGAATCTTGCCGCCGCCCGGTTTCATCCACTTCCAGAAGTGGGAATGATTGTAGTGCTGCGCGGAATTGTTGAAGAGGCCGGCGTCCTTGCCGAACGATCCCTTCAGCACCTCTTCGAGCGGCTTGCCTTCCCATTCGCTGCCGCGCACAAGCTTGTTGGCGGTGTCGACATAGGCCTTGTGGTGCTTGTCATGATGATATTCGAGCGTCTCGCGCGACATGAACGGCGCCAATGCATCATACGCATAGGGCAGGTCGGGAAGGGTGAATGACATGGGGATTTTCCCTCTTTAAGCTCAGGGAGTTTGGCTCAGACGACGAGGTTTGCCCCGGCAAGCCAGGCCGGGGCAGCCCGTTCCGAAACAAATCCCAGCCAATATCGGTTCCACGGCGAGACATGAAATTTGCGGGGCAACGCATGCTCGAATGCAACGCCGGCGCAGCGGGAGAAGCATGATGAGTAAAATCGTCGCAAAACGTGCCGGCGCGAGCCCCAAGTCCGCCGCCCGTTCGTCCGGGGCCGAGCGACCGTCGCGCGGCGAGGCCGAGGATGCGGTGCGCACCCTTATTCGCTGGGCCGGCGACGACCCCGACCGCCAAGGCCTGCTGGGGACGCCCGCGCGGGTCGCGCGCGCCTACGAGGAGTGGTTCTCCGGCTATACGGAGGAGCCGCGCGACTATCTGAGCCGGACCTTCGACGAGGTCGCGGGCTATGACGAGATGGTGGTGCTGCG
>DATDGG010000342.1:0-15981 GCA_036522235.1 Xanthobacteraceae bacterium
GACCGGCACGCTCGAATGCAGCAATTGCCACACCAACACGTCGAACTTCACCACCTATACGATGAACCATACGGCGGTGAGCGGCACTCCGTGCGCGTCGTGTCATAACGGTCAGTTCGTGAGCCAAGGCACATCTGGCGCACAGGGCCTGGTCACCCCGCCGCATATCCCGACCGGGACCTTGGAATGCGGCAATTGCCATTCCAACACGACAAGCTGGACCAACTACGCGATGAATCATGTGGCGGCGAGCGGCATCGCCTGCAGCTCCTGCCACAACGGCAGCTTCGTCGGCCAAGGCACCTCCGGCGCCCAGACCAAGGGCAGCGGCCACGTCGCCACCACGGCGGAATGCTCGACCTGCCACAAGAGCACCACCACCTGGAGCGGCGCCGCCTTCGTGCATGCGGCGACCGACACCAACTGCTCGAGCTGTCATAACGGCACCACCGCCACCGGCATGACCACGCCCCCGCATATTCCGAGCGGGACGGTCCAGTGCAGCAATTGCCATACCAATACGGCGGCGAGCTTTGTCACCTATACGATGAACCATTCGGCGGTCGCCGGCGTCCCCTGCGCCTCCTGCCACAACGGCACCTTCGTCGGCCAAGGGACCTCCGGGGCGCAGGGTCAGACTACGCCGCCGCACATCCCCACCGGAACTGTCACCTGCGACAGCTGCCACAGCAACGCGGCGTCGAGCTTCACGACCTACACGATGAGCCACGCGGCGGTCTCGAGCAGCCGCTGCGATTCCTGTCACAACGGATCGTTCGTGAGCCAGGGCACGTCGGGCGCGCAGGGCACGGCTTCGTTCCCTGGTCACGTCGCGACCAACGGCCAGGATTGTTCGAGCTGTCACAAGAGCACGACCAGCTTTTTGGGCGCGGCCTTCGTTCATTCGGCGACCGACACCAACTGCTCGAGCTGCCACAACGGCACCGCCGCGACCGGTATGACCTCGCCCCCGCACATTCCGGTCGGGACCGTTCAATGCAGCAATTGTCACACCAACACGGCGGCGAGCTTCACCAACTATACGATGAACCATTCGGCGGTGAGCGGCGTGCCCTGCGCCTCCTGCCACAACGGCAGCTTCGTCAGCCAAGGCACCTCCGGGGCGCAGGGCCAGACCACGCCGCCGCATATCCCGACCGGCACGGTCACCTGCGACAATTGCCACAGCAACGCGGCAGCGAGCTTCACCAGCTACACCATGAATCACGCGGCGGTCACCGCCAGCCGCTGCGATTCCTGTCACAACGGCTCGTTCGTGAGCCAGGGCACATCCGGTGCGCTCGGCACGGCTTCGTTCCCGGGCCACGTCGCGACCAATGGCCAGGATTGCGCGACCTGTCACAAGAGCACGACCAGCTTTTTGGGTGCGGCTTTCGTGCACTCGGCGTCTGACACCAATTGCTCGAGCTGCCACAACGGCACCTCGGCAACCGGCATGACGACGCCGCCGCATGTTCCCGTCGCGTCGGTCCAGTGCAGCAATTGTCACGCCAACACCGCAGCAAGCTTCACGACCTACACGATGAACCACGCGGCGGTCACCGCCAGCCGCTGCGATTCCTGCCACAACGGCTCTTTCACCAGCCAAGGCACGTCGGGTGCGCAAGGCACCGCCTCGTTCCCGGGGCATGTGGCGATCAACGGCCAGGACTGCGCGACCTGTCATAAGGGCACGACCAGCTTTTTGGGCGCGGCCTTCGTGCACGCGGCCTCCGACACCAACTGCTCGAGCTGCCACAACGGCACCGCGGCAACCGGCATGACGACGCCTCCGCATATCCCGGTGGCGACGGTCCAGTGCAGCAATTGTCACACCAACACCGCGGCGAGCTTCACGACCTACACGATGAACCACACGGCGGTGACCGGCATCCTGTGCGGCTCCTGCCACAACGGCAGTTTCGTCAGCGAGGGCACCTCCGGGGCCCAGGGCAAGCCGACGAACCACTTCCCGACTGCGGCCGGCCAGGACTGCGGCGTGTGCCACACCAGCACCGCGAGCTTCCTCGGGGCGACGTTCAGTCACACCGGGATCACCGGGACCTGCATGTCGTGCCATGGCGGCGCCTATGCGGGCGTGACCATCAAGGCCCCGGCCCATATCCCGACGGCTGCGGCCGATTGCAGCATCTGCCACGCGAGCACCACGAGCTTCGACAGCGGCGGCTCGTCGACGACCTGCAAGATGGCGCATTCGGCGGTTCCGGGAGTGACCTGCGCTACCTGTCACAACGGGACCAACGCCAAGGGCGACCACGGGAGCGGCCCCAATTGCGGCAATTGCCATTCGCCACGTGACACGGCGTGCGGTTCCTATGGGGCCGGGATCGCCACGGTGGTGGCGCCGGCTGCCGCCGCCGCGAAGGCCGCCGCCACGGTGGCGGCCGCAGCAGCGAAGCCCGCGACGACGGTGGCAGCCGCAACGACGCCGAGCGCACCGACCGCAACCGCCGCCTCAACCGCCGCCGCGACTGCGGCCACGGTCGCGAAGCCCGCCGCGAGCGCGGCTGCGACAACTACGACAGCGGCGCCGAAAGTCGCCACGGGCGCGGCCGCGCCGACTTCGGCCGCCACAACATCGACAACCGCGCCGACCCCGAGTGCCACAACAGCCGCGCCGACGACGACTGCAGCAACAACCACACCGACCGCGAGTGCAACAACAGCCGCACCGACCGCCGGTGCCGCCAAGACCGGAGCGCCATTGACCGCGACGAGCGCGCCAATCACAGCAGCGCCGTTCAGCGCGATTGCACCGACAACCGCGCCAGCCGCGGGCACCGCCACAGCCGCATCACCTTCGGCTGGAACGAGTGTAACCGCGCTCACAACCGCGCCCTTCAGCGCCGCACCAGCCGCGCCGACAGCGGCTGCGCCGACAGCGGCTGCGCCCAATCCAACCGGCACGCCCTCGATGCAGTCATTCGCTGCGACCAAGTCCGGCGTGAATGCCGGCGCAGCGAGCACGCTCACGCCCACGATCACGGCGCCTGCAGTCACGGCGCCGGCCAACTCCAGCGCCGCCGCCGCACCCTCTTTGGCGGCGCCGACGGCAGCTGCGCCTGCCGCTGCGGCCCCCGCCAGCCCGAACGTTGCCGCTACCCCGTCTTTCGCCGCCCGAACAGCGTCGCCGACAACAGCAACCGCACCGGCCGCCGCTCCTCCAAGCTTCGCCGCATCACCCACCGTAACGGCGCCAACCGCCCCGGCGCCTTCTGCGCCCGTACCCGCCGCCGCAGCGCCCACGGGCTCGACCTTTGCCGCCGCGAAGTTCACCCATGCCGGCATCACCAGCGGCTGCGCCGCCTGTCACAACGGCACGGCCGCGCTCGGCAAGCCGGCCAACCACATCGCCACCAACGCGCCGTGCGAAACCTGCCACCGCAGCACGGTCACCTTCGCGGGTGCGCGGATGAATCATACGGGCATCACCGGCAACTGCGCCTCCTGCCACAATGGCGTAGCCGCGCTCGGCAAGCCCGCGACCCACATCCCGACCACGGCGTCGTGCGAGACCTGTCACAAGAGCACCGTGACCTTCGCCGGCGCCCGCATGGACCACAGCCGCGTCACGGCCCCCTGTGCGAGCTGCCACAACGGCACCACCGCCGAAGGCAAGGGCGTCAGGCACTTCATCACCAACCTGCCGTGCGAATCCTGCCACCGGGTGACGGGCTGGAATCTCGTGACCTACCGGCACACCTCGGCGCGCTATCCGGATCACGGCGCGCCGCTCGATTGCGCGAGCTGCCACACCGCGAACGCCCAGACGGTGCAGTGGAAATTCCCGGCCTATCAACCGGATTGCGCCTCCTGCCACGCCGCCGAATTCCGTCCGACCGCGCATCTGAAGTTCCAGAAGCCGGTGCCGGTCTACTACACGGTGGCTGAGCTGCGCGATTGCACGGGCGCCTGCCACGTCTATGCCGACTCGTCGCTGCGAACCATCGTCACGCGCCGTCCGAGCCAACATCGCGCCAACAGGGGAGGGTGGTGATGCAGGCCATGCTCCGCTGCGGGCGGCTGCTGATGTTCGCGCTGCCATGGGCCGTGCTCCCTGTATTCGATTTGGCGCGCGCGCAACCCGTGGTCGACCAAGCTCTGTCCGACGCGCAGCTCGTCACCATCAAGGGCTGCTCGATCCTGAAGGTAAACTTCAACATCCGCATCCGCTATGCCAGCCACTTTCCGGTCGACCGCGGCGAGGAGCTGCGGATATCGGTCAATCCCATCGATCGCGACCAGGCGATCGCCCTGCAGTTGTTGAAGCGCGAAGCCGTGCGAGCTCCCGCGAGCCCGCTCGTCGGCATCAAGGCCATCGACTTCGAAACCCGCCAGGCGACGGGCTCGGCGCTGCGGATCCAATTCGACCGTCCGGTCGCTTACCAGGTTGCTCCGGGCACCGACGTCCAGAGCATCGTGGTTGCCATTGCGGGTGCGAGCCCGTCGGCGGCCTGCAGGCCCGAATTTCCCGGCGACGCCCCCCGTGCCGGGAGCCCCAGCAGCGCGCCCGCGATGGGCAAGATATCGGAAGCGGATTTGCGATCGGCCGCCGCCGCGATGGATGAGGCGAGGGCGGCCCTGAAGGCGGGCAATTTCAGCGGCGCGATCGCCCTGCTGACCAGGATCATCAAGCTTCCGGAAAACGAACACAGCGCTGAGGCCCACGAGCTGTTGGGCTTGGCGCGTCAGCGAAGCGGCCAGCTGGCGGCGGCGCGGGCCGAATACGAGACCTATTTGAGCCGGTATCCGAGGGCGGAGGGCGTCGAGCGCGTGCGGCAGCGGCTCGATGCCATCATCACGGCGAGCGGCGCGCCGTCGGAAAAGCTGCGGAGCGCGCCGTCGGTGCCCGGCTCGTGGCGCACGGGCGGCGGCTTCGGAACGCCGGGACAGACGAGCTGGACCTTCACGGGAAGCTGGTCCGAATTCTACATTCGCGACGACGCCTTCCGCACCGCCGTCGATCCTACGGTCGCTCCTGATCCGACCGCCGACGCGGATGCCCACCGGGTGCACCAGAACGAGCTGCTCTCGAGCCTCGATATGATCGCGGCCTGGGTCAATGACCAGGCCAGAGGCAAGATTCGATTTTCCGGCACCGAGGAGCACCATTTCGACGGTTCCGATGATCGCTTCGGCATTGCGGCGCTCTTTTCCGAGGTCGAGCTGCGCGAGTGGAACGTGTTGGGGCGGCTCGGCCGTCAGAACAGCAATATCGATACCGGGGGTGTCCTTGGCCGTTTCGACGGCGGCCTGGTGAGCTGGCGGGCGCTGCCTTTCACCAAGTTCAATTTGGTTGGCGGCTCGCCCGTGCTCAGCCGGTTCGATCAGCCGTTCAGGGACCAGAGATATTTTTACGGTGCAAGCGTCGGCCTCGGGCCTTTCTTCGGCGGCTTCGAGACTACGCTCTTTGCCATCGAGCAGCGTGACCGCGGTTTGCTCGATCGACGGGCGGTCGGCGCGGAAGCCCGTTATTTCGACCAGACCAAGTCGGCATTTGCGACCGTGGACTACGACATCCACTTTCAGCAATTGAACGCGGCGATCTTTTCCGGATCGTGGACGCTGCCGGACAAGTCGACGCTCTTCGGCGGCGCCGACTATCGCCGGACGCCCTATCTGTCGACCTGGAACGCGTTGCTCAATCAACCCTTCGCGACGCTCTACGACATGCTCGCCGCCACGCAGAACAGCCAGCAGCAGCTGCAACAGCTCGTGGTCGGCCAGACTCCCATCTACAAGTCGGCAATGATCGGATACGCGCGGCCGCTGACGGACCAGTTCCTGATCAGCGCCGATGCGACCGTCGTCAATTTGACGCAAGCGCTCACGCTGCCGGGCGTCGACCCGGCGCTCGGCAGCCTGCCGGCGGGTAACGAGTACTACTATTCGGCCCAGCTCATGGGCAGCAATCTCGGCAAGGAAGGCGACATGTATATCGCGGGGCTGCGGTACTCGCAGCTGCTGAACTCGAACATGTACGTCCTCGACTTCAACACCCGCTATCCGTGGTGGAAGGATTTCAGCATGAGCCCGCGGCTTCGGCTCGGCTACCGCAGCGGTCGCGGCATCGACCTGCAGGAATATACGGCGCTTCCTTCGATCCTGCTCGACTACAATTGGACCAAGGAGATCAGCTCGGAATTCGAGATCGGCGCGGAGCGGACCTGGACCAAGCAGGACGGGATCAGGGACCGGAATACCGAGCTCTTTCTGACGCTCGGCGTGCGCTACGACTTCTATGCCGACGATGCGACCAAGGATGCCGACAAGAAAAAATGCGCAACGCCGGTGGCGGCCGCGCTTTGTCGCTACAGCAACAATCCCGACAAAGGTAACTGCGTAGCTCCGCCGACGAGCTGCCGGTAAGGCCGCCCGGCCTCGATCTGGTCACCTTCGGAGTATGGAGTAAGCGGACGATGGCAGCCGAAATCGGACACTTTTCGCTCATCCTGGCGCTGTTCATCGCGCTCTTGCAGACCGCCGCCCCGGCCATTGCACTACGCCGGCGCGATGCCGCGCTCGCGGTCTTCATGGAGCAGGCGGCGTACGGCCAATTGATCTTCGTGGTCGTTGCATTCGCGTGCCTGACCTACGCTTTCGTCACCTCCGATTTCTCGGTCGCGGTGGTTGCCGCGAATTCTCATACCACCAAGCCGCTCCTCTACAAGGTTGCCGGCGTATGGGGAAACCACGAGGGCTCCATGGTGCTATGGGTCCTCATCCTCACGCTCTTCGGCGCCGCGGTCGCGGCTTTCGGCGACAACCTGCCGGAAAGATTGCGCACCAACGCGCTCGGCGTGCAGGGCTTCGTCGGCCTCTGCTTCCTGGCGTTCATCCTCCTCACCTCGAACCCGTTCGCGCGGCTTGATCCGGCACCGGCGGACGGCAATGGCCTCAATCCGATCCTGCAGGACCCGGGCTTGGCGATCCATCCGCCGTTCCTCTATCTCGGCTATGTGGGCTTCTCGATGGCGTTCTCGTTCTCGGTCGCGGCGCTGATCGAAGGCAAGGTGGATGCATCCTGGGCGCGGTGGGTGCGGCCGTGGGTGCTGGCGGCCTGGTGCTTCCTGACCATCGGCATCACGCTCGGCAGCGCCTGGGCCTACTACACGCTGGGCTGGGGCGGCTGGTGGTTCTGGGACCCGGTCGAGAACGCCTCGTTCATGCCGTGGCTGGCCGGGACCGCGCTGCTTCATTCGGCGCTGGTGGTCGAGCGGCGCCAGGCGCTGGTCAGCTGGACGATCCTGCTCGGGATCCTGACCTTCACGCTCAGCCTCATCGGCACCTTCCTGGTGCGCTCGGGCGTGCTCACCAGCGTGCACGCCTTTGCGCAGGATCCGGCGCGCGGCGTCTTCATCCTGGGGATTCTCGTGGTGCTGACCGGCGGCGCGCTCGTGCTCTATGCGCTGCGCATGCCGGGTCTCAAATACGGCGCCCCGTTCGCGCCGGTGAGCCGCGAAGGCGCCCTGACCCTCAACAACATGCTGCTGAGCGTTGCCGCCGCGACGGTGTTTCTCGGAACCTTCTATCCGCTGATCGTCGATCTCATGGGCAACGACAAGATCTCGGTCGGTCCGGCCTATTATCAGATCACCTTCGTTCCCATCATGATCGTGCTGCTGCTGGCAATGGCGGTCGGGCCGATGCTCAAATGGAAGCGCGACGATTTTCGCGCCGTGCTTGGCCGTCTCAAGCGCCCGCTGATCGCAAGCGGGCTGGCCGCGCTTGCCGTCCTGTTGATCACATTCGGCCGCAACGCGGTCGCGGCCGCGTTCATCGGTCTCGCGGTCTGGCTCATCGCGGGATCGCTCGCGGTTCTCTTCCGTCGGCTGCGCCTGGGCAGCGTCGCGCTTGATACCTCGCTCAGGCTCGCGCGCACGACGCCGCGGGCCTTCTACGGGCTGGTGATTGCGCACGCCGGAATGGGGATCACGGTCTGCGGCATCACCGCGATGTCGACCTGGGCCACCGAAAAGATCCAGATGATGCGCCCCGGCGACGTCCTGCAGCTCTCCGGGTTTGATTTACGCTTCGCCTCGATCGGCGACGTGGCGGGGCCGAACTACCAGGCCGAGCGCGCCGTTTTCCAGGTCTCGCGTAGCGGCCGCTCGGTCGCGGAACTCACCAGCGAGCGGCGGTTCTATCCGGTGCGCGAGCAGCAGACGACCGCGGCCGGCATCAGAACCAATCTGCTGTCCAATCTCTATGTCGCCATCGGCGAGCCGAACGACAGCGGCGGCTGGGCGGTGCGCTTCTACTATCACCCCCTGGCGCCGTGGATCTGGCTCGGCGCGCTGACCATGGCGTTCGGAGGTTTCGTATCGCTCTCCGACCGGCGCCTGCGCGTCGGCGCGCCGCAACACGCGTCACGGCGCGCCGTCCTGGTGCCCGCAGAATAGGAGCTCGCCGCGATGCTGCGCCTCATATCGCTGGTTCCCGTCATGGTTTTCGCCGCCGTCTCGGTCGGGCTTGGCTTCAGCCTGTCGAACGATCCGCGCAAGCTGCCTTCCATGCTGATCGACAAGCCGACGCCCGCTTTCAAGCTGGCCGCGCTCGACGGCGGCGGCGGGCTCTCGAGCGACGATCTCAAGGGAAAGATCGCGCTGCTCAACGTCTTTGCATCGTGGTGCGCGGGTTGCCGCGTCGAGCACCCGATGCTGATGGCGCTCGCGCAGAGGAGCGGCCTCCCGATCTATGGCGTCAGCTGGAAAGATGACCGCGCCACCGGTGCGAGCTGGCTCAAGGCCAACCAGAGCCCCTATGTGCAGGTCGGCGACGATGCGAGCGGGCGGCTCGGCATCGATCTCGGGGTCACTGGCGTGCCGGAGACGTTCGTGATCGATCGAACCGGACGCATTCGCTACCGCCATGCCGGGCCGATCACCGATGAGGCGTGGCAGGAGACTTTCGAGCCGCTCTTGGCGGCGCTGCGGAGCGAACCACAATGAGACGGTACCGGATATTGGCCATGCGCCGGGTCGCCGGCGTGATCGGATTGCTGCTGACGCTGTCGGCCGCGAGCTTGGCGGTCACGCCCGGCGAAGTCCTGCAAGACCCCAAGCTCGAGGCGCGGGCGCGCGAGATCAGCCGGAACCTGCGCTGCCTGGTCTGCCAAAATCAATCGATCGATGATTCCGATGCCGAGCTCGCCCATGATCTTCGCGTTCTGGTGCGCGAACGTCTCACCGCCGGCGACACCGACGCGCAGGCGATCGGCTTCATGGTGGCCCGCTACGGCAACTTCGTGTTGCTCAAGCCGCCGCTGCAGGCCGACACGCTCATGCTCTGGTTCGGCCCGGCGCTGCTGCTGGCGGTCGCGGCGATCGGGTTTGGCCGCTACCTCCGCCGCAGCCAAGCCGCCGATCGGAGCGCGACCGCGACGCCGCTTGGCGCCGACGAGCAGGAACGTCTCGATGCGATTTTGAGCAAGAGGAGGCCAGCATGACACTGTGGGCCATTCTGACGATCATGACCTCGGCCGCGGCGGTCTTTCTGGCGGCCCCGTTCTTGCGCCGGCTCGATCGACAACCGGAAGCACCGGCCGCGCGCGATATCGAGGTCTACCGCGATCAGCTGGCGGAAGTGGAAAAGGAGGCGGCCACTGGGCTCATCGACAGCGATCAAGCGGAGACCGCGAGCACCGAGATCAAGCGCCGGCTGCTGGCGGCCGATCGCGCCGCGGCCCCGCGCCTGGCGGGCTTCTCCCTGGGCGAGCGCAATTTCGCCGCGGTCGCGATGACAGGCATCATCGTGCTCGGCTCGGTCGCCCTCTATGCATTGAACGGCAGCCCCGATTTGCCGTCGGCCTCCGTCAAGACGAGCGCCGCAGGACAAGGCGAGGCTTCGGCGGTGGATCGGCTTGCGGCCGCGACGCTTCCGCCGAGCGTCGGGGGCCTGCCGCAAAGCCCGCCGCAGGCCCGTCTCGGCACCGTCGACGAGATGATCAGCAAGCTGATCGATCGCTTGAATCGCAGCCCCAACGACCCCGAAGGCTGGCGCATGCTCGGCTGGTCCTATTTCGGCACCGAGCGTTTCGCGCAGGCGGCGACCGCCTATGCCAAGGCGATCGAGCTCAATCCGACCAATGCAGAGCTCAGGAGCGCGCGCGGCGAAGCCCTGGTGCGGGCGGCGGATGGGCTCGTCACCGACGAGGCCAAGGCCGTGTTCGGTGACGCGCTGCGGCGCGACGCCAAGGACCCGCGTGCGCGCTTCTTCATCGGGCTCGCCAAGGAGCAGGCCGGCAACAAGCTCGCGGCACTCGACGACTGGGTTGCCATCCTGACCGAGACCGATGCCAACGAAGCTTGGGTCGGCGATCTCAGGCAGCGCGTCGCCGAGCTCGGCCAGGAAACCGGTGTCGATGTTTCGGCGCGGCTGCGCAACGCGCCGCCGGCCACGGCGAGCGGCGGCCTGCTCGGGATGCTGCAGCGGCCGGAACAGAGTGCGCCGATCGCGGCTCCCAATGCGGTTCCGAATGCCCCCAATGCGGTTCCAAACAAAGGCGGCCCGAGCGCCGATGACATTCGCAACGCTGAGGCGATGAAACCTGTGGACCGCATGGCCATGATTCAGAGCATGGTGGATCGTCTCGCCAGCCGCCTTGATCAGTCGCCCCGCGACGTCGAAGGTTGGATCAGGCTGATGCGCTCGCGCCAGGTTCTCGGCGAAGCCGATGCGGCCGAGCAGACGTTCCGCTTTGCGCTCGACGTGTTCAGGGACGCCCCGCAGGAGCAGGAGCGGATTGCCGCGGCGGCGCGGGAGCTCGGACTGGCGAAATGACGGCTGATCCGGCCCGATGGCCGCCGCGGCGATCAGCGCACCGAGAACGGCGAACTGTAGGGCCGCCCGAATGGAACGCCCGCGGTCACGGTCTGCACCGGCTTGAGATAGAGACGGCCGTTGCGCGTGTTGTTGCGCGTGTCGACAAAGGAAACCGGTCCTTCGATCAGCTCCATGATGGCGACATCGCCGGGCGCGCCGACCTGGAGCGTTCCGAGCTTGGGGACCCGGCCGATGACCTTGGCCGGATTGACGGTCGCCATGGCGACGACCTGATCGAGCGTGAAGCCGAGCCCCATGAACTTGCTCATGACCCAGGGCAGGTAGGGCATGCCCGGCGTATTGCCTGAGACCACGTGGATGTCGGACGATATCGTGTCGGGCGGACAGCCCTGGGCGATGGCGGCTTCGGCCACGGTGTAGTCGAAGCTGCCGCCGCCGTGGCCGACATCGAAGATCACTCCGCGTTGCTTCGCCGCGAGCGCCGCCGGGATCAAGCGTCCGTCCTGGACGATATTGGTGAAAGAGCCGGTGAGATTCGGCGCGCCGGTGTAGGAATGGGTGAGAATGTCGCCCGGGCGCAGCGTATCGAGGATCACCGCCATCAGCTCGCGCGTTTCCACCCCGCCGATATGGACCATGAGCTTGCCGCCGGTGCCCGCGGTTTCGCAGGCGCTGATCGCGCGTCGCAGCGGCTCGATCCCGAGCTTGTTGATGATGGCCTCCGACATTCGAACCTTGATGCCGATCACCATGTCGGCATTTGCCGCCACGGCCTTTGCCGCCGCCTCGACATCGGCATAGTCGATGGTCGGCAGCTCCGTCACCGGGAAAGGCGCGAGCCCGATATTGGCGATGTGGACGAAGGCGTAAAGGCGGGTGCGCGTCTGCGCCACGATGTACCGCCGGAATGCCGCAAAATTGTTGGCGCCGGCGTCGCCCGCCGACACGCAGGTCGTCGTGCATTGGTAGGGAATGAGCTCGTCGGCCGGAATGCCGGCCGCGGAGCCATAGGGGAATACGTGGCAATGCAGATCGATGAGACCGGGGGTCACCAACTTGCCGCCGGCATCGAGCACGCGCAGCGCCCGCGTTGCTGGAATTTCCGCTTCGACGGCTTCGATCAGTCCATATCGGATGCCGATGTCGCGCTTGCCGCGCAGCGATTGGCTGGGATCGAGCAGGTCTCCACCTTTGATCACGAGATCGAACTTGTCGTTGGGACCCATGGCGGCATGGGCTGGACCGGCGGCGGCCGCGGCCGCAAATGAACCGACGCTTCCGAGAAACATCCGTCGCGAGATGGATTTCATGACCGCCACCCTCTCAAGATCAATTCCCCGCCGGTGGCGCCACCGTGGCGTCGCCCTGGTGGCTGCCCTCGAGCGCGCTTGCGACAAAGCCCGAGGCCTTCAGCTCTTCGACCAAAGCGCGCAGATACGCCAGGCCGGCGGTGCGACCCTGCGGGATGCCCATGGCCTCGGCGATCACCTGGAAGCGGCCATCCATGACGTGCACGTTCGGATTTGATTTGGCGAACAGCATGAGCGGCTGCCGCACGCCGGCGGCCGCTTCGAGCTTGTCGGCGACGAATTGCGGGACCGCGAGGCTTGCGGTCGCGTAGCGCACCAGGCTCGCGGCCTTGAGCGTATGCGTGAGGTAAAGATCGTAGGCCGAGCCGCGCGCGACCGCGATCCGCACGCCGGCGCGATCGACGTCGGCGATGGTCTGCAGCGGCGAATCGATGGGAACCATGTAGGTGCCCTCGATCAGGACATAGGGCGCCGTGAAATCGATCATCGCGGCGCGCGCCGGCTCGTTGGCCAGGAACGCGACGTCCCAGGCCCCGCTCGCGAGCGCGTCCGTGACCCGGCCGGCGGACGCAAAAATGACGAGCTCGATCGGCACGTCGAGACGCCGGGCAAGCTCGCGCGCAAGGTCGACCGTGATGCCGTGCGGCTCGCCGCCGGCCGGGTCGCGCTGCGCCAGCACGATGTTGCTGACATTGATGGCGGCGCGCAGCTTGCCGGTCGGGGCAAGCTCCCGGACGACTTCGGGCGGAGCAATGCCGGCCGGCGGGGCGCCCCGAGTCTGGGCGAAGGCCGCGAAAGCCGCGGCTATCAGGAACATCGCCGCGTAGCAGGCGCCTTTGCAGACGTTTCTAACGTAAGCGGACATGTTTCATTAACTCAACAAAGAATGCTCACGCATTGTGCACTGAAACATAACTCAATCACGGTTCAATCGGCATGCCAATTAGACCGTGATTTCAGGAAATCCCGGCGAGAATCGCGGAAGGCGTGAGGTGGGTAGATTCTACCATGCATTGCGGAAATTGCGGCCGTGGTCGCAGCCGGCAATTTACGTCGGCGCGGCGACGATTGCCGCGATCTGGATCGCCATCAACTTCCATCTGGCGGTCGAGCACGACCGGTCGGTGCGGGCGGCGACGAAAAGCACCGGCAATCTCGCGCGCGTGTTCGAGGAGCATATTGCCCACAGCCTCACGGAAACCGATCGGGCCCTCACGCTGCTGCGCAGCGCCTATCTGGCAAGCGGGAATTTCGATCTCGCGCGGTCGCTCACGCTCTCGCGCGACAGCGACTTGATCATCGAATTCCGCATCGTCGGGCCCGACGGCGACACGCTCGCCTCGACCCGGAAAGAGGTCGCCCCGCGCACCAACACCGCGAATCGCGATTTCTTTTTGGCCCAACTGGGCGCGGATGCCGACGAGCTCTTCATCGGCAAGCCGTTCATAGGGCGGAAGGCCGGAACCTGGTTGCTCGAATTGTCCCGCCCCATCCGTTCGGCCGACGGCGCGTTCCAAGGCGCGATCGTCGCCGCGCTCGATCCGCGCTATCTGGCGAAATTCTACCATTCGATCGACGTGGGACATGACGGCGCGATCTTTCTGGCGGGCCTCGACGGCATCGTGCGGGCTTCCGGCGGGTTCAAGAGCGACGTCATCGGCGGCTCGATGCTGGGGTCGCAGCTGTTCAGAAGAATACAGCAGGCGGACACCGGATCGTTCCTGACCGAGGGAAATCAGGACGGCATCAGGCGATACATCTCCTATCGGGTGGTGAAGGGCTATCCCCTGGTGGTCTATGTCGGTCAGGCGCAGCAGGAAGTGCTGGCGAACTATTGGCACTATCGACGATCCTATTTCGGCATGGCCGATCTCGCGACCATCTTGATCGTGTTCGTCATGGGCGTTGCGGTGCGCTACCGCGGAAAGCTCAATGCCACGCAGGATGCGCTGCAGGCGAGCGAAGCGCGGGCGCGCGCCAAGTCGCTGGAGCTCGAAGTGACGCTCGAGCACATGAGCCAGGGCATCATGATGGTCGACGCGGACCGCAATATCATCGTGATGAACGCCCGCGTGATCGAATTGCTGGGCCTGCCGCAGGACTATTTCGCCAAGCCGCTGAAGCTCGACGGCGTCCGCTCCTATCTTCGCTCCAGGGGGGAACTCGTGCTGGAAGGGGGCGCTCCCGATCCGAAGCCGCGTGATCTGGCGCCGGGCGGCGGCGTGCAAGACGGCGCCTATGAGCACACGCGGCCGAACGGCATGACGCTCGAGGTCGAGACCATGACGCTGCCCGACGGCGGCGTGGTGCGGACCATCTCGGACGTGAGCGAACGCAAGCGCAAGGAAATCCAGATCGCCCATATGGCGCGCCATGACGCGCTGACCGACCTCGCCAACCGCACGCTGCTCAGCGAGCGGATCGCGCAGGCGCTGGCGCATCTGCGGCGTCAGCAGCAGGGCTTCGCGCTGTTCTATCTCGACCTCGACCGCTTCAAGGCGGTCAATGACGCGCACGGCCATCCGGCCGGCGACGCGCTGCTGCGCAGCGTCGCCGAGCGATTGTCCGCCTGCGTGCGCGAGACCGACACCATCGCACGGCTCGGCGGCGATGAGTTCGCGATCCTGCAGGACACGACCGATCGCAAGGAAGACGCCGAGGTCCTGGCGCAGCGCATCCTGGCCTCGGTCGGCGCGCCGTATCAATTCGAGGGCTATCACGCGGTCGTCGGCGTCAGCATCGGCATCGCCATGGCGCCCTGCGACGGCACGAGCTCCGGCGAGCTGTTCAAGGCCGCGGATGCGGCGCTCTACCGCGCCAAGCTCGCCGGCGGCAACGCGTACGGCTTCTCCGGGCGGTCGACGGAGGCGAGCCCGGCGCCGAGAAAGCTTTTGTCAGCCGCCCGCTGATTTCGACGACGACGACCGATCGATCGAATCTGCGCCGGTCGGCGCCGCGGTGGCCCCCGGCTCTCGGCCTCACTTACGTCCCAGACTGAACGCTGCGCGAACCTGCCAACGTCCAGAACAATTGTCCATCAGCGAGATTTCCGCCGCCATCGCACCGATTGGCGACGCTCCACGGGATGCCTGCGCGAATTCGTCGGCGATACGTTCGAGCCGCTGCCCATCCGCGAGGATCGCCACAGACAGATGGGGGATTATGTCGGGCCATTTGCCGCCATAGGGCGGTGTCTCCGGGTACCGCTGGCCGGCCGTGTTGGTGTTATACCTCCGCTTGCGCTCAAAAGTTTCCGGATCATCGCCATGCGCACTCCAACCCGCTGATCGCGCTCGGCCTCGGTCTGTCGGGCTTGTCCCGGCGCGGGCGCAGGACGCTTCCAGGCTGCCCTGAGGAAGAACAAACGGGGGTGTCCGAGGGGGATTGCCGCGCGATCATTCGCAGCGGAGGATAAGAGCCCGGCCCCTATCGCCCGCATGAGGAGGATCGCCATGAACCGTACCGCGTTGAAATTCTGCGCCGCGCTGGTCGCAGCCGCGACACTCTCCGCCGCCCGCCTGGCGGGAGCCGGCGACATCACCACCGAATGGGACAGCGTGAAGCTGCCGCCAAAGCCTGAGCTCAAATCCGTGACGGTCGATCCGAAGACCACGGCGCTGCTCGTGCTCGACCTCATGAAGAACAATTGTGGCGTGCGTCCGCGCTGCGTTCCGATCGTACCCGTCGTCAAGAAACTCATCGACGATGCGCGTGGACACAACATGATGATCGTCTACAACCTGACCGGAGCGTCGAAGCCCGAGGACATGGTCGACACGAGCGTCATGCCGAAGCCGGGAGACTTTATGGTGAAGAACGGTCGGGGCGGCGACAAGTTCATCGACTCCAACCTCGATGCGGGCCT
>DATDGG010000343.1:0-2642 GCA_036522235.1 Xanthobacteraceae bacterium
ATGGCCTCCCCAATGTTTTGGCAGCGCGAGAGTCCGGTCCTGTGAAGGGTTTCGGATGACGGCCCCATCACGGATGGCTGCACTGGCGGCGGGGGCCGTCGTCGGAAAGCCTCCAGGGAAGGAACCCGCGGGATGTTGGCGGCAGCGGTGCCGCGCACGCTATGGGGATTTCGACGCGGCTCTTGCTGATACGGGAGCTTGTGACGTGGGTGGCGGCGCGATTGTGGAGCGGCGCGGTGGCAACAACGAAGCTCTGGTCGGTCGTTGATAGCAGATAGATGCCGATCCGAGTTCTACGGAGTTGGCGAGATGCCGGCTTGGACAAGCGCTGTGGTGGCCGGCTCCGGACCAGCGATACAGATCAACGCAGCAATTGCAGATGAGTTTGCCCGCGCTCATGAGGTATCGATCCTTATAGCGATGGGCATTGCGGTCGGCCTGTATCGTGGAGACTCGCCTGCTTTGAACACCTCGATGATGCGCATGGCCGAGCCGCAGCACGGGCACGGCTTAACGGGGGTGGCCGGATCAGCAGCGATGTCCTGCGGCTCGGCCGCCGGCGGAGCGACGTCGAGCAGCTTTCGGGCGAGCGCGAGATTGTCGGCCTTCACGCCGCTTGCCAGCAGACCGTAGTGACGGATGCGGTGGAAGCCCTTGGGCAGCACGTGGATCAGGAACCGGCGGATGAACTCGTGCGCGTCGAGCGTCATCGTCTTGTAGCGGCCGGGTCCGTCGATCCGATAGTCCTTGACCTTGAAAGTCACGGTCTTGGCATCGGCCGCGATCAGACGCCGGTTCGAGATCGCCACACGATGCGTGTAGCGCGACAGATAGGCGAGCACTGCCTTGGGCCCTGCAAACGGGCGCTTGGCGTAGACGAACCAGCGCGTCCTCCTGAGCGGCGCCAGATAGGTGGCGAATGCCTTCGGGGTGACGAGCGCTGCGTGCGCGCCGTGGAACGTCAACTGGCCGGCGGCGTGTGCGGCCACGAGCTTCTCGATCATCAACCTGCGGAAAAGCTTCGACAGCACACGCACTGGCAGAAAGAAGTCGGGCCGCTTGGCGATCCACCGTGATCCATCGCGCGAGATGCCGCCACCCGGCACGATCATGTGCACGTGCGGATGATGCGTCATCGCCGAGCCCCAGGTGTGCAACACTGAGGTGATGCCGATGCGTGCGCCGAGGTGTTTGGGGTCGGCCGCGATCGTCAGCATCGTCTCTGCCGAGGCCGTGAACAGGAGGTCGTAGATCACTGCCTTGTTCTGATACGCGATATCGCCGATCGCCGATGGCAGCGTGAACACAACATGGAAGTAGGGCACGGGCAGCAGCTCTGCCGCCCGCGCCTCCATCCACTCGCGTGCCGCCGCGCCTTGGCACTTCGGGCAGTGCCGGTTGCGGCAGCTGTTGTAGGCGATGGTCGTGTAGGCGCAGGCGTCGTTGTCGCAGCGCATGACGTGCCCGCCGAGCGCCGCCGTGCGGCAGCGCTCGATCGCGCTCATCACCTTGAGCTGGCCGAGGCTCACATGACCGCGGTTGGCGTCACGCCAAGCGGGGCCATGGTCGCGGAAGATATCCGCGACCTCCAGCAATGGCCTGCCCACGACGGCGGCGTGCTACGCCGGCGGCCCCTCATTCGCCAGGGTCAGATGGTCGAGCGGGCTGGTGACCGTTCGCAGCAGATTAGTGGCGACCTGAGCATAGCGGGCGGTCGTTTCGAGCTTGGCGTGCCCGAGCAGAACTTGGATGACGCGCACGTCGGTGTGGCTTTCCAAGAGATGCGTGGCGAACGAGTGCCGCAGCGTATGCGGGCTGATCCAGCTGCCGAGCCCGGCGACCTCAGCCGCCATGTGGCACGCCCGGTTGAGCTGCCGCGCCGTGATCGGCAGGTACGGATCGCGCGTCGGGAACAGCCAGCCCTGCGAGCGGCACTGCCGCCACCACGCACGCAGCACTTCCAGCAGCTGCGGGGAGAGCATGGCGTGCCGGTCCTTGCGACCCTTGCCCATCTCGACCCGGATCAGCATGCGCTTGCTGTCAATGTCGGAGACCTTCAGTGAGACCACTTCGGAGGCACGCAGTCCGGCCCCATAGGCAACGCTGAGCGCCGCCTTGTACTTGAGCCCCGGGCCGGGCGCCGCCTCGATCAATCGGCCGACATCCTCGGGGCTCAACACGCGCGGCAGGCGGCGCGGATAGTGAATGCGCGCGAGCTGGGTGGCGAGATCGGAGCGCCCGAGCGTCACCTTGAAAAAGAAACGCAATGCAGACGTCGAGCTGTTCATCGCCGGCGGGTGAATGCCGCTTTCGGTCTGATGAACCTGATAGCGGCGCAGGTCCTCGGCGGTTGCCGTATCCGGCGAGCGGTCCAGGAACTTGGCAAAGCTCTCGACGCAGCGAATATAATCGTGCCGTGTCTTCGCACTGAACTTGCGGACACTCATGTCCTCGATCATGCGACGACGCAGCGGGCTATTGGCTTCTACATTCGTGGAAGTCATGGGAGGCTCCGGTCTTGAGGTTGGAGTGCTTGAACACCCTCGATCCTCAAGCCGGCCTCCCGGCCCGTCATCCGCAGTCAGTTCAATTGGTTACTCGCCGCTGCCCCATCCCTCACTCCCGCGCGAGCGGGTTCGTTC
>DATDGG010000344.1:0-15068 GCA_036522235.1 Xanthobacteraceae bacterium
ACACCATCGCGATCGCGATATTGAGAATGGCGATCGACAGAATGCGCCAGCGGATCGGCAGCGCGCGCAGCCGATGCAAGATGCCGTCGGCGTGAACCGGCTCTGCGAGGGCGGCGCGCGCGGACAATCGTGATCGCTGGCGCGGCCCCATGGCTGCGGACCCAGGACTCATCGCTGACTCATCGCTGGCTCATCGCCGGCTCATGGCACGGCCTGGATGCGCTCGATCAGCGGCCCGAGCTTGCGATCGGCGCGCATCTCGTCGCGCAGCGACCGGGTTGCATCCTCGAACGGCTTGCGATCGAGATCGCCGATGATGGTGACGCCGGCCTCCGCCGCCTGCTTCTTGGATTGCTCCTCCCAGCCCTGCCACTGCGCCCGCATATACAGGGTCGACTCGCGCGCCGCCGCGCGAAAGATCGCCCGATCGGCATCCGACAATTCCTGCCAGGCGCGGCGCGACATGACCAGGACTTCCGGCCCCATCGTGTGCTCGGTCACGGTGTAGAACTGCGCCACCTTGTAGTGGCCGGTGGTCACGTAGGAGGGCCAGTTGTTCTCCGCCCCGTCGACGAGCTTCGCCTGCAGGGCGGTCAGCACCTGCCCATAGGGCAGCGCCACCGGTTCGGCGCCGAGCGCCCGCATCATCCGGATTACCAGGTCCGACTGCTGCACCCGAATGCGCAGGCCGCGCAGATCGGGCAAGCCGCGCACCGGCGGCGCGCGCGTATAGATCGAGCGCGCGCCCGAATCGTAATAGGTCAGCCCAATGAAACCGTTCGGCTCGATCGCGGCCAGAATGTCGGCGCCGATCGGCCCGTCGATCACCTTGTAGAGATGGTCGATCGAGCGGAACAGGAACGGCTGGGCCAGGATGCTGAGCGCCGGCGCGACATCGCCGATGGCCGCCACATTGATGCGGTTGAGGTCGATGGCCCCGACACGCGTCTGCTCGATGGTCTGGCTCTCCTCGCCGAGCTGGCGGGAATGGAAAACCCGAATGCGATGGCGCCCTTGGGTCCGCTCCGCCACCAGCTTGTCCAGGTACAACAGCGCCTGAACGGTGGGGTAGCTCTCCTCCTGAATGTCGGCGGCGCGGAACTCGCGGGCGGTGCCTCCGGGCGACCACCCCATGACCGTCAACATCGCCAAGGTGGCGCCGGCGCCTGCCCTCAGATACCTCGATAAGGTCCGTGAATCGCCCACGTGCACCCCCGCGACGCCTCCCCGGGCGCCGCCACCGAGGCCACATCATAGGATTATCTGGCCGCTGCCGCCATGCGGCAGTTGAGGGCGCAAATGCCGCAGGCACGGCGTCCGGATGGCCGAATTGTGGGAATAAAGTCATATAAAGGGCTCCGGACGGCCACGCCGGCCCGATTTGTTTCTTCGCGCCGCGGCGCGCGAAACAATTCCCGGCGTGCACGAAACCATATTGCTAACCGAAGCAATCGTGGGGAAACGCCGGCTTGCTACCAAGAGCCCAGGACGACACGCGAAAAGCGTGCGCAGGGAGACGGGGTTTCAGCCATGCAGTACGGCGATGCAATCGCAGCCCGGGCGGCCGGTCGCCGCCGGTCGGCCGACAAGGAGACCTCCGACGAGGTCCTGGTCGGCCTCATCGCGCAGGGCGACAAGGACGCAATGCAGGTCCTGTTCGGCCGCCACAATGTGCGGGTGTTCCGCTTCCTGATGCGCTTCGTGGACGACGAGGCGACCGCCGAGGACCTGGTGAGCGAGGTCTTTCTCGAGGTCTGGCGCAATGCCGGCCAGTTCGCGGCCCGTTCTCAGGTGTCGACCTGGCTGCTCGCGATCGCCCGCCACAAGGCGTTGTCGGCGCTGCGCAGGCGCTCGGCCGACGAGCTGGACGACGATGTCATCGAATTCATCGAGGATCCGTCCGACAACCCGGAGACAGCGCTGCAGAAGACCGAAAGAGGCGAGATTCTGCGCGATTGCCTCAAGCAATTGTCCCCGGCCCATCGCGAGATCATCGATCTCGTCTACTACCACGAGCGCACCATCGACGATGTCGCCGAGATCATCGGGGTCCCGCAGAATACCGTGAAGACCCGCATGTTCTATGCGCGCAAGCGGATCGGCGAATTGCTGGCCGCCCGCGGGCTTGAGCGCGCCTGGGTCTGATCCGAACTTCCGCCATCACGATCTCGTGCGGGCCATGAACCCGCACCCCGCCGGCACGACTAAACATTCTGCAGCTCTATATCGTCACATGTGAGCGGCGGGCCGGCATCGCGCTCCGCGCGGAGCGGAGAGCCCTGTTGCAAGGTCGCTTTGGATCGTGGAAGCGCGCTGCCGGCTGTTTGCCGAATCTCGCCCCCGGCCGCGGAATCTGCGATCATGCGGCGCGGCCACGATTCGGCCATGACGCAGCAGCCATGACGCATTTGCGAAGTGTAGCGAGGGGGATCAGCCCGTGGCGAGCATCGGCTCCGCACGCGGGCCCGGCGCGGGATTGGCCCGCCGCCAAGCCGATCGGCGGCAGGCTGTTGTGGCTCGTCTGCATCTTAGTGGCGGCGCTCGCCATCCACGGCCGGCAGCGGACCGATAGCGTCCCACCGATCGAGCCCCGCGACGACGTTGTTGGCGTGGCGCGCATCATCGACGGCGACACCATCGACATCGCCGGCACCCGCATCCGCCTCGCGGGCATCGATGCTCCCGAGAGCGACCAGACCTGCACCGATGCCGGCAACCGCGCATGGCCATGCGGGCGGACCGCGACGCATGTGCTCATCGAGCACCTCGCGGGGCGGCCGCTCACCTGCCAGGCGTCGGGCCTCGACCGTTACCGGCGCGTGCTCGCGGTTTGCGCCTTGCCGGACGGCTCCGACGTCAACGCTTGGATGGTGCAGCAGGGTTGGGCGCTGGCCTATTACTCCGACGCTTACCGGCCGGAGGAAGCGCAGGCAGAGGCCGGGAGGCGCGGGATCTGGGCCGGAAGCTTCATGCCGCCTTGGGAATGGCGGCATCGCCATCCGCATCCGCATTGGTGGATGGGTCAGCTCGCCAGCAATCCTTGGCGGCGTGCCAACAACCAGTAGACCGCGATCGACGGCGTCATCATGACGAGCATCACCATGGCGAGCGCGGAGGCCTGGCCGAGCCCGCCGCCGAGCCAGAGACTCCACACCACCACCGGAAAGGTCAGGTTGTCGGCTGCATGGCGCCGTACTAGGCCCGCCTCGATGCCGAGGCCGCGCTCATCGGTCCACTAATTTAGAACGCGCGCCCGATGATATGGTCAAGCGAGATCAGGCCGCCGCCATGCACCAGAAAATAGAAGGCGCCGGCGGTCCACATCAGGGTGTATTCGAGGCCCTGGGTGTTCCAAAAATAGCCACCCACCCTGTAGCGCTCGAAGTTGGACACGAGCAGGAAGAGAAACACCGGCACCGCGGCGGCGCGCGTGAACAGGCCGAGCGCGAGCAGCGGACCGGCGATGAGCTGCGTGCCGGCGATCAGCGGGGCCCACAGCTTCCCGGGCCAGTAGCCCCATTTGTCGAGCGCCTCCGCCATCATGGACAGATTGCGAATCGGCCCGCCGGTTCCGGGAAAGAACCCGAGCGCCATGCGCAGCCCGTGCGGGACCAGCGCCAAGCCGACGACGACGCGCAAGAGCGCCTCGGTCCAGGGAGCGAGCGCCTGATAGAGGCCGCCCAGTGAGGGAAATATGAGGAGCGTTGAATCGATCATTGCCCAGCGCTTGCTTGGTAGCCCGCATGAAGCGAAAGCGTAATGCGGGACTGCCGTTCCCGCATTACGCTTTCGCTCCATGCGGGCTACAGATTACAACCTGATCTCGCCGAGGTTCACGCTGACGCCGAGCTGCGCGTCCACGCTTCTGGTGCGCCCCTTGGCTGATATCTCGACGACATATTTGCCGGAGCCTTCGTCGAGGCGGTCGAACTTGAAGTCACCGTAATTGTCGCTGGTGGCTTCGCCAAGCAGGCGGCCGTCCTTGAGGAGCCACACCTTGGCGCCCTCGACGCAGTCGACGACGCCGTTCGCTTCCGCCGCGATGCTGCCGCCGATGAAGCATTTCGAATAGCGCCAGAGGTTGCGGTAATAGACCCGCGGCTTGGTGCCGAGCTCGGGCCGCAGCACTTCGAGGCCCTCCTCGCGCGCCATGCGTGCCATGTCGGTGTCCTCGAGCGAGATCGCCCGCATGGCGCCGGTCGGGCAGGACTGGTGGCCGCGCGTCTGCTGCCAGCCGTCGTCGATGAGATGGGCGTCGAACGGCCAGGCTTGCGCCACCGCGAGCTCCTCGTTCCACCAGATGTGCCCATACGGGCAGGCCTCGACCAGATCCTTGCGGCCCTTGGCCTTTTCCGGGTCGATGAGCACGATACCGTCCGGGCGCTTCTTGATCGCGTCGGGAGCCTTGGCCACACAGGGCGCGTCGTCGCAGTGGTTGCACATGGTCGGCACATAGGCGATGTCGATCATCGGCACCTGCCCGCGCTCCTTTTGCAGGATGTTGATCCATTTGTGCCCGTGCCGCGGCATTGGCTTGCTATAACCTGGCCATTCATTGCCGACATATTCGTCCATGGTGGCGAGCGTGCACAGATTGCAATTGGTGCATTCGGCGACGTCGATGATCATGTTCCATTTTTTCATGGCGAGTGCTCGCTCCTAATCGCAGCCTCATCCTGAGGAAGCGCGCTCTTGCGCGCGTCTCGAAGGATGGCTGCGGGTCCGTGCCGTGCATCCATCCTTCGAGACGCCGTGCTTCGCACGGCTCCTCAGGATGAGGCTGGAAAGTGTCGCCTCCATCACAAAGTCACTTCGCCGGCACCAGCGCCGGCGCCTTCTGCTCCGGCTTGGCTTTGAGCGCGGGCTTCGACTCCGCAAACGTCGCCGAGACGTGCTCGGTGAGCCCGTCCCATGGCTCGATCTCGACCAGCGAATTGGCGCCCGCGAGCGCATGCGTCGATTTGGTCTGGGAGCGCTCGGGTGTCAGCAGGTTGAGGCAGCCGCCGCGATCGACCGACTTGCCGGGCTCGCCCATCGGGTCGTAGATGGCCGAGGACTCGTAGCCGTGACAGACGCCGCGCGGCAGGCGCTGCGTCGGCAAGGCCGCGCAGATCACCGCGCCGCGATCGTTGTGCACTTTCACAAGGGTGTGCTTCTTGATGCCGCGCTCGGCCGCGTCCTCGGCGTTCAGGCGCATGATCCAGTAATAGTAGCCGTCGACCTTGACCCGGTGGTCCTCGATATTGAGCAGGAACGAATCCTTGCCGTCGCCCTGGGTGTGGAACGAGTATTTCGAATGCGGCGTGAGCATCTGCAGCGGATAGCGCTCGAAGCGTTCGCCCGAATGCGGCCCTTCCCATGACGGCTCGTATTTGACGATCGGGGGCCGCTCCGGATCGTTGGCGCGCTTGAGGCTGTTACACTCGAACTCGAGCTTGCCGGACTGGGTCTGCAGGCCGCGCAGATATTCCTGCGTGTAGTCCGACGGCAGCGGCTGCGCCTCCGGCACGTCCTTCTTGCGATTCTCGAAGAACCAGCGGAAGGAAACCGGTGCGCGCAGCTTCTCCTTCTCGGCCGGCACGACGTAGTAGCCGCGCTTGAGCAGCTTCTTGAACGAGATCACCTTCGGCAGGTCGGAGGCGAGATAGAGACGGCGCACCCAATCGATCTCGTTGCAGCCTTCGGAAAAATAGTTGGCGAGGCCGAGTGGCTTGCAGATTTCGTTGAAGATCCAGAAATCCGATTTCGATTCGCCCTGCGGCGCGATCGCCGGCGCCTGGAATATGATGACGCGGTGGTTGAGCTGCTGCTGGCCGTGGTGACCGTAGCCGCCGAGGCCGGCCCATTCGCTGATGTCGACCCGCTCGAAATTGGTGCAGGCCGGCAGGATGACGTCCGCGAACTTGGCCTCGCCCTCGAACCAGATGGATTGGTTCACGACGAATTCGAGGTTCGGCGACTGATACATTCTCACCCAGCGGTTGGTGTTGTTCATGGTGGAGAGGATCGAGCCGCCGTATTTGTAGAGCATCTTCACCGGCGAATGGCCGGCCGACGGATAGACGAACTTGGCGAACTGGTGCTCGATCGATTTGCCGATCCAGCGGTAGCCCTCCGCCTTTCCCTCGATGATGGCTTCCGGCATCCAGATGCGCGGAATGGTCTGCCCGTTGGAATTCATCGACGGCAGCTGCGGCATGCGCTGATAGAGCTCGACCGGCAGCGCCGTGTTTTCCAGGTCGCCCGACATGCCGCCCTCGGAATAGCCGGGGAAATAGAAATTGAAATCGAGCGGGCAGCCCCATTGCAGATTGCCCATGTTGCAGCCCGGCTTGCCGAGGCCCTGCATGGCCGAGAGGCACACCATTACGCGCGCCCATTGGATGCCGGTCTGGTTGCGGCAGGCGCCGCCGTGGCCATTGCCCCAGCCGCCAGGCGCAAGGTAAACGCGCTTGCGACCCCATTCGCGCGCCAGCGCCCGCACGTCCTTGGCGGGCACGCCGGTTTCCTTCTCCTGCCATTCGGGCGTCTTGGGCGTGCCGTCCTCCTCGCCCAGGAGATAAGCCTTCCATTTGTCGAAGCCGATCGTGTGGGTCTTCACGTAGTCCTTGTCGTAGAGGTCCTCCTTGATCCACACATAGGCGATCGCCATCGCCATCGCGACCGAGGTGGTCGGCCGCGGCGCGAACCACTTGCCCGGTAGGAACTGCGCGGTCGCGTTGTAATACGGGTCGACATGCACGACCTTGATGCCGAGCTTGGGATCCTTGAGCCATTGCCGGCGCACGGTGCCTTCCTGCGCCCCGTAGGAGCCGGAGGTCGATTCCGGATCGGCCGCCCACGACACGATCATGTCGCAGTTCTGCAGGCAGTCCTCCACGGTGCCGTAGGTTTCCGATTGGCCGACCCGCAGCGTGTAGCCCCAGTGGTGCACGGCGCCCCAGTACCAGCCTTCCCACGAATCCGGGTTGTGGTGCACGCGCGTCATGCCGATCGCGTTGGCGAAGCGGAACAGCGCCGAGAGGTAGTAGCCGATATTGCCCCAGGTATGGTGCGATCCGTGCGACACCGCGATGCAGCCCGGGCCGTAGGCGAGCTTCTGGCGCTTGATCTCGCCGGAGACGATCTTGATCGCCTCCTCCCATGAGATGCGCACGTAGCCCGACTTGCCGCGGTTCTGCGGATTGCGCTCACCGTCCGGATCGAAGTCGACCCGCTTCATCGGATAGAGCAGGCGGTTCGGCGCGTAGACGATCGATTTCGCGTTCTGTCCGTGCGGCGCGAGCGTGGTCTTGCGCGGCGGCGTGAGCTTCACGCCCTTGGCCTCGATGGTCCAGGGCGGCGGGTCGTCGTCGGCGAAATCGATCGGCGTCATGCGCACGATCTTGCCATCCTTGACATAGACGAAGACCGGCCCGCCGTTGGTCATGTTGCAATAGCGCATGGTGCCGTCTTCGAGCCGCATGCCGATCTTCAAGCCGACGGTCTGGCTCAGCATGATGGTCTGGGCGAACCAGTTATTGAGATCCTCGGGGCCGTCGACGGTGAGGACGAAATCCTTCTGGGCGTTGATCTGATTGAGCCAGTTGATTGGCGGCGTCAGCAGCGAAGCGCCGGCGGCCGCGTTCTTGAACATGAGCTTGATGTCGGGCTTGGGATGCAGGCCCGCCCCGGAGCTAATCTTGCCGTCGCGGAACGCGAACCAGCGTCCGATCTCCTCGTCGCGCGTCATGATCTGGGCCACCAGATCGCGCTCCTTCAGCCGCGCCCGGTAGAGGGGGCTCCGGAACGCCTTGAAGCGGAGGAGCTGCGCCAAGCCGAACAGGATGAGCGAGAGCTTGATGGTGGAGAAGGTCATGTCGTCCTCCCGAAAGGCTTTCCGCTATCTTGGCCTTGCGATCTTGACGCGCGCCGGACTCGGTCGGCTCGCCACCGAGCCGCTGTTCATGGTCCGCTCGATTTCACGCGCGCCCGCAACCGTCAAGGGCGCCAGCCGCCCGATCAGGGGCTCGTCGGCTTGCGCCTCCGGCAAGGCCACGCTGAGGCTGCCCAGCACCGCGCGTTCCCGGTCGAAAACCGGCGCCGCGACGCCGACGCGGCCCGGGTCGATCTCGCCGCGGCTCACGCTGACGCCGGCGCGGCGGATCGCCGCGAGGCCGCGCCGGAATTCGTCCCAGCTGGCGCCGAGGCCGGCTGAGGCAATCTCCGCGACGTCGTGCGCGAACAAAGCCTTCAGGGTCCGGGCCGGCAAATGCGCCAGGATGATCTTCGAGGTGGCGCCGCGGTAGAGCGGCATCAGGCGGCCGCGCTCATAGCTCACGGGCGCCTGCGGGCCGCGGCCCATGATCTGATGAACGCACATGACCCGGTCGTGGAACAGCCGGCAGAGCAGGACGGTCGAGCCTTCGGGCGCATCGCGGGCGAGCGCCAGCATGACGCCGCGCGCACCATTGAGCATCGGATCGCTGATCTGGATCTGGCGATCCATCTGGATGATGGCGGGCCCGAGCGTGTAGCCGGCCCCCGACACCGGGCTGATCAGCCCGGCTTTGGTCAATTTCTTGAAGTACCGATAGGTCGTGGGGGTGGATACGCCGAGCTCCTCGGCCACACCCTCGACGGTCCATTGCGTCGCCTCGGCGGTGAAAAGGGCGAGCACCGCAAGCAGCCGGTCGCCGCTGCCATTGGGGCGACTCTGGGCTCGTCTAGCTGAGGTTGCGACTGGGCGCCGATTGGGCATGCTTTATTATTCACTGTGAGGTCATTCGTCATGGCCTCATGGCGCCTATTCCGGCGACGCCCCGGCCAGTTCCGGCACAAAAAGGCACATTGTGATAAAAATGTCCAGGTTGCCGGTGCGGCTTTTGTGCCGCAGCCCGGGCCGTCGGGGTTTTACCGCTGCCGCAGCACCACCAAGGCGTCGAGCGCGAGCCCGCCCTGGCCGCGTGGCAGCGCCATGAACGGGTTGATGTCGGCGCTTTCGATCAGGTCGCCGAGATCGGTCGCGAACTCCCCCAGCCCCACCAGTGCGGCCACGACTGCGTCGCGGTCGAGCGGCTTGCTGCCGCGATAGCCGTCCAGCAATTGCCCGGCGCGGGTGCGCGCGAGCAACGCGCGGGCCTTGTCTGGGCTCAGTGGCGGAATGCAGAAGCCGACGTCGCGGACGAGCTCGAGCAGCACGCCGCCGCTGCCGGCCATCACCACGAGGCCCATTTCGGGGTCGCGATGGAGGCCGAGCACGAGCTCCAATCCGCCGCGGATCTGCGGCGCGACCAGCATGCCGGCAAGCCTATGCGGTTGCAGGCGGCCCGCCATGGCATCGTATTCAGCCTCTAGCTCAGCGCGGCTCGCGAGATTGAGCGCGACCGCGCCTGCCTCGGACTTGTGCGTGAGCTCGGCCGCGACCGCCTTGAGCACCACTGGATAGCCGATGCGATCCGCGGCCACGAGCGCTTGCGCCTTCGAGGTCACCAGGGCTTCGGCCGGCGCCGCGATCCCATACGGGCGCAACAGCGCCTTGGATTCGACCTCGTCGAGGGGCGTCGCCTGGGCGCCGGCGCGCGAGCGCGCGCATTCGATCGCTTTCGTCTGCTCGGGCGTCGGCCGCCGGTCGATCGCCGCGGCGGTGCCGGCCAGCGCTTCGCTGGCTTGCGCCCGCGCGACCGCCGCGATGGCGCGCAGCGCCTTGTTGGCCTCCTGCAGGAACGAGACATGCGGCGCGCGCGCCCGCAATGCGCGGCTGTATTCGGTCTGGCCGTGCGAGACCGGGGTCACGAAGGCGATCGGCTTCCGCGCGCCGGCCGCCGCATAGGCCTCGACCATCGCGATATACTTTTCGCCGCGCGCGGAGCCGGCCTCGCGCGGCAAGGCCTCCTGCAGCAAGAGCATGTCCAGGCCGGGATCAGCCTCCAGGGCCTCGATCGAGGCCAGGTAGTTCTCGGCGCTGGTGAGCACGCCGAATCCGCCATCGATCGGATTGCCGACCAATGAGCCGACGCCGAGCACGGCGTTGAGCCTTTGCGTGGTTGGCGGCGCCAGCGCCGGAAGCTCCAGCCGGTTTTTTTCCGCCGCATCCAGGATGAGGCCCCGAAAGGCGCCCGACAGCGTGATGGCGCCGAGGCGACGCCCGCGCGTCGCGCCCGTATGGGCCAGCAGCTCGGTCGTCTCGACCGCGTCGTCGAGCGTGTCGGCCCGCACGATCCCGAGCTCGCCGGCGAGCGCATCAAAAACTTCGACACTACCGGCGAGCGAACCCGTATGTGCCATGGCGGCGTCGCGCCCGCCTTCCGATTGGCCGAGCTTGACCGCCACGATCGCCTTGCCGGCAGCGCGCGCCGAGCGGCACGCGGCCGCGAATTTTTCCGGGCTCGCGATTGCTTCCACATAGACGATGATGACCTTGAGCTCGCTCTGGTCCGCGAAGAAGGCCACATAGTCGGGCACCGACAGGCCGGCTTCGTTGCCGCTGGTGATCAGATATTGCGCCCAGATGCCGCGCTCCTCGAGCGCCGCATTGAGGAAGATCATCATGCCGCCACTCTGCCCGACCAGCGCCGCCGGTCCGGTGCGCACCGCGAGCGGCCGATCCTCGGTCAAGGTCACCAGGCGGCTCTTGGCGCACACATTGCCCATGCAATTGGGGCCCGAGACCGCCAAGCCTGTCTCCGCGATCACGGCCTTAAGCTCGCGGCCGAGCGCGGCAGCCTCGCGGTCGAAGGCTTCGCCGAAGCCGGCCGCGAACACCGTGGCGCTGCGCGCGCCGGCCGCCGCCCCCTGCCGCAGCGTCTGCGCCACGCCGGCGGCCGGAACCAGCACCACCAGATGGTCGGGCGCTTCCGGCAGCGCCGTGAAATCCGGGTGGCAGGGCCGTTCCCAGATCGTGTCGCGCTTTGGATTGATGAGATGGATCGGGCCCGGATATTGGTAGCGATTGAGATTGCGCCAAACCCGCGCCGCCCAGCTGCCGGCACGGTCGCTCGCCCCGACCAGGACGACATTGCGCGGCGCCGTCAGCGCCGCGACTTTTCGTTTCGAGGCTTCGAGATCCAAACGGCCCTCAACTTTTCACTGCGGATACCAGCCAGGCTTGCGCTTTTCGCGGAAGCTCGCAATTCCTTCCAGGGCCTCCGGGGATTTCGGGTCGTGCGGGGCGGGCGTCCCCAGGATCGCCGATAAGGTCGGCGAGGCATATTGCGCGGCCGCGCGCTTGAGCGTGCTGATGGCGCCCGGGGCGCCGAGCAGGAGCTCGTCGGCGATGCGCGCCCATGTTTCCTCGAGCGCGTCGGCGGCGCAGATCTGATGCGCCAGTCCCAGGCGCAGGGCTTCCGCGGCGGTGATGCGTTCGCCCGAAAGTCCGTAGCGGCGGAAGTTGCGGTGCCCGATCGCGCGCACCAGGAACGGAGCGACGCCGAGCGGCGGCATGCCGACCCGAACCTCGGGGATCGAAAAGAAGGCATCCTCGGCTGCGATCACGACATCGCAGCAGGCCGCGAAGGCGGCGCCGCCGCCGACCGCCGCGCCGTGAACGAGCCCCAATGTCGGCTTCGGCAAGGCGTCGAGGCTCGCCAGCACCTCGCGCAACGAGACAGGCGCGGCCGCGCTCCGCTCCGCCGGCGCCGCACCCGCGCGCGCCGCGAGATCGGCCCCGGTACAGAAGTGACGCCCGCTGCCGCGCAGGGCGACGACGCGAACAGCGTCGTCGGCGCCAAGCGCCGCGAATGCCTGGGCGAGCTCATCGAGCATGACTTGGTCGAATGCGTTGCCGCGCTCGGGCCGGTTCAGCGCGACCGTGGCAATGCGGCGCGCCGACACCTCGACCACAATCGTTTGAAACGTCACGTCGCGAACCTCAAGGCTTGACCGACCTCGCGACGGCAAAGAAGCAGATTTGGCGCGCAACGGATAGCCGATTTCCGCCGTCTTGGGCGGGCCGGCGCATCCATGTTGGTCCGCAAGACGTCGTAAGATCGATGCGCCGGCTGAGGAGATCCCACCGAGGCGATGCGGGAAAACTCCGAATGGCACACGGTCTACGGCAGGCAGCCGATCGAGCCGCTGCCGTGACGGCGGCCGCGGGCCGCGCCGCTCTAAGCGCCGGTCGGGCTGTCGACG
Organism: Xanthobacteraceae bacterium; assembly: GCA_036522235.1. Taxonomy (GTDB): domain Bacteria; phylum Pseudomonadota; class Alphaproteobacteria; order Rhizobiales; family Xanthobacteraceae; genus VAZQ01. The sequence goes on from DATDGG010000344.1 coordinate 12,112, forward strand.
GCGTGGCGGATGACCTGCCGAATCCGTTCGTTCGAGAGGAACAGATCGTGGTTGATGACCCCCCAGCCCTCATGCGACGCGTCGATCACGTGCAGCCCGAGCTTCTCGAGCTGGGCCTTCTGGGCGGCGCCGACGCGCGTCATCCCGCCGGCCATCCATCGCGACAGCGCGAGCGCCCGGTCGTTTGTTGCCGTGAGCACGGTGATTTTCTGGGCCATGGGGCCGACATGCTCGACCGAGGATGCGAACACGTCCATGTCGATGTCCGGCGCAGCGAAGATCACGGCGCCCATCCGCTCGGCAACCGGGTCGCCTTGGCGCGCATAGAGCTGGCGTAGCGCCTCCATCGCCAGCATCGTGCCGATGCTGTGGGCCACGACATGGATGCGGCCGACCGTCGGGCTCGCGATCAATCCGTCGAGCACCTTCTCGAGCGAGTCGCGCGACCACATGGCGCTGTCGCGGTCATAGCCGTAGTCCAGGAGCTTCGCCCGCGACGGCCAAGCGAACGCCATGGTCTCGCCGCGGAACCTGATGCCGTCCGACAGGCGCGCGGCGTCGAGCACCGCCGTTTCGAATGTCTGGTTGAAGCCGTGGACGTAGAGCAGCATGTCGCGTTGGCCGGCCGGCCGGGCCGGGAGGTCGCCGACCTGCGGCACCGGCTCGATCGCCGCGAGCTGCCAGTCCTCGAGCCCGACCGCGGCGAGCGAAAACCGACTGTCGCCCGGCGGCGTGAGCTTTGCCCGCGCGACGCTCAGCACCGAGGCCCGTTCCGGGCCGAACCAGGGCTTGGCGCGCGCGCCCTCCACCGGCTTGCGGTTGGTCGCTACCAGCACGACCGGGTCGGTCGAAATCTCCGAAGCATCAAAGCGCACGCCGTTCGCGGACACGCTCGCGCAGCCGCCGAGCGCGAGCGCGGAAGCGGCCGAGGTCAATCCCCGCAGCACGGCGCGGCGCGATGCAAGACCGGCGGCGCATGTCGAATCGCGAATGATCACCCCGACCTCTCGGCGCTCCGCCCCCCGAGTGCCTTGCCTGCCGGGCGATAGCGGCGACAACGGGGCGAATGACAAGATGGCGGCGGCCGGAGGTAACCCGGTGGGCCCCGGCGGGCGCGTCGGGTCGCCGCGGATTTCCGGCGAATCGCGCCGAGGCGCCAAGCGCACGCCTTCGCGTCCACCAGGCAGGCGCGACCTCGTGGCTCGCGGTCCACCGGCGCGCGGTGCGAATCAAACGAGCTCACGTGTTTGCTGCTTGCCTTATTTGACGAGTGCTAGTCGCAACGCATCAGTATCATGTGGCAGTATTAGGTAATATGCGGGAGTATCGGGTATTATATAGCTGCATCATTCGACAAACTGGCGTCAAAATGTCTTGTTTATGTGGCGCCCATGAGCGAACGCAAACCGCGGCTGGATTGGATTCGTAAGGTCCTTGTCGATCTCGATGATCAACACGGGCGTGTCATCATGATGCCACGCAGGATTGCGTTGGCGCCCGAGATCGTGCCAGCCGATCATTCGCCAATGGATCATTCGCGGATAGCGGATCATTCCGACGCGGAAGAGAGCAGCGCTCAGCTTTGTCCGTCGTGGCAGCTGATGCGGCTCGCCGCGACGCGAAAATTCTGATCTCAACCCTTACAAATCATGGCAGCTGCGGAGATGCAGCTCCGATCTGCGGAACATGTGAATGGCCAAGGGCGCAGCGTGGTCGATGAAGGAACTGCAGCAAGCGATTCGCATGAAGCGCCGTGGCGTCGCCTGCGCGGATATTGCGGCGGCATTGGGAAGGCGCATGGACGCGGTCGAGGCCAAGCTCGAATTTTGCAGCAATAAGCGGGCGACTTGGAGCTCAGATGCCGGAGGCCAGAGATCGGACGTCGGGAACTCGCCTGACCTCTGATCGCGGACTTGCGACCTCCGCGCTCTGGCGGCTGCAATGGAAATCCAGGACGAACAGACGGATCGCCGACGACAGATTGGCGTGCTGGCGCTCCGTATCGATCGCCCCAATGATCTCGGACAGTGTCATCTTGCGGACACTCGCGATTTCCTTGAGCTCCTTCCAGAACGCATCCTCCAGGCTGATGCTGGTCCTGTGGCCGGCGATGACGACCGAACGTTTGACGACGAGTGATTTCATCGCGGCTCTCCCTGGAAGCGGGCTTTGCGCTGCATTCGATTTTCAAATCACGATTTCACAAATCACTATGCGTGATTCGGAGTCGAAACACGCGGTAGTTTGGTAAGCGTCGGAAATTCAAACCTCAAACCAAGTTTTCAATGAGGCGATGATCGGATTTCAAGCTACAGCCGAGCGCCTAGGGTATCTGCCCTAGGGGAGAAGAAACCGCTTGTTAAGTGCCGCGGCCTGATCGTGCGCGCGCTGACGATCTGCTCCCCCGCGTTGGCGTGGCGGCTCCGACCAGACCCCAATGACCCCAACCACCGGTCGGGGCCGCCCTATTTCTCCGATGTGTTGAAATCAAATCGCCAAAGCATGATTCCGAAAAAGCCTGCCCCCGCGAAGGCGGGGTCGCAAACTTTTCGGATAAGGCTTGCCTCGGCGAAAGCAGCGGTCATGCGATCGAACAAATGGTAGAGCGAAATCGCGATTCGACCTGAAGCGATTTCGCTGTGAGGCGCGCGATCCGGTCGCCCGACCGGAAGCGCGCGAAGCCGATGCCTTCATCGCTTCCTGGACGGCGGCAGGCCGAGTTGCTTCCTGGTGGCGTGGTCGAGCTGCCAAGGCTCGCCGCCGGCCGCCACGCGTTCGTTGATGTACCCCTCCGCCCCATCCAGCCGTTCCGCAAACGACGCCGGCTTGTCGTCGACCGACGACCAATAGTCGTTGAAGAATCGGCGCACCAGTCCGCGGCGGCGTTCGATCTCGTCCTGATTCGGCACGCCGCCGGGTTCGACGCTGATCCGATTTTGCGGCTCGCCGCCGATCGG
>DATDGG010000345.1:0-20225 GCA_036522235.1 Xanthobacteraceae bacterium
ACAGCACGTTGCAGGAACAGACGATCATGAAAACGCAACCCGGCACTTTGTTTGAAGGCAAGCCATTCCTTCAATCATGCCCGACGCGCAAAGTAAAACAGTTTAGTTTATACCGATTCCAATTTAGCTGCGCGCTGATCGCCTGGACCTTCCGATCAGCGACAAGCAGAGCTTGCTGGCGACCTTTGATCAGGTGGCACGGCTCGAAAAGGTCACCGCCCTTATGGGCGCGTAAAACTTGCGACATAGGCTACCGCAGTGCCGCCGCGATGTTGCCACCATCCACGGTGGTGACGTCGGCCGTGGTCTTGAGCGCCAGCGCCTGCCCCAGGAAAGCCTGCGCCACGTCCTCGGCGGTGACCTCGCGGCCGAGCAGGTTGCCGCTCATGTAGTCCTTTTCGCTCAGGCCGCGGGCGGTGGAGCGCGAGGCGATCATCTCGTCGGTCAGGAGGCCCGAGCGCACGCGGTCGGCATTGACGGCGTTGGCGCGAATGCCCTCGGCGCCGTAGTCCAGCGCGTATTGCCGCACCAGGAACAGTGTCGCCGCCTTGGGCAAGCCATAGGGACCGAAATTGAGCCCCGGATTGACCGCCTGCTTGGAGACGTTGAACAACAGGCAGCCGCCGGTGCCTTGCGCCAGCATCACCTTCACGGCCGCCTGCGCCACGCGCTGGTGGCCATAGAAATTGAGCTCGAAGCTTTTGCGCAGCACCTCCTCGTCGACCTCGCCGATGCGGCCTTGCCAAGCCGCGCCCGCATTCGACACCGCGATGTCAACGCCGCCGAAGGTCTGCACCACGTGATCGAACGCCGCCCGCACCGAGCCGGCGTCGGTCACGTCGCAGCGCACCGCGAGCGCGCTGCCGCCGATCGATTTGGCCTTGGCCTGCACGGCAGTCTCGTCGAGATCGAGCAGCGCGACCTCGGCGCCCGCCGCCGCGAAGGCGCGCGCGGTCGCGGTGCCGATGACGCCGGCGGCGCCGGTGATGACGGCAATCTGGCCGGCGAGCGGCTTCTCCTCCGCCGTGCCGAGCTTGGCCTGCTCGAGCGACCAATATTCCATGTCGAACATGTCGGCTTCCGGGATCGACTCGAAGCGTCCGATCGCCTCGGCATCGGTGATGGTCGCGACCGCCGATTCGGCGATGTCGGCCGCGATCCGGGCGTCCTTCTTGGTGCGTCCAAGGCCGAACAGGCCAAGCCCCGGCAACAGCACCACGCGCGGCAGCGGGTCGAGCATCCGCTTGATCGAGCCGACGCGGATATTGTTGCGCGTGAAGTAGTCCTTGTAGCGCTCGACGAAGGTCAAGACCGCCTTCTGGGCGGAACGCTTGAAGGAATCCATCCGGCCGTCTTCGGGCGCGCGCATCAGGAGCGGCCAGTTCTTGGTGCGGATCGTATGGTCGGGCGTGACCACGCCGGCGGCGGCGTAGCGGGCGAGCTCGGCGCCGTTGACGAAGTCGAGAATTTGGGGCGTGGCGCGGAAGTCGAGGATGAGCCGCCGCCAGGCGCCTTCGTTGCGCTCGTCCCGCGCGCTGCAGGCGCCGCGCAGGATCGGCGCAACGACCGCAAGCGGCGCCACCGCCTGCGGCAATACGGCGGTCTCGAACACGGCCTTGCGGTTGCGCCCGAGGCGCTCCTCGGCGCGCGTCACCATCTCGATCATGCGCGTATAGGCTTCCTCGGCGGTCTCCCCGAAGGTGAAAATGCCGTGCTTGTGCAGGATCAGGCCCTCGACCGCGGGCGCGGATTCGTAGATTTCGGCCGCAAGCTTGGCGAGCGCGAAACCCGGCATCACATAGGGGACGACGCCCATGCGCCCGTCATAGGTCTCCGCGCATAAAGCGGCGCCGTCGGGCTGGTCGATCAGGCTCAGCACCGCGGTCGAATGGGTGTGGTCGACGAATTTGTGCGGCAGGAAAGCGTGCAACAGCGTCTCGACCGAGGGATTGGGCGCCATCGGGTCGAGCAGGTTCTCGCGCTGGATGCGCACCATGTCCTCATCGCTGAGCGCAATGCGCGCGCGCAGCTTGCGCAGCCGCTCGAGCCGCACCGCGGGCAGGCCGGCGGGCTCGATCGCCGCCATGTCCCAGCCCGAGCCCTTGACGCAGAGGACCTCGACCTCCTCGCCGATCAGGTCGCGCAGCTTGGTCTTGACCGAGGTATTGCCGCCGCCGTGGAGCACCAGCTTGGGCTCGCGGCCTAGCAGCCGCGACGTATAGATGCGTAGCGCGAGATCGGAGGCATAACCCTGCCGCACGTAGCGATCGACGATCGCCTGCGCATCCCGTTCAACCCAGGCACTCTTCATCTTCGACCGCAGCTATCCCTTGCCGAGCACGCGCTTGCTCCACCAGCCGGCGCGGCGTGGGCGGGCCTCGTCGTCGCTCTCCGCGCTCTCCGTGCTGCTCACGGGCGCCGGCGGCTCCGGTTCCACATGCAATGCCGGCTCCGGAACCTTGGATTCGCCGCCAAAGCTGAAGCTGGCCGGGGCCGGCTCGCGCACCGTGGAGCCGCGTCGTGGCGCCGGCTTTTCCTCGGACGGGGCCGGCTCGGCTGCCGGCGGCGCCAGCTCGGCCGCGTGCTCGATCCGCGGCTCCGCATGGTCGGGCTGATCGTGCTCATGCGGCGCGTGCTCGTGCGGCACGCGCTCGCGCGGCTCCCCCTCATGCTCCTCGGCGGTGGCGTGGTGCTGCTCCTCCATGCCGCCTTCCGCTTCGAAAGCGGGGCCCGCGTCGGAGCCCTGCGCGGCCGGCTGGCCGTCGCGGCCGTGGCGGCTGCGCCGTCCGCCGCGGCGACCACGCCGGCGGCGGCGCTTCTCGCCATCGGCTTGCGATTCGCCGGCGCCCTCGGCGCTGCCGAAATCGGCCTCCGCCTCGGCATCTGCGGCGGAAAGCTCATGCTCCTCCTCGCCCTGGACGGCGATCGGCGCGGCGGCGTTCTCGGGCGAGGGCGCTTCGCCCTCGCGGCCCTCGCTGCCGCGCCGTCCGCGCCGGCGCCGCCGGCGCTTGCGTCCATTGCGCTCGCCGGCCGCCGCTTCGGAGCCGTGCGCACCGTCGGCGTCGTGATCTTCCGCTCCACCCGCCATGACGTCGCCGGGCTCGTCCGCCTCCTCGCTCTCCTCGAGCTCCTCGACGATCTCGTCTTCCTCCTCGTCCGCGCCCGCGGCCGTGGTGGTCGGCTGCACCGCGACCAGCGCCTTTGCCTGCTCGAGGCTGTGCACCTGCTCGCCCTTCTCGATCACATAGGACACTTGGCCGGCGACGCTCGGGTCGGCATTGACCGTGATGGTGAGCTGGAAGCGCTCCTCGAGCTCGCGCAGATGGGCGCGCTTGTGGTTTAGGAGATAGAGTGCGGTCTCGCTGCGGGTGCGCACGATGAGATTGTGCGTGCCGCCCTTGAGCAGCATTTCCTCGATGGCGCGCAACAGCTGCAAGGCGACCGAGGACACCGAGCGCACATGGCCAGTGCCGCCACAATGCGGGCACTTCTCGGTCGAGCTTTCGAGCACGCTCGAGCGGATGCGCTGGCGCGACATTTCCAGGAGGCCGAAATGCGATATGTGCCCGACCTGGATGCGGGCGCGGTCGTGCTTGAGCGCTTCCTTCAGCCGCCGCTCGACCGTGCGGTTGTTGCGCTTCTCGTCCATGTCGATGTAGTCGATGACGATCAGCCCGGCGAGATCGCGCAAGCGCAGCTGCCGGGCGATCTCATCGGCCGCCTCGAGATTGGTCTTGAGCGCGGTATCCTCGATATGGTGCTCGCGGGTGGCGCGGCCGGAATTGACGTCGATCGCGACCAGGGCCTCCGCCTGGTTGAGCACGATATAGCCGCCGGAGCGCAGCTGCACCACCGGCTGGAACATGGCATCGAGCTGGCTCTCGATCCCGAACCGGCCGAACATCGGCACGCCGTCGCGATAGGGCTTCACGTTCTTGGCGTGGGTCGGCATCAGCATGCGCATGAAATCGCGCGCGTCGCGATAGGCGGCGTCGCCGGCGACCAGGATTTCGTCGATGTCCTTGTTGTAGAGATCGCGGATCGAGCGCTTGACCAGCGAGCCCTCCTCGTAGACCAAGGTCGGCGCCGTAGATTTGAGCGTGAGATCGCGCACCGTCTCCCACAGCCGCAGCAGGTACTCGAAGTCGCGCTTGATCTCGGTCTTGGTTCGGCTCGCGCCGGCGGTGCGCAGGATCACGCCCATGCCCTCCGGCACTTCCAGGTCCTGCGCGACCTCCTTGAGCCGCTTGCGATCGACCGAATCGGTGATCTTGCGGCTGATGCCGCCGCCGCGCGCGGTATTGGGCATCAGCACCGAGTAGCGGCCGGCGAGCGAGAGATAGGTGGTGAGCGCCGCGCCCTTGGTGCCGCGCTCCTCCTTGACCACCTGCACCAGCATCACTTGGCGGCGCTTGATCACCTCTTGAATCTTGTACTGCCGGCGCATGCGCGACATGCGCTCGGGCACTTCCTCCATCGCGTCGGCGCCGCCCACCGATTCGACCGTCTCTTCCTCACCGGCAGCTCCGTTGATCTCGGTGATGTGGTCGTCGGGCGCGGTGCCCTCGGTGGCGGCCGCCGGCTCGCCGGCGGGCATGCCGTTCTCCTCGTGATGATCCGCCTCGCCGCCCGGCAAGGATTCCCCGGCGGCGCTTGATGCGATCAGGTCGAGCTCGATCGGCGTCCCGGCGGCAGCATGCGCGGCGTCCTCGTCGATCGGCGGCGCGTCGGAGGCGTCCGCATCTTCGCTGTCCGCCGCCTGCGGCGCCGAGACGAACGGCTCTTCGCCAAAATCCGCCATCGGCTGCTCGGTGCCAGCCTCGCCGGCGGCATCGGCCGCGGGCGCCATGATTTCGGAGGCTGCCGCCATGGCGGCGGCTTCGTCAGGGGAATCGATTTCTTGGGAGTCGATTTCTTGCGGCTCGACCGGCGCGCTCTTGATCTGATCGCGTGGTCGGCCGGCGCGTCGCTCGCGCTGGGCGCGGCGTCCGGCGCGATTGTCGGCCTCGAGCTCGGCCGCGCGCGCGGCGCGCTCCTCCTCCTCGATCAGCAACTGCCGGTCGGCGACCGGGATCTGATAATAGTCGGGGTGAATTTCGCCGAAGGCGAGAAAGCCATGGCGGTTGCCGCCGTAATCCACGAAGGCGGCTTGCAGCGACGGCTCGACGCGCGTCACCTTGGCGAGATAGATGTTACCGCGAAGCTGCTTGCGGGTGGCGGACTCGAAGTCGAATTCCTCGACGCGATTACCGCGCAGAACGACCACCCGGGTCTCTTCCGGATGGGTCGCATCGATCAACATTTTGTTGGGCATTGACTGATCTCTTGATGGCACGCCGGCACGCGGCCGCCCGTCGTCGCCTCGCGGGCGACACGGGACGGCGCGACCAGGAAACGGCCTGATTGCGGTTGAGCGAAAGGGCCTTTGCGGCACGCGAAAGATTGCCATCGCGCGCAGCCGCGATTGCGCGCAATGCGCAAGCGCGGCCACAAACGCGACCCATGGCGCCTGACGACGCGATGTGACTGCGATCGGTCAAGCCTTCGACGCGCGGTCCCAGCATGATCTGTCGTGACATGGCTTGTCGTAACCTGACCTTCGGCCCCTGACGGAGCGGCAACGCATGGGCGCTGCCGTAGTTTCTCTCGGCTGAGGGCTGTCATTGCGAACAGGTCGGTCGCGAACAGCTCGGGTGAGCTGTCGCAGCATCGCCGCGGGAGATGCCCGCGAGGCACCTAAACCCGCAAGCGAAACCAATCGTGCGCAACCAATTGTGCTCTACAAGGGCATCGGCTTTGATCGCTCGCCGGCGCCACGCCGAATGCGGGACGTGCGGCTCGCCTCCGCCGCCCAGGTCTCCTCCCGATGGTTGTCGGAGAGCGATCCCTGGGTGGCTGCCGGATGCCCAAACGCGGCACAACCGGAACTTTCAACCATCAGCAAGCCCTTCTTACGGCCGCATCGCCGCATTGGCAAGCAGCGTCAGGCTGCACCGGGAGCGTTTTCCCGGTGCATTCGAAACGCAGTTGTGGACCGCGGGCTGTCCCAGGGTTAAGGGGCGGTTAACTAGGCCCCCCTTAATGGGTTAAAGAGGTGCCGGAGGCTTCGGAAATCGATGTCGATCCGCGCGGCATGCCCGATCATCTGCGCCGTAATGGGCGTCGGTGCGGCCCTGCTCGGCTTACCGCCGGGGGCGCCCGCCGCCGGCGCGGCGGCTGACGCCGCCAGCGAATTCCCGGTCGCGAGCGAGGTGCGGGTCGGCGGCGACGAGGCGACGACCCGCATGGTGATCGACTTCAGCCAGAAGATCGAGTCGCGCATCTTTACGCTCGCCAATCCCTACCGGGTGATCATCGACCTGCCGCAGGTGGCCTTCCGATTTCCGCCCGCGACCGGGGAGAGCGGCCGCGGGCTGGTCAAGGCCTTTCGCTACGGCCTCATGATGACGGGCGGCTCGCGCCTGGTGATCGATCTCACCCGTCCGGCCCGCGTCGACAAAGCCTACATGCTCGATCCCGGCAACGAGCAGCCGGCGCGTTTCGTGCTCGATCTCGCCGCCGTCGACCGCGACGCCTTTCTGCGCAACATCGCGCTCGAGAACCGCGTGCGGGAACCGGCGGCGCCGGCCGTCAAGCCGCCACCCCGCACCGACCAGCGCCCGATCATCGTCCTCGATCCGGGTCATGGCGGCATCGACAACGGCACCAAGGCGCCGAGCGGCGAGACCGAAAAGGATATCGTCCTCGAATTCGCGCTGCTGCTGCGCGGCAAGATCGAGAAGGCGGGCAAATACCAGGTCATCATGACGCGCTCCGACGATACTTTCGTGGCGCTCGCCGATCGAGTCTCGCTGGCGCGCGCGCAGCAGGCTGCGCTGTTCATCTCGGTCCATGCCGACGCGTTGCCGCGCGGCGAGGGCGATGCACAGGGGGCGAGCGTCTATACGTTGTCGGAAACGGCGTCGGATTCGGAAGCCGCGCGGCTGGCCGAGGCCGAGAACCGCGCCGACGTGATCGCGGGCGTCGATCTCACCTCCGAGCCCAACGACGTCGCCGACATATTGATCGACCTCGCCCAGCGCGAAACCAAGACATTTTCCGTGCAATTCGCCCGCGGGCTCATCGATTCCATGCGGACGGCGACGCGGATGCACAAGAACTCGCTCAAGTCCGCGGGCTTTCGCGTGCTCAAGGCGCCCGACATTCCCTCCGTGCTGGTCGAGCTCGGCTATGTGTCCAATAAGCAGGACATCAAATCCATGACCTCCGTCGATTGGCGCGAGCACACCGCCGATTCGATCGCGCAGGCGATCGATCGCTTCTTCACCACCCGCATGGCCGGCGGCGGCCGCGGAAACGGGCAGAATTGAGGGCAAGGTGGCGAACCGGCCTCAGATTCAACATAAAACGGCGCGACTGGATCGCCGGGGCGCGCCGGGTGCAGGCGCTGGCGGGGAGCGTAAAAACCTGTCAGATTCGCGAGCGCACGCGGCGGTGGCGGCAACCAGTGAAGCGCCCCAGCGGGGGGCTCGGCGGCGGGATCGGCAGGACCGGCAATGCGACTGATACTGCGCTTCATGGGCTTCCTGTTCACGGCGGGAACCATCGTGTTTCTCGTCTCGGTCACGGCGGTCGCGGGCTTGTTGTGGCACTATTCCAAGGACCTGCCCGACTATTCGCAGCTGCAGGATTACGAGCCCGCGGTGATGACGCGGGTGCATGCTTCCGACGGCTCGCTGCTCGCCGAATATGCGCGCGAGCGACGCCTCTACATCCCGATCCAAGCGGTGCCGAAGCTCGTCATCAACGCTTTCGTGGCGGCCGAGGACAAGAACTTCTACGAGCACAACGGCATCGATTTCCAGGGCATCACCCGGGCCGGCCTGTACTTGATCCAGAATTACGGCAGCGGGCGGCGCCCGCAGGGCGCCTCCACCATCACCCAGCAGGTCGCCAAGAACTTCCTGCTCACCAACGAGCTGAGATTCAGCCGCAAGATCCGCGAGGCGCTGTTGGCGCTGAAGATCGAGCGGACGTTCTCGAAGCAGAAGATTCTCGAGCTTTATCTCAACGAAATCTATCTCGGCGTGGGCGCCTATGGGGTGGCGGCGGCGTCGCTCCTCTATTTCGACAAGTCCGTGCACGAATTGACCATCCCGGAAGCCGCGTATCTTGCGGCGCTGCCCAAAGGCCCCAACAATTACAATCCCTACCGCCACCATGACGATGCGATTGCGCGCCGCAATTACGTCATCGAGCGCATGGCCGAGGATCACTACATCACGGCACAGGAGGCCGAGCAGGCCAAGAAGGATCCCTTGAAGGTCGTCAATCGGCCGACCGGGGCGCGCATCTTCGCGGCCGAATACTTCGCCGAGGAAGTGCGCCGCTACGTCGCCGAAAAATACTCCGAGCAGAAGCTCTATGAGGGCGGGCTGTCGGTGCGCACCACGCTCGATCCCAAGCTGCAGCTCGTCGCCCGCAAGGCGCTGATCGACGGCCTGGTGCGCTTCGACGAAAACGTCGGCTATCACGGCGCCGTCACCAAGCTCGATCTCGCCAGCGGCGAGTGGGGCGCCAAGCTCGCGGATGTCAGGGCGCTGTCGGACGTCGCGCCGTGGCGGCTGGCGGTGGTGCTCGACGCCAGCGATCAGGCGGCCCGCGTCGGCCTGCAGCCGGGCCGCGACCCTGCCGGGTTGGTCCTCAAGGACCGCGAGACCGGGACGGTTCCGCTCGAAGCGGTGAAATGGGCGAAGGTGGCGGGCGTCAAGACGGTGACCAAGGTCGGGCAGGTGCTTGCCGCCGGCGACGTGGTCTATGTCGAGCCGCTTGCCGGCAAGGACGGGCAGTGGCGGCTGCGCCAGGTGCCGGAAATCTCCGGCGCCATCATGGCCATGGAGCCGTATACCGGACGGGTGGTGGCCATGGTCGGCGGCTTCTCCTACGACCAGAGCCAGTTCAACCGCGCCTCGCAGGCACTGCGCCAGCCGGGCTCCTCGTTCAAGCCCATCGTCTATTCGGCCGCGCTCGACAACGGCTATACGCCCTCGAGCATCGTGCTCGACGCGCCGATCGAGGTCGACACCGGCAGCGGCATCTGGCGGCCGGAAAACTACGAGGTGAATTTCAACGGCCCTTCGACGCTGCGCTACGGCGTCGAGCATTCCCGCAACGTGATGACCGTTCGCCTGGCGCAGGACATCGGCATGCCGATGATTGCCGAATATGCCAAGCGCTTCGGCGTTTATGACAATCTGCCGCCCTATCTGTCCTATGCGCTCGGTGCCGGCGAGACCACGCTCATGCGTATGGTCGGTGCCTATGCGATGATCGACAACGGCGGCCGCAAGGTGCAGCCAACCCTGATCGATCGCATCCAGGACCGCTACGGGCACACCATCTACAAGCACGACCAGCGCGAGTGCCGGGGTTGCGACGCCCCGAAATGGACCAACCAGAACGAGCCAACTTTAGTTGACCGCCGCGAGCGCGTGATCGATCCGATGACCGCCTACCAGATCACCGAGATCATGACCGGCGTGGTCAAGCGCGGCACCGCGGCACCGGCCAATATCCCCAAGGAGATCGGCAAGCCGATCGCCGGCAAGACCGGCACCACCAATGACGAGAAGGACGTCTGGTTCATCGGCTTCTCGCCCGATCTCGTGTGCGGCGTTTTCATGGGCTACGACAAGCCGCGCCATATCGCCGACCGCGCCACCGGCGGCGCGCTGGCCGCGCCGATCTTCCGCGATTTCATGAAGGTCGCCCTGGCGGACAAGCCGCCAGTCGACTTTCGCGTGCCGGTCGGCATCAAGCTGATCACCGTCGATTCCAAGACCGGCATGCGCACGAGCCCGGGCGATCCGCACGCGATCCTCGAAGCCTTCAAGCCCGGCACCGCGCCGCCTGATGCCTATGCGATGAGCGGCGTGACCGATCCCGACGGGCGCCCGCTCACCGTCTCGCCCGAGGCCGACCGCGCGGTCGGCAAGGGCAACGGGCTCTATTGATTCGGTCCCGACCTCGATTCCCGATTGAAATTCGCCTGCCGGATCGCTAAATCGCCTCCTATGCGCGCAGAAATCCAGGCCATCGTCGATGAGATCAAGCAGTCGGTCGGGCTGCTGAGGAGGCATCTTTGACGTCGACAAGGCGCGCATCCGCCTAGCCGAGCTCAACCGCGAGGCCGAAGATCCCAATCTGTGGAGCGACCAGCAGCGCGCGCAACGCGTGATGCAGGAACGCACCGCGCTCGAGAGCCAGCTCACCGCCATCGGCCGCATCGAGCAGGAGCTCGACGATCAGGTCGGCATGATCGCGCTCGGCGAAGCCGAGAAGGAAGGAAGCGTCGTCGCCGAGGCCGAGGAGGCGCTCAGAAGGCTCAAGGCCGAGGTCGCGCGCCGCGAGCTCGAAGCGCTGCTCTCCGGCGAGGCCGACGTCAACGACAGCTATGTCGAGGTACATGCCGGCGCCGGCGGCACCGAAAGCCAGGATTGGGCGAACATGCTGTTGCGCATGTATACGCGCTGGGCGGAGCAGCACGGCTACAAGGTCGAGTACCTGGAAGAGACCGCGGGCGAGGAGGCCGGCATCAAGTCAGCGACCGTCCAGATCAAGGGCCGCAACGCCTATGGCTGGCTCAAGACCGAGAACGGCGTGCATCGGCTGGTGCGCATCTCGCCGTTCGATTCGAACGCGCGGCGCCATACCTCATTTGCCAGCGTGAACGCCTATCCGGTCATCGACGACCGCATCGTGGTCGACATCAAGGAAGCGGACGTGCGCACCGACACGTTGCGCTCGAGCGGGGCGGGGGGCCAGCACGTCAACAAGACCGAGTCGGCGATCCGCCTGACCCATATCCCGACCAATATCGTGGTCTATTGCCAGAACGACCGCTCGCAGCATCGCAACCGGGCGCAGGCCTGGCAGATGCTGCGCGCGCGGCTCTACGAGCTCGAGCTCAAGAAACGCGAGGCGCAGGCCGCGGCCGAGCAGGCCGGCAAGACCGATATCGGCTGGGGCCACCAGATTCGCTCTTACGTGCTGCAGCCCTACCAGATGGTGAAGGACCTGCGCACCGGCGTCGCGACCTCGAACACCGGCGGCGTGCTCGACGGCGATCTCGATCCGTTCATGGAAGCGGCGCTGGCGCAAAAGGCGTTCGGCGAAGGCCCCGCCAAGGTCGAGGACGTGGAGTAAGCCGGTCCCGACCTCGCTGTCGCAGGCGCTTCACACGCGTTCCCTTGCGCGCACGTCTCTGGAATAATCCGCCAGGCCAAAGCCTGCGAGGGGAGCCCAGCCCATGGTGCGTTCGACGGCACGCCGGCACCGCGCCCTGATCGCGCTCGGTCTCTTGACCGCGCTCGGCCTTTTCGTTGCCGCCGCTGCGGCACCTGCACACGCCCAGACCTATCCGAGCAAGGTCATCAATATCGTGGTTCCGGCCCCGCCGGGCGGGGTGACAGATGCGCTCGGGCGCATGCTGGCGCAGCGCTTCGCGCAAGCTTGGGGCCAGCAGGCCATCGTCGAGAACAAAGCCGGGGCGAACAACATCATCGCCGCCGAATATGTCGCCAAGTCGCCGCCCGACGGCCACACGCTGCTGATCGGCCCGGAAGTCACTTTCGTGGCCAATCCGAGCCTCTATGCCAGGCTGCCTTACGACATCAAGAATTTCACGCCGATCGTCGGGCTCGTCATCATCAATCACGGTTTGATCGTGCACCCGTCGCTGCCGGTGCACAGCGTTGCGGAGCTCATCGCTTATGCCAGGCAACACCCGGGCGAGCTCAACTATGGGACCTATGGGGTCGGTTCCACCGCGCATTTGAACATGGAGCTGTTCCAGTCGCTCACCGGGACCAAGCTCGTTCCCATCCACTACAAAGGTGCGGCGCCGGCGATGACCGACGTGATCGCGGGCCACATCCAGCTCATGTATGTGAGCGCCGCGAGCGCGGTTCAGCCCGCAGCCACCGGCCAGGTCCGCTTCCTGGCGGTTGGCGCCGAGAAGCGCATGCCGCTTCTTCCGGACGTTCCGACCGTGGCGGAAGGCGGGCTGCCGGGCTACCGCTCGGTCTCCTGGTTCGCCCTGTTCGGGCCGGCCGGCATCGCGCGGGAGGTGGTCGACAAGATCAACGGCGAGGTCCGCGGCTTCTTTGCCGATCCTACCGTGCGCAAGAATTTCCTCGATCCGCAATTGTTCGAGCCGATCGCTGGAACGCCGGAACAATTGTCGGAATTCCTGGGCTCCGAAGCGCAGAAATGGAGCAAGGTCATCCGCGAAGCCAATATCAAGGGGGAGTGAAGTCCGGCGACGCTCGTCCCCTCAGGTCAGTGCGCCGTGGCAATGCTTGTACCGCTTGCCCGAGCCGCAGGGGCAGGGATTGTTGCGGGAAGCCTTGCCCCAGGGCGAGGGGGCGCTGCCTTGGGCGCCTGCGCTCGGGGCCTCCGGGGCAGGGATGGCGGCCTCATGCCAGCGCGAAAGCATCGCGTAGTAATGGGCGCGCGCCAGCAGCGGACGAACGGAGGCGGGCAGCGCGTTGTAGTGCTCGAGCGGCATGTCCACCGGGACGCGGCTTGTCCGCAGATGGTTGTGCTGGTCGAAGAACCACGGGCGGGCATAGACCAAATAGAGCATCGGCCGCGGACGCGCCGTGCGGTTGGGCAGGCCCGCATGCAGCAAACGATAGTCCATCATCATGCAGTCGCCGCGCTGCAGCGCGCAGACCGTCATCGATTCCTCCGGCGGGTCGCTGCCGTCCCATAGGTGCGAGCCCAGCCAAATCCCGGTCGGCCCGGTCGTGAGATCGACATCGACGAGCGGCACCACGACGTTGACAGCGTGCACCGGCATGTTCCGGGCATAGTCGAACAGGTGCGGGTAGTCGCGATGAATGCGTTGCCGCTGTGCGTTCGGATGCGATACGACGGCGGTCAGGCTGTTCAAGAGCATGTGGTTGCCGAGCAGCGGACGCAGGAGCCCAAGGACGACACCGTTCGCGAACACTTCCTGGCGGCCGAACGCGCCGGTCATGCGTAGCGCGATATCGTAGCGGGAATCGCCTACCTGAATGAGCCGGTTCGGCGCCGGCTTCGCCGCCTGCTCGCGCATCTGCGGCAAATCCAGCATTCCGAACTGCGCGACGAATTCGTGATGCATGGCTTCGACGGTGGCGGACCGAAAGGCGCCGCGCAGCAGGACGCAGCCGTGCTCGCCGAAAGCGGCGTGTGCCGCGCTCGCGGTGGCCGGGGCAAGCGCCTCGCTTGCGGTCTCGCTCGCCGAGACGGCCACAACCCAATCTGGCTTGGCGGTCCTTGTCGAGAGATCGACGTCGGAACCTTGATAGGCGTGGGCGCTATTTGTGACGGCCATAATGCTCGCCCCGCACCAGCCATCGTGGCCGATCGCGCATGAGCATGGCGCATCGTCCCCCGGTGCTTCTTATGTCGCCGACGGAGGGTACGTCCGAACCTTCAAATCACTCAAGTAAATTGGCTATAAATGAAGTTTATAGATGTAAATCCGCCGTCGCTATGTCGTAACGCGTGGTGAAGGGAGGCGAAGAGCCGCCGCAGCCGCCGCGAGTGCGATCAGTAATCCGAGGGCAAGGATTTCCCACACCGGCGGGATGCCAAAGATCAAAGAGAAATTGTAGCCGAGCGTCTCCACAGGCGAGTAGCCACGCTTTACCCAGACCAAAGCGGCCTCCAGCAACGCCGCAAACAGGCAAGAGCTGATCGCGAGCATGGCCAGCGCCTTCGGGTCGGTTCCGCGCCCGTAACGATCGAGCACGCGCCAGATCATGAGCCAGAAGAACATTCCGGTCAGCAGATATTGCATCGGGTTGGTGCCGCGCGAGAGCAGGGCGTGGAGCAACGCCAGGGCCGAAACGACATAGATCGTGTTGTGCAAGCGCTGCCATCCTCTCGCCCCCATGCGGGCGATCGCGGCATCGACCGAGGTCAGCCCCAAGGCCAGAAGACCGACGGTCGACAGCGTCGCGGCGATCAGCGACGGGCTCGTCGCCATCTCCTTGACGATCGTCGCGAAGTTCCAGAATCGCAGCGCAAAATAGATGACGACATGGGCGATCGTGTAGGCGAGCGCGGCGACGCCGATCATCCGTCGCACGTCGATGAGGCTCCTCCAGCCCAGGATGGTCAGCGCCGGCGTGACCGCGAGCGCCAGAAGCAGGACCGCCGTCGCCCACACGCCCGACCAATAGGTCAAGCCGCCGAGCCACATCGGATAGATTCCGAAGTCTCCGCTGCCCAGCTGGTAGGCGAGCCAGGCGCCGGGCGCGAGCATGAAGGCGAATGCGGCAGCCTTCAGCGCGGAAAATCGGCGCTGCCGGTCCTGCCATGGCCAAGCCAGTTTCAAAGCCGGTGCCCCGTGGAGGGTTGCCTTGCGCGCGAGGAGGCTATCGCATGCGGACACCACGATCCAGACGCGCGCGCCGCGAACGCGCGAATTCGCCACTTAGAGCACATCCCGATCGAACGGATCGGGATGTGCTCCGTTTTTTTTGCGCTGGCGCATGTCCTTTCGGAAAACCGGCATCCACTTTTCCGGGACATGCGCTAATCCGGCGCCCGCAGCCGGTAGCCGACGCCCGTTTCGGTCAGAACGTAGTGCGGGCGCTCGGGATCGGTTTCGATCTTCTGCCGCAGCTGGCGCACATATACGCGCAGATATTGCGCGTCGGTGAGCTCGTCCCACAGCTCGCCGAGCAGGAATTTGTGGGTCAGCACTTTGCCGGCATGCTGCACCAGCACGCGCAGGAGTTCGTATTCCTTGGGCGAGAGCTTCACCTCCTTGTCGCCGACCTTGACGATGCGCCGCACCAGGTCGACCGCAAGCTCGCCGACGCGAAAGATCGGCCGCTCGCCGTGCACCTGCAGCTGATGGCGCAGCGCCGCGCGCAGGCGGGCGAGCAGCTCGTCCATGCCGAACGGCTTGGTGACGAAATCGTCGGCCCCGAAATCGAGCGCCTGGACCTTGCCGGCCTCGTCGCCGCGGCTGGACAGAACCACGATCGGCACGGCGTCGTTGCGCCCGCGCATCAGGCGCAGCAATTCGAGGCCGGCAATGTCGGGGAGCCCGAGATCGAGAATGATCAGATCGGGCTTTTTTGCCATCAGCTCCAGCGAGGCCTTGCCGTTGGGTGCCTCCAGGACCTCGTAACCCTGCGTGGTCAGGCCCATGCGCAAGAGCTTGCGGATCGGCGGCTCGTCGTCGACCACGAGGATTTTGAGCGGTGCGGCGCTCATGCCGCCGTGTCCAGCTTTTCGGTCGCCCCCGGTATCGGCAGGCGGATCGTGAACACGGCACCGGTGCGGTCGGTTCGGTTCGCCGCCGTGATGGTCCCGTGCATGGCCTCCACGAAGCCGCGCGAGATCGCCAAGCCCAGCCCGGTTCCGGCGCGCACATGGTCGCCCTTCTGGGCGCGATGGAACTTGTCGAAAATGCGCTCGAGATCGGCTGCGGGAATGCCTTCGCCCTCGTCCAATATCTGCAGCCAAGCGGTGTCGCCGTCGCGCCAGCTTGCGATCCGGATGGTGGTGCCCTCGGGAGAATATTTGGCGGCATTGTCCAACACGTTGAACAGCACCTGCTCGAACAGGACCGCATCGAGGTCGAGCATCGGCAGTCCCGCGGCCAGCTCCAGCTCGACATGGTGGCGCGCCAGGATTTTGCCGGCGCGCCGCAGCGCGCTGCCGACGATCTCGCCGACGTCGTGCGGCGAGGCGTTGGGCATGATGGCGCCGGATTCGAGCTTGGTCATATCGAGCAGGTTGGCGATAAAGCGGTTGAGGCGTTCCGACTCGTCGATGACGGTCGCCAGCAGCTCGGCCTTTTGCGCATCGGTGAGCGCGTGCGACAGGTCGCGCATCGTGCCGGCCGCCCCCAACGCGGCCGCGAGCGGCGTCTTGAGATCGTGCGAGATCGAGGTGAGCAGCGCCGAGCGCAGGCGGTCGGTCTCGGCGGTGCGCCGCGCGCCCTCGAGATCCTCGACCAGATGGACACGCTCGATGGCGAGCGCGCCCTGGTCGATCAGCGCATCGAGCAGGCGGCGCTGGTCGGGCGTGAGGATCGGTCCGACCCGGTCGCTGTCGATGCCGACGATGCCGATATTGCCGCGGCCGGTGCGCATCGGCAGGAACAGCCGCTTGGCGCCCGGCAGCGTATCGGACCCGCGCCCGGCGGAGCGGTTGTTCTCCCAGACCCAATGGGCGGCGGCGAGATCGCCTTCGCCGAGCGTGTCCTCGGGCGGATAACCGCCTTTGACCGCGATGCTGCCGTTCTCCGGCAGCAGCAACACGACCCGCACGTTCAGCATCAGCGCGGTCTGATAGGCCGTGGCCCATAGCACGTCGTCGAGCGTTCCGGCGCCGGCGAGCTTGCGGCTGAAGGCATAAAGCGATTCGAGCGTGCGCACGCGGCCCTGGGCGGTCACGGTCTGCGTCCGGCCGCGGGCGGCGACATGCGAGACGATGACGGCGACGATCGTGAACAGGATGAAAGCCGCGATGTTGACCGGATCGGCGATGGTGAACGTGTAGATCGGGGGCAGAAAGAAGAAATTGTAGCAAAGCGAGGCCGCGACGCTCGCCGTGAGCGATGGCCACAGGCCGTAGCGGACCGCGATGACCACGATGGCGGTCAAGAACACGAGGTCGACGGTTTCGATGCCGCCGAACAGATGCTGGATCGCCTCGCCGAGCCCAAGCGCGACCGCGACCGCCAGGACGGCGGCGAGATAGGGCGTGGGCTCG
Organism: Xanthobacteraceae bacterium; assembly: GCA_036522235.1. Classification (GTDB taxonomy): domain Bacteria; phylum Pseudomonadota; class Alphaproteobacteria; order Rhizobiales; family Xanthobacteraceae; genus VAZQ01. The sequence continues at coordinate 16,786 of DATDGG010000345.1, forward strand.
AAGACCGCGGCGTAGTCGGCCGTGCGCACATTCTTCTTCGGGATGGGCGCGCCCACGAGCGCGTCGCCGGCGATCACGTGCACGCTGATATTGCCACTGCGCCGCACCAGCTCATGCACGACGGAGCCGTGCAGGATCTCGAACCAGCGTGTCCGGCTCGACTTGCCGATGACGATCTGCGTCACGTTGTTGGCATGGGCGAAATTGACCACGTCGTCGGCGATGTGGCGGGAGCTCGAAGGGATCGTCATGCCTTCGCCGCCGAGCCGCTCGGCGAGCCGCAGCGTGTCGGCGATGCGGTCGCGTTCCTCCTCGCTCAATTGCTGGCTGCGCGGGGTCTCGACGCAGAGCGCGGTGAAGGGCGCATGCAGCCGGTCCGCCAGGCGCTTGGCGTAGCGCACCAGGCCCGCCGACCGCGGGTCCTCGCTGACGCAGGCGAGAATCCGCTCGCCCGCGGCCCACGGCCCCGAAATCGCGTGCGCCTGCATTTCGCTGAGCAGTTGCTCGTCCACGCGATCAGCCGTACGGCGCAGCGCGAGCTCGCGCAGCGCCGTCAGCTTGGCGGGCGAGAAGAAGTTCTGCAGCGCCCGTTCGGCCTGCTTGGGAACGTAGACCTTGCCCTCCTTGAGGCGCTGGATCAGGTCGTCGGGCGTGAGATCGACCAGCTCGACCGCATCGGCACGATCGAAGATGGAATCCGGCACGGTCTCGCGCACCCGCACATGGGTGATCTGCGCGACCACGTCGTTGAGGCTCTCGATGTGCTGGATATTGACCGTGCTGTAGACGTGGATGCCGCGGCTCAGCAGCTCCTCGACGTCGAGATAACGCTTGGGGTGGCGGCTGCCGGGCGCGTTGGTATGGGCGAGCTCGTCGACCAGGACGATCTGCGGTCGGCGGGCGATGATGGCGTCGAGGTCCATCTCCTCGAGCCATTGTCCCCGGTAGTCGAGGCGGCGGCGGGGAATGACCTCCAATCCGTCCAGCAGCACCTCGGTTTCGCGGCGGCCGTGGGTCTCGACGATACCGACGACGATATCGTAGCCGTCCTTCTTGCGGGCGCGGGCCTGCTGCAGCATTTCGTAGGTCTTGCCGACGCCGGGCGCGGCGCCCACGAAGATGCGGAGCTTGCCGGCACGGCTTTCCTCGCGCCGGGCCGCTTCAAGCAGCGCTTCCGGCGACGGCCGCTGTTCAGCATCGCGCCGCGGTTCTGACATCAGGCCTGTAGCATAAGCCGATTCCGTGCGCTTCGACCACGGCCTAAGGGGTCGCGGTGTGATCGAGCGCGAGGTTCAAGGCGAGCACGTTCACGCGCGGCTCGCCGAGCAGCCCAAACAGGCGCCCTTCGGTCTGATCCTGGACGAGCGCGCGCACGCGGTCTTCCGGCAGGTTGCGCGCCTTGGCGACGCGCGGGACCTGAAACAGCGCCGCCGCGGGCGAGATATGCGGATCAAGCCCGCTGCCCGAGGTGGTCACGAGATCGACCGGGACCGGCGCCGCGGGATTCTCGGCCTTGAGCTTGTCGACGTCGCCCTGCAGGCGGTCGGCCAGCATCTTGCTGGTGGGACCCAGATTCGATCCGCCCGAATTGGCGGCGTTATAGGGCGCGTCGACGTTCTTGGTCGGATCGTTCGGGTCAGGCGTATTGGTGGCGGAGGGACGTCCGTGGAAATACTTGTCGTCGGCGAAGACCTGGCCGATCAGGGCGGAGCCGACCACCGTGCCGTCGCGTTCGATCAGGCTGCCTTGCGCCTGGTGGGGGAACAGCACCTTGGCGATGCCGGTGATCGCCAGCGGATAGGCGAGACCGGTGATGAGGGTGAGCCCGATCAATAGGACGATCGCGGGGCGGATTTCCTTCAACATGGTTCTTCTCCTCTTTTCGCACGGTCGCATTTTCGGACGGAAAACCGGATTCCACCCCGCCTTCGCGGGGACAGGCTTTTTCCCGAAAATGCTCCTAGACGAGGTGCAAGGCTGCGACCGCGAGGTCGATGGCCTTGATGCCGACGAACGGAATGATGACGCCGCCGACGCCGTAGATCAGGAGGTTGCGCCGCAACAGCGGGCCGGCGCCGATCGGTCGATAGGCGACGCCTTTCAAGGCCAGCGGAATGAGCGCGATGATGATCAGCGCATTGAAGATGATGGCCGACAGGATCGCGCTCTCCGGGCTCGCGAGATTCATGATGTTGAGCGCCTGCAGTTGCGGATAGAAGGCAAGGAACATCGCCGGGATGATGGCGAAGTATTTGGCGACGTCGTTGGCGATCGAGAACGTGGTGAGCGCGCCGCGGGTCATCAACAGCTGCTTGCCGATCTCCACGATCTCGATCAGCTTGGTCGGATTGGAGTCGAGGTCGACCATGTTGCCGGCCTCGCGCGCCGCTTGCGTCCCGGTATTCATGGCGACGCCGACGTCGGCTTGCGCGAGCGCGGGGGCGTCATTGGTGCCGTCGCCGCACATGGCGACGAGCTTGCCCTTGGCCTGCTCGTCGCGGATGAGCCGCAGCTTGTCTTCGGGCGTGGCCTGGGCGAGGAAATCGTCGACGCCCGCTTCCGCCGCGATCGCCGCCGCCGTCATCGGATTGTCGCCCGTGATCATGACGGTGCGAATGCCCATGCGGCGCAGCTCGGCGAAGCGCTCGCGAATGCCGCCCTTGATGATGTCCTTGAGGTGGATGATGCCGAGCAGCTTGCCGTCCCGGGCGACCGCGAGCGGCGTGCCGCCGGACTTTGCGATGCCTTCCGAGATCATCTGGATTTCGCGGGCGACTTCGGCGCTGACGGCCGGTTGGAGCGCGTGAACCGTGGTCCCCACCGTGATTGGCGGCGCATTCAGGAAAGCCAGGATGGAATCGACGGCGCCCTTGCGCACCCAGCTGCCGCCGACCTCGACGCCGCTCATCCGGGTCTGCGCCGAGAACGGGATGAAATTGGCCTTGAGCTCGGCCAGATCGCGGCCGCGCATGCCGTATTTCTCCTTCGCCAGCACCACGATGGAACGACCTTCCGGCGTCTCGTCGGCGAGCGAGGCGAGCTGCGCCGCGTCGGCGAGCTCCTGCGCGCTGACCCCGCGCAACGGCTTGAACTCGGTCGCCTGCCGATTGCCGAGCGTGATGGTGCCGGTCTTGTCGAGCAGCAGCGTGTCGACGTCGCCGGCGGCCTCGACCGAGCGGCCCGACATCGCGAGCACGTTGAAACGCACCAGACGGTCCATGCCGGCGATGCCGATGGCCGACAGCAGGGCGCCGATCGTGGTCGGGATCAGGGTCACGAACAGCGCGACCAGGATCACGACCGAGATCGTGCCGCCCGCATAGGCGGCGTAGCTTGGAATAGTCGCGGTGGCAAAAACGAACACGATGGTCAGGCCGGCGAGCAGGATATTGAGCGCGATCTCGTTCGGCGTCTTCTGGCGCTCGGCGCCCTCGACCAGC
>DATDGG010000346.1:0-2202 GCA_036522235.1 Xanthobacteraceae bacterium
GCCATCCAGTCGGCGGTGGCCGATGCCGCGCAGGCGATCGAGCAGGTCAACCACATCATCGAGGAAATCTCCGGCATTGCCTCGACGGTGGCGGTCACCGTGGAGGAGCAGAACCGCGCGGTCGCCGAGATCGCCGAGGGCGTGCAGCGCGCCTCGAGCGAGGCGCAGGGCGGCGCCGAGGCCATGGGCCGCGTCGCCGGCGCCTCCAAGGACGCCCGCGCCGCTGCCGCCGACGTCAAGAGCCTTGCCGATACGCTCTCGACCGAGGCCGAAAGCCTCAACGCCGAGGTCCACCGCTTCCTCCAGGACGTCCAGGCCGCCTGAGCAAAAGCGGCTTGGCGCCGCACTCCACTGGCGGGCGCAAGATCCTCAAGTCATCTTCGCGTCATCTTCGCGTCATCCGCGCGTCGGCCGGCAATGGGGGAGCTTGCAATACGCGCCGCAGGGCTCAATTGAAGGGCGACATATCCGGACCCATCCCATGCGGCGTGCCTTCGCGATCGTCCTTGATGCCTTCTATCGTTTTCTCGAGCACGACGGCTGGGCGATCGCGAGCTACATCGCGCTTTCGACCCTGATGGCGCTGTTTCCGTTCCTGATCCTGGTCACCGCGCTCGCCGCCTTTCTGGGCTCCACCAATCTCGCCGACCAGGCCGCCGGCCTGCTGCTCGAGACCTGGCCGAAGGAAGTCGCCGAGCCGATCGCCGGCGAAGTGCATCGCGTGCTCACCACCACGCGCGGCGACGTGCTCACGGTGAGCGCAATCTTCTCGGTCTATTTCGCCTCGAGCGGCGTCGAAAGCCTGCGCATCGGCCTCAATCGCGCCTATGACGTGAAGGAGACGCGGAACTGGTTCTTGCTGCGCATCGAATCGATCGCCTACGTCCTGGTCGGCGCGATCGCGCTGTTGGCGCTTGCTCTCCCGATCGTGCTCGGCCCGCTCCTGTTCACGACCGCGCTCAAATATGCGCCCTGGCTCGCGCCGCTCGAACCGACCTTCACCTTCGTGCGTTTCGCGGTCGCCACCAGCCTGATCACCGTGGCGCTGTTCGTCCTGCACAAATGGCTGCCGGCCGGCCATCGCAAATTCCGTGACGTCGCGCTCGGCATCCTGGCGACGCTCGCGCTGTGGCTTACCGGCGGCATCCTGTTCGGCCGCTACCTCGCGGAATTTTCCTCTTCCTACGTCACCTACTATGCGGGCCTCGCGTCGGCGGTGATCGCGCTGGTTTTTCTCTACCTGACGGCATCGATCTTCATGTTCGGCGGTGAGCTGAATTCCGCGATCAGCGGGCCGCGCAGAGCGGACCGCGAGGGCGGGCACGTGGGGCCACGGACCGATTAGCCGCCGGCAGCCGCCTCGACCGTGTCCTCGAGGTTGCGCAGGCCCGTGCGCGGCGCGTTCACCAGCACCGCCATGTTGCCGGGCGGGTGCTGGTTCTTCCACATCTTCATGTGGGCGAGCGCGATCTCGTTCCACGGCAGGACCGCGCTCATGCACGGGTCGACGCGGCGGTCGAGCACGAACTGGTTGGCGGCGCTCGCCTGCTTGAGATGCGCGAAATGCGAGCCCTGAATGCGCTTCTGCCGCATCCAGACATAGCGGGCATCGAAGGTGATGTTGTAGCCGGTGGTGCCGGCGCAGAACACCACCATGCCGCCGCGCTTGACCACCAGGCAGGAGACCGGGAAGGTCTGCTCGCCCGGATGCTCGAACACGATATCGACATCGCGCTTGTCGGTGATGTCCCAAATCGCCTTGCCGAAGCGGCGCGCTTCCTTGACCCATTCGCCGTATTGCGCCGAGTTCACTTCCGGCAGCTGGCCCCAGCAGTTGAAATCCTTGCGGTTGATCACGCCCTTGGCGCCGAGGCCGAGCACGTAATCGCGCTTGCCCTCATCCGAGATGATGCCGATCGCATTGGCGCCCGAGGCCGACGCAAGCTGCACCCCGAACACGCCGAGGCCGCCGCTCGCGCCCCATACCAGCACGTTGTCGCCGGGCTTGAGCGTGTGCGGCGGATGGCCGAACAGCATGCGATAAGCGGTGGCAAGCGTCAGCGTATAGCAGGCCGCCTCTTCCCAGGTGAGGTGCTTGGGCTTCACCATGAGCTGGCGCGATTGCACGCGGCAGAACTGGGCGAAGGAGCCGTCGGGAGTCTCGTAGCCCCAGATGCGCTGCGAGGGCGACAGCATCGGATC
>DATDGG010000347.1:0-16819 GCA_036522235.1 Xanthobacteraceae bacterium
CAGCGATGACCTCACTGACTACGCTCGCAACGTCGGCCATCGATCGTCAGCCTTCCGAGGTGGTCTCCGGAGCGGGCGGGCCGGCCCGTCCGGGGCGCTCCAGGGATTCGATACGCTTCTTCAGCTCGCCGACCTCGTCGAAAAGCGGCCGCAACCGACCGACCAGGCGCAGTTGCTCGAAGGCGCGCTCGCGCGGCACCGCCGGGCGACCGATCAAGACCGCTCCGTCCGCCACGTTGCTCGCGACCGCGGAGCCGGCGGCGATCACCGCGTCCGCGCCGATGCTCAAATTGTCCGCGACGCCGACGCCGCCTCCCAGCATCACGCGGTCTCCAATGCGCACACTGCCGGAAATGCCGACCATGCCGCAGATGAGGCAGCTCTCCCCGATCACCACGTTGTGCGCGATCTGCACCAGGTTGTCGATCTTGGTATTCCGGCCGATGCTGGTCGCCGCCAAGGTCGCACGATCGACCGCGGAGTTGGCGCCGACCTCGACATCATCGCCCAGCACCACCGTGCCGATCGAGCTGACCCGCAGCATGCGTCCATTGCCGGCCTCGACGTGGCCGAGCGCCTTGGCGGTTTCGACGCTGCAGCGATCCGCCGGCACGAAGCTGAAGCCGTCTGCCCCGATGCTGACATTGTGGTGCAGGATCACGCGGTCACCGATCCGCACCCGGTCGCCCACCCGAACTCCCGGATAGATCAGGCAGCCGCTGCCGATGCAAGCATCCGCGCCGATCGTGACATGGGCATGAATCATGGTGCCGGCGCCGATGCGCGCCCGCGGCCCCACGACCGCGAGCGGCCCGATGCCGACGCCAGCGGCGATCTCCGCGTCCGGGGCGACCACGGCCGTGGCGTGGATTTCGGCATCGAGGCTCGCCGGGCGGCCGAACAGGTTGGTCAAGATGGCGAGCGCAACCCGCGGCCGCTCCACCGTAATGATCGCGTCCAACGGGTCGAGCTTGGCGTCGCTTCCGGCCACCACGACGGCCGCTCGCGCCCGGCAGGTCGCCAGCGCCGCGACCCCATTGCGGGTCATCGCCAAGGCCAAGTCCGATGAACCGGTCGAATTCTGCGGGTCCGCAATCCCTCGAATCTCGATCCTTCCGTCACCGACGAACGGCGCCGACAGGGCGGCCGCAATGTCCGCTAGCATCATCGCGCGATTTTCCATGGTTTCCGGGCTGCATATCGCCGACCATAGCCCCCAGGATACTGCCAGCAAACTAAGCTTAGCACATCAGAACGATGCGTCGAGGCGATCCGATCGATTTGGGCTTGGACGTCGTCAAAGATGTCCCGTCGGCTGCCACGACCTGCTAGCTTGGGCCGTCCGAGCCCAGGCGACGACCAAAATCCGAGGTATTTATTGTACCGCGATCGCCAGCGGCTGACCCTTCTCCGCGATCATGCAGTTGAGGACCTTTGCAGGTTCGGTCGAGCTCGTGTTCTTCGCCTGATGGATGTGCTTGGCAGGGTTGAAGCTTATTTCGCCCGCCTTCAATTGGAAAGGCTGGCCGTGCTCCGGCTCGAACAAGAGCGAGCCTTGCAGCATGTAAATGGCCTCATCACCGGGATGGTAGTGTCGGGCAGCAACGCCGCCGGGCGGCACATCGGCGGTGAACACGACGAATTCTTTCCCCTCCAATCCGGACATGGGCTGCCGCAGAATCTCCGTCCGGGTGATTTGTGGTGGCGTGCCTTGAGCGCTGACATAGGTGGCTCCAATGGCCCCTGCCGCCATGCCCACAAGACTGGTACCGAGAAGCAATAGCGTCCGGTTCATGTTTTCCTCCCGCATTTCATTCGATTTTTTGAGAGCACGTGCATGCTACGCTTAGTCGGAATTCTTCGAAAGTGCCCGGGAGCGTTGCCGCCCGCTTCCATCGGGGCTAGCGTGACGGCCGTGCGTCCTGCAACCTTCCTATTTGAGCCGGTATCGACGTAGGGCCGTGTTCGCCAGGGAGAGCGCCATGAAAACGGAACAGAGGGCGGCTACTTCGGTTCGTGCTGATGGCCGGCAGGCCGGAAGCGCCGCCTGCGGTTTGACGTCGCAAGGAGATGCGCGCCGAACGTTTTTGTTGGGCGCGGCCGGAATGGCGACGCTCGCGGCAGGCGGCTCGATCGCCGCGCCGAGACGCGCGTCGGCGACGGAGTCGGTGGGCGCCGCCTTTCCCGCATTTGCCTATATCGGATGCTTCACCAGCGCGGCCCGCAAGGCGAGCGCCAAGGGCATCAGCGTTTACCGGATCGACCAGGCTGGCGACTGGACGTTGCAGCAGACGCTCGAGACCGTGCCCAATCCGCAGTTCATCGCCTTCGATCGCCAGCAGCGGTTTCTCTATTCGGTTCACGGCGACGGCACCGAGGTCAGCGCCTATGCGATCGACAAGCCGAGCGGCCAGATCAGGTTCTTGAACAAGCAGCCGACCCAGGGCAAGAACTCGACCCACCTGACCCCGGACCCGAGCAATCGCTACATCGTCATCGGCAATGGGCCGGGCGTTGCCGTGTTCCCGATCAATCAGGACGGCTCGCTTTCGCCGTTGACCGACATGGTCCCGGCGCCCGGCGAGGTCGGGCCGCATCGCAATCAAAGCGCGGCCGGGGCGCATCCGCATTATGTTTCGTTCGATCCGAGCGGGCGTTTTCTCCTCGCGCCCGACCGCGGGGTCGACCGGATTCACATCTATCGGCTGGATGGATCAACCGGCAAGCTCGCCGCCAACGATCCGCCCTTTGCCAGGACCCGCACCGGGGCCGGGCCGCGCCACCTGGCGTTCCATCCGGCGAAGCCCTGGGCCTATGTGTGTGCCGAGCTCGATTCAACCGTCACCGCCTATGGCTGGAATTCCGAGCGCGGCGCGCTGACGGCGTTTCAGGTGATACCGACCTTGCCCGACGCGTTCATGGGCAACAATCAACCGGCCGAAATCCAGGCCGCGCCTTCGGGGAATTTCCTCTACGTGTCGAATCGCGGGCACGACAGCATCGCGATCTTCAGCATCGACCCGGCGAGCGGGCGGCTCGCGCCGCTCGGCTGGGAACCGACGCAAGGCCGCACGCCGCGCTTCTTCACCCTCGATCCGACCGGCAGCCTGCTCTACGCCGCCAATCTCGAGAGCGACAACATCGTCGCGTTCCGGGTCGATCAAAGTTCCGGCAAGCTCGCCGCGACCGGCCAGGTGGTGCAGACCGGCAGCCCGTCCTGCATCATTTTCGCGCGCGCGTGAGACGTTGAACCTCTCCCCTAAAGGGGAGAGGTTAAGAGGGTGCGCACGCCTCAATGCGCCTGCGCGGCGGCCGCCTTCTTCTTGTACTGCTCGAAGCCGCCTTTCTCGATGATCTCGAAAATGTTGCCGTCGGGGGCGCGGACCTTCAGCGCGTTGGCGTCGGGCTTGGGCGATGAACCCGTCGAATTCTGCGGGTCCGCGATCCCTCGAATCTCGATCGTTCCGTCACCGACGAACGGCGCCGACAGGGCGGCCGCAATGTCCGCGAGCATCATCGCACGACTTTCCACGGTTTCGGGCTGCATTTAACCGACCATAGCCCCCGGAACATTGCCCGCGCGCTAAGCTAACACATCAGAACGACGCGTCGAGGCATCTGTGGATTGGGCCTGGATATCGTCAAAGATGGCCCGCCGGCTGCCGCGACCTGCTAGGTTGGGCCGTTCCGAGCTCGCGGGTTCCCATGCTTGTCCTGCCAAGCCTGCTGCGGCGCTTTGTCGAAAAGGGCCGGCTCACGGTCGTGAGCCACGACGGCAGCCGCCATGTCTTCGGCAGCGGGGTCGATGGTCCGGACGTCACCATCCGGCTCACCGATGCCGGGGTGGAACGGGCGCTGTTCTTCAATCCCGAGCTGGCGACCGCGGAGGCCTATATGGACGGCCGCCTCGTGCTCGAGAACGGTTCGGCGGTCTACGACCTCCTGCTGCTGTTCTCGCTCAACCGCCGTGGCTTGGCCGCGCACCCGCTGCAGCGGGCGTTGCGCAAGGTGTGGCGGGCGCTCCGCAGCCTCCACCAGTCCAACCCGGTGAGCCGCGCGGCCAGCAATGCGCGCCACCATTACGACTTTCCGCCGGATTTCTACGCGCTGTGGCTCGATGCCCCGCTGAACTATTCGTGCGCCTATTTCACCCATCCCGACAACACGCTCGAACAGGCCCAGATCGACAAGACGCGCCACATTGCCGGCAAGCTCAAGCTTGCGCCGGGGATGAGCGTTGCCGAGATCGGCTCGGGCTGGGGCTTTCTTGCCGTTTATCTGGCCAAGACGTTCGGGGTCGAGGTCACGTCGGTGACGCCGGCGCCGGAACAGGTCGCGACGGCGCGCCAGCGCGCGGCCGCCGAAGGCGTCGCCCATCTGGTCACTTTCCGGGAGCAGGACTATCGCGACCTCGCTGGTCGCTATGACCGGGTGGTGTCGATCGGCATGATGGAGGGGGTGGGCGTCGATTTTTTTGATGCCTATTTCGGCAGCATCAAGCGCCTGTTGAAGCCGGGAGGCTTCGCGCTGGTGCATTCCATCGGCCGGATGGCACCGCCCGGCACGACCGCGCCGTTCATCCGCAAATACATTTTCCCGGGCGGCTATGTGCCGGCGCTGTCGGAGGTGCTGGCCTCGACCGAACGCACCGGCCTGTGGGTGGCGGACTGCGAAGTGTTGCGCATGCACTATTATTGGACCATCCGCGCCTGGCGGCAGCGCTTTCTCGCGCGCCGCGCCGAGGTGGTCGTCATGATGGGTGAGCGCTTCGCGCGGATGTGGGAATTCTATCTGAGCGCGGTCGAGCTCGGCTTCCTGCACGGCTCCAACATGGTGTTCCAGCTCTTGCTGTCGGAGCGGCGCGACGATGTTCCGGTGATCCGCGACTACATGGCGGAGGCGGAACGGGACCTGCGCCAGAAGGACGGCGCCGCGATCGGAATCGCCAAAAGATAGCGCCGGATGGTCAGTGCGGCGTGAACCAATCGAACCGCGTGTTGAGCCCGACGCGGACGATGTGCTCGTCGATCCTGCTCTTCGCCGTGATCGGACCAAACGGACCGCTGCCCGCGAACGTGTCGTGGATGGTGCCGAGATCAACGTACAGATATTCGAATTTCGCGGTCCAGTTTTCCCACAGCGCGCCCTCGAAGCCGGCGCCCACGGTCCAGCCCGCCGGCGTCGACTCGGCGCTGCTGGCGCTGCTGGCCGCGCCCGGCGTGGAGAAAGTGGAATCGGTCCCGACTTCCCCGTAGGCGAAACCTCCGTCCACGTAACAGAGCCAGCGATTGGCGGCGAAGCCGAGCCGCACGCGGACCGTGCCGAGCTTGGACAGCTCGGTCACCCCGGTCAAAATCCCGATGGCGCCGCCCGACGTCACCGTGTGCCGGGAATTGACGCTGTTGCCCACGAGCTGCGTGAACTGAAAATCGGTTTCAAAGCCCAGGACGAGATGATCGATCTGCAGGTTGTAGCCGGCCGCGACACCGGCCAGGCCATGGAAGCCGAAACCGCGAAATCCACCGTTGGTCTTGTCGACAACGGAGCCGACCAGGACGCCGGCGAGATCATAACCGGTCGCCAGCCGTGCCGCGCTGCCCCCGACATCGCCGCCCACATAGAGCCCGGTCCATCGATAGACCGCTCCCGCTGCCGCCTTCTCCGGTACGGAGCGGGGCGCATCGGCGCCGCGAACCGGGGTCGAATAGAAATTGTAGTTCAGGCCGACGCGCAAGAAATGGCCCATGAAATGGATGTTGTCGGTGGAGAACTGGGTGGTCGAGCCCAGGCACTCGAACAGATATTCCGCCTTGGCGGTCCAGCTCGGGCTGATGTTGAAATCGAGGCCGCCGCCGAGCGTCCAGCCCGAGCGCGTCTCGCGGGCGGACATCAATCCAAGTCCGGGAATTGTCGCGGTGCTCGACAGCCCCCCGAAGGACGGACCGAACGCGAAATAGGGAACAAATCGATCGAACGCATAGCCGACCCGAGCCCGAAAATTGTAGAGCCAATCCAATCGTGTCGAAAAAGGCCTGCCGGCGACGGTGACCGAGCCGTCAACGTGAGCGAGCTCGAAATCGTTCTCGAGCGCCAGCAGCCAGGAACCGGTCGCGTAGCGAAATCCCAAGGTTCCGCCAACCAGCGCGCCGCGGGTCGCAAATTCCCCGGTGTCGAAGCTCTGGTCGATGAAGATATCCTCGGATGAAGCGAACGCGCCGCCGCCCACGATGCCGGCATAGAATCCGATCTGGTCGGTGGCGGAGCCGGGCGCGAGGATCGGTTGGAGGGGCGCGCGCGGCGGCTCGAGACGCGGCTCAAGGTCGGCTGCGCGCGCGACATTGACGCTTGCGACAAGAGCGGCAAGCGCGAATAGCGGCCGCATGAACTCCCCCCGCGCCCCGGATTTCGGTGGCATTATAGTGTGTGGCGGGCAAGCCGTCTGTGGCGTCTGGGCCACAGTCGGGGCCAATTGCGGTGTGGGGACACCGGCTATTTTCTGGGCAGTTCGTGCCGGCTCGGGACCCAGACGGGTGGCGCTTAACCTCTCCCCTGCGGGGAGAGGTTAAGAGTGGCCGCAAGCCGTCAATGTGCCGGCGCGGCGGTCGCCTTCTTGTACTGCTCGAAGCCGCCTTTCTCGACGATCTCGAAAATGTTGCCGTCGGGGGCGCGGACCTTCAGCGCGTTGGCGTCGGGCTTGGACAGGATGGTGCCGCCGCGCTGCTTGATGAGCTCCGCGAACGCCGCCCGGTCGGCGACCTCGATCCCCCAGTGATGGATGCAGGGGCCGGGACCGGCGAGCTGCGCCTCGGACTCGTTCTCGCTATCATAAAGCATCAAGGCGAGATCGGTCTCGCCGTCGGTCATGTGCCGCGAGATGTGGCCGCGCGCGTGGCCGGTGGCGAGCTGCCGGAAGCCGAACACGTTCTCGTAGAACCGGGTCGCCTTCTCGAGGTCCGCCACCTTGATGGCGACATGAACGATGCGGGACTTCTCGCTCATGTGCTTCTTCTTGTAGCGCCCGATGCCGACGATCTCGCCGAGCGTGCCGTCGGGCGAACGGTATTTCAGCGCACCTTCCGCGCGGTCCGAGAAGATCGTGCCGCCGTTGTCCTCGATCTTCTTGATCATGCTCGGCCGGTCGTCGACCTCGACGCCGATGTGATGGATGCGCGGCCCGGCGCCCGCGAGCTTGGCTTCCTTCTCATCCTCGCTGTCGTAGACCATCAGCGCGAGATCGATATTGCCGTCGGTCATGTGCCGCGACGTGTGGCCGCGGGCATGCCCGGTCTTGGTCTGGTAGATGCCGAACACGTCCTCGTAGAATTTGGTCGAGGTCTCCAGGTTTTCCATGTCGCTGCATTTTATGGCGATGTGGACGATGCGCGATGCCATTTTGCTTTCTCCTTTGCTGTTGAACGTTGAATCAGGGGACACTTTGCGGCTGCACCTGTTCTTCGACCCGAACTTGCGCAGCGCGCAGCGTGGCGGCCGATTTGCGCTTGGCCCAGAACGAGAGTGCGATCATCGCCGCCGCGAGCGCGAGCAACGCTGCGGCGAGCGGGCTCTTGAGAAACACCAGCGGGTCGCCGCTCGATATGGTCATGGCCTGGCGCAGCGACTGCTCGATCTTGCCGCCCAGGATGATGCCGAAGATCAGCGGCGCCTTGGGGATGTCGAGCTTGCGAAAGACGTGACCGACCACGCCGAAGACCAGCGCCATGTACAGCATGAACGGATTGGTCTCGAAGGAGTACACGCCGACCGAGGCGATGCCGAGGATCATCACCAGCAGCACGCCCGGCGGCGCATAGAGCACGCGCGCGAACAGGCCGACGAGCGGAAGATTGAGCACCAGCAGCATGACATTGCCGACATACATGCTGGCGATCAGGCCCCAGACCAGGTCGGGCTGGCTTTGAAACAGGAGCGGCCCCGGCTGGATGCCATACATGATGAAGGCACCCATGATGATCGCGGTCGACCCGGACGCCGGAATGCCGAGCGCGAGCAGATGGACGAAGGCCCCGCAGGTATCCGCATTGACGGCGGCCTCCGGGCCGGCCACGCCCTCGATCGCGCCCTTGCCGAACTTCTCCGGAGTCTTCGAGAGATTCTTCTCGGTGACGTACGCGAGCATCGCCGAGATCGTGCCGCCGAGGCCCGGTGCCGCGCCGCAGAAGAAGCCGACCGCGGAGCCGCGCAGGATGGCCGGGAAGGCTGCTTTCCAGTCCTGTCGGGTGAACCAGATCCTGCCCTTGACGCGCACGCTGTGCATCGTGCCCTCGAGCGTCCCCTCCGCCATGCGGGCGACCTCGGCGAGCGCGAAGACGCCAACGACCACCACCAGGAAGCTCACGCCCTGCTGCAGGTCCACGATCCCCATGGTGAAGCGGGAACGGCCGCTCTGCAGATCGAGGCCGACGGTCGAGAGCGCCAGACCCAGCGAGGTCGACAGCAATCCCTTGGCGAGCGAATTGCCGGTGAGCGCGCTGACCGTGCTGAGCGCAAAGATCATCAGCGCGAAATACTCGGCCGGCCCGAAATGCAAGGCGAGCTCGGCAATCGGCGCCGCCACGAACGTCAGAGCGGTGACGCCGAGCGTGCCGGCGATGAAGGAGCTCATCGCCGCAATCGAGAGCGCAGCACCAGCGCGGCCCGCTCGAGCGAGCGGATAGCCGTCGAGCGTGGTCATCACCGCCGCAGCATCGCCCGGCGTATTGATCAGGATGGCGGTGACCGCACCGCCATACATGCAGCCGTAATAGATGCCGGCCAGCATGATCAGCGCGGTCGTCGGATTCATGCCGAACGTGATCGGGATCAACAGCGCAATGCCTGCGGACGGCCCGATCCCGGGCAGATGGCTGATCATGGTGCCGATGAAGACGCCGATCAGGGTATAGAGCAGATTGGTCGGCGTGCCCGCGACCATGAGCCCGTGCAGGATGCCGTGCCAGCTGTCGATCATGGCCCTGGCTCCCCGCTAGAACTGTAGAATTCCCGCAGGCAGCACGACCTGCAGGAAATTCGTGAACAACAGATACGCCACCGCCGTGAAGGCCGCCGCGTAGCCGATGTTGATCAGCGGATTGACCCGGTGGAAATAGAACAGGAGCGCTGACAGATAGACCAGCGTCGAAGGAACGTAACCCACGGGCTCGAACGCCACGTAATAGAGCGCCGTCCAGGCCGCCATCGCGGGCAGGACCAGGCGCTGCCGGCGTTCCTCGGCCGTAGGGCCTGACCCCCTCCCTTCCCTTCCCCGCTTGGGGGGGAGGGTTTGGGTGGGGGCGGGGCCGGGCATCGTCTGCTTCCGCCACGTTTCCCATGCCAGCAACAATCCCGAACAGAGCATCACGGCGGCGACGATGACAGGAAACACCTGCGGCCCCAGGGCGTCGCCGACCTGCAGCCGTTCCAAATTCATCGCGGCGCGCAGATAGATGACCGCGCCGGTAACCACGAAAACAGCCAACACCCAGTCCGCCATCGCCGCTCCGCGTTCCTTCCAAGCTTGTGGGCGATGTCACGCCGCGCGTGCTCGCTTTTCGGCTGGCCTAGTCCAAATCGGATAGCTTGACTAGACCTTGTCAAAACGCTACGTTTCACGCCTCTCCACTAAAATGAAATGGAATTCGCCGCGGGGCGTGATCTGCGGCGGGCGGTCGCATGCCCGTGGCCGAGCGCTTGCGCGCGAGCAAATCCGCGCGCAGAGTGGCGCGTACGCATCGCGGACGAACGAACAAGAAGGAAGAAACAAACAATGAAACCGGTCACGCCCAACTCAGTCGCTGCGATCAAATCCACGGCCGCCCATGGGCTCCTCCTATCGACGCTGTCGGCGGCGCTCGCATTGTTTGCCGTTTCGTCGACGCCGGCATTCGCGCAGAAATCCTGGAAACCCGATCGTCCGGTCGAGATCATCGTCGGCACCGACCCGGGCAGCGGCTTCGATCGCACCGCGCGGCTGTTGCAGAAAATCTGGCAGGCCACGCATCTGGTCGAGCAGCCGGTGACGGTGGTGAACAAGGCCGGCGGTTTCGGCGCCATCGGCTGGGCGTACATGAACCAGCGCGGCAAGGCCGGCAACATGGTGGCGATCATGTCGCCGCTGTTGTTGACCAACAAGATCACCGGCAACATGGACTTGAGCTATCGCGACACCACGCCGCTTACCTTGCTCGAGGACGAGGAGATCGCCTTTGCGGTCTATGCGGATTCCGCGATCAAGACCGGCAAGGACTTCATCGCTCGATTGCAGCACGATCCCGCCTCGGTCTCGATCGGCGTCTCCGGCATCGGCGGACAGAACCACGTGGCGCTCGCGCTGGTGGCGCAGGCGGCCGGCGGGGTCGAGCTTTCGAAATTGAAGGTGGTGAGTTTTGCCGGCTCGGGTGATGTGACCACGGCGGTGATCGGCGGCCATGTGGAGAGCACCGCATCGCCGGCCTCGACCGTGGCGCCGCAGGTGCAGGCCGGCCGCATGCGGGCGATCGGCATTTCTTCCGAAGCGAAGATCGACGGAGTCCTGGCGGATGTGCCGACCTGGCGCGAGCAGGGCATCGACGCGGTGTTCTCCAACTGGCGCGGCGTCATCGGCCCGAAGGGGATGTCGGCAGAGCAGATCGCCTACTGGGACGACATTTTCGCCAAGACCGTGGAGACGCCGGAATGGAAGGAGGAGACGCAGCGCTCGCAGCTCGTCAACCATTATCTCCACAGCCATGAGACCGGAGAATTTCTGGCGGCGGAGAACGACAAGCTCACCGGGATCATGAGCAAGCTCGGCCTGGCGAAGTAGGGTTCCTGCCGCCGTATCCGCACAATCGAGGCCGGAACGCCCTCACCCCAACGCTCTCCCCTTCGGGGCGAGGGAGCTCGCTGCGGCAGCGGCGCGGCCGTCGTCCTCCAACACATCAGCAAACTCGAGTTGTTGGTGAGATAGGCTCGGGGTTTCCCTCCTTCTCCCCAAGGGGGAGAAGGAGGGATGAGGGGGCTCCGGCGTTTGTGTTGGTGCGCGTTCGCCGCCGCGCCTTTGGGGCGTGGCCGCGGGTTTCCTACTTCTTCGGTTGATTGAAATACTTCAAATCCGGCGGCGCCTGGCCCTTCTTGACCGGCATCAGCAGGCCGTCGCCGGCGACGAAATAGACCTCCTTGCCGATGACGATATGCGGGTTGCCCTCGCTGCAGCTGTCCTCCGCCCAGATCACGTTCTGCAGCCGGCGATAGCTCTTGGTCACCGACCAAGGCCGCGTCAGCGAATTGTCCATGGTGGTCATTTCGTTGCGCATGATTTCCGGATTGGCCGGGTCGAGATAGATGCGCTCCTTGATCTCGCCGTCGTTGTCGGCGGCGGTCGGCATGCCGCTCTGGTCCCAGGTGCGGGGGCCGCGCAGATAGCGGGTCTCGACCTCGAGCGTGTCGTAACGGCCGCTGCCCTTGGTGTCGACCCAATGGCCGAGCGAATAGCCCGCGAAGGTCGGCTCCAGGTTCTTCGGCCAATCGCGCCCGTCGGTATAGATGCGGCGCGTCGTGATGCTCATCACCTCGAACAGGATGTGGGTGACGCCGGGCGAGATGAGGAATTCCATCGGCGAGACGCCCGACATCTGCCGCGGCATGCCTTGCGGAATGCAGCGATAGGCGGTGTCGAGGCCGAGCCCGCCGGCATCCTGATCCGCCATGCTGGCTTCGTGCATGGCGCGGTATTCCGCCTTCATGGGGGCTTCCTGCTTGCGCAGCGGCTTGGTGGTGTCGTAGCGCGGTGGGCCGCCGTCGGGCACGCGGCTCCATTGGCCCGACCAGTCCGGATATTTGGTTTCATCGACGGCGCGCGCGCCATGCGCCGGCAGCATCAGCGCTGCGGCGAGCGCGATCGCAGCGAGCACATTCGAAGACATCGGGCTCCTCCCAAAAAATTTCTTGCTTTGGCCGGCGGACCCTCCCGCAACAGGCCCTCGACACTACACCGTTTGGAGACCATTCGGCCAGCGATGGCCCGCGGCATGGCGCCGGCCAGGACGGCCTTGCCGGTGCGGCCGCAAACAGGCATTTTGGAGCCCGGAAACATGTCGCGCGGGGAAGCCGGCGCCAAGGAGGGTCCACATGGACGATCGGACAAAAGATCAGACGAAAGATCAGGGTCTCGGCCGACGCGATTTTCTTAAAGGTGCCGTCGTCGGTGGCGCCGCTGCCGCCACGACCACCACGTTGGATCTGACCACGCCCGCGCAGGCGCAGGGCGCCGCCGCGCCGGCCGCCGGGTATGAGTTCTTGAATCTCGATGAGGCGGCCTTCGTCGAGGCGCTGGTCGATCACATGGTGCCCGCCGACGAGCTCAGCCCCAAGGGCACCGATATCGGCATCAACATCTATATCGATCGCGCGCTCGCCGGCGCCTGGGGCAAGGGCGATCGCCTCTATATGCAGGGACCGTGGAAAACCGGCATGCCGAGCCAGGGCTATCAGCTGCCGCTCACGCCCGCGCAGCTCTATCGCGCCGGCATCGCGGCGACCAATGCGCATTGTGCCAAGACCTACGGCAAGCCGTTCGACCGGCTCGATGAGACGCAGCGCGAGGAGGTCCTCGTGGGGCTCGCTTCCGGCAAGGTGACCTTCGAGGGCGGGCTGCCGGTGCGGGTGTTCTGGACCACCGTCTATCAGACCGTGATGGAAGGCATGTTCTCCGATCCGATCTATGGCGGCAACCGCAACAAGGTGGGCTGGAAGCTCATCGGCTTCCCGGGCGTGATCGAGGTCAATCGCGAGAACGTCGCGAAATACCTCGACAAGCCGTTCCCCACCGATCCGCTCAGCATCGCGGACATGAGCTAAGGAGATCCCACATGGTCACGAAGCTCAAGGAAGTCGATGTCGTGGTCGTTGGTCTCGGTTGGACCGGCGGCATCCTCTCCAAGGAACTGGCGGAAGCCGGGCTCAAGGTGGTTGCGCTCGAGCGCGGCGAGATGCGCACCACCGCCAAGGACTATGCGGTGCCCGGCGTGCGCGACGAGCTGCGCTACGTCGTGCGTCACGACCTGATGATGAATACGGCGCGCGACACGCTGACGGTGCGCAACAACCCTTCGCAGGAGGCGCTGCCGATGCGGCGGCTGGGCTCGTTCCTGCCTGGCGATGGGGTCGGCGGCTCGGGCGTGCACTGGAGCGGTCACACCTGGCGCTGGACCGACATGGAGTTCAAGGTGCGCTCGCTCTACGAGGAGCGCTACGGCAAGAGCTTCATCCCGGACGACATGACGATCCAGGACTGGGGCATCACCTATGCGGAGCTCGAGCCCTATTACGACCGGTTCGAATACACCGCCGCGATCTCCGGCAAGGCCGGCAACCTGCGCGGGGCGATCCAGCCGGGCGGCAATCCGTTCGAGGCGCCGCGCAGCCGCGATTATCCGCTGCCGCCGCTCACCACTATCCTGGCGAGCGAAATGTTCGCCGGCGCGGCGCGCAACGCCGGCTACCACCCGTTCCCGCGCCCGACCGCCAATGCGTCGCGCGCCTATACCAATCCGGACGGCGCCAAGTTCGGGGCCTGCCAATATTGCGGCTTCTGCCAGCGCTTCGGCTGCGAGGCCAATGCCAAGGGCAGCCCGCACGTGGCGGTGATCCCGATCGCGATGCGCAATCCGAACTTCGAGCTGCGCACCAATTCGTGGGTCACTAAAGTCCTCAAGGATTCGGACGGTAAGAAGGTGACCGGCGTGACCTACACCAACCTGCTCGACGGCGAGGAGTTCGAGCAGCCCGCCAGCATGGTCATGCTCTGTGCCTACGCCATCAATAACGTGCACCTGATGCTGCTCTCCGGCATCGGCGAGCCCTACGATCCGACCACGCAGAAAGGCGTCATCGGCAAGAACTACTGCTACCAGACCGGCGCCGGCGCGACCCTGTTCTTCGAGGGCCGGCACTTCAATCCGTTCATGAGCGCCGGCGGCTCGAACGTCACCATCGACGACTTCAATATCAATCTCGCGTTCGACCGCGGTCCGCACGGCTTCGTCGGCGGCTACAATATCGGGGCGGGCTTCAATACGCCGTTGCCGATCGGCTACCGCCCGGTGCCGAGCGGCACGCCGCAATGGGGCAAGGCCTGGAAGGCCGCCACCGCCAAGTATTACCAGACCGCGATGAATATCGGGGCCAGCGGCAGCGTCATGGCCAACCGCAACAACTACTTCGATCTCGATCCGACCTATCGCAATGCGTTCGGCCAGCCGCTGATGCGCATGACCTTCGACTACAAGGACAACGAGCACAAGATGGGCCGGCACGCCGCCGACGTCGTCAACGCCATCGCCAAGTCCATGAACCCGACCCGGCTCAACCAGGCCTCCGCCCGCACCGAGCCGTGGACGGTGGTGCCCTATCAGTCGACCCACAATACCGGCGGCACCATCATGGGCGTCAATCCGCGGGTCAGCGCGCTCAACAAATATCTGCAGAGCTGGGACTGCCACAACCTGTTCGTGGTCGGGGCCAACGTGTTCCCGCACAACTCCTCCTACAATCCGACCGGGCCGGTGGGCGCGCTGTCCTACTGGACGGTCGACGCGATCAAGAACCGCTATCTCAAGAATCCCGGCCCGCTGGTGCAGGCATGAGCGGAGCATCGATGAGCGTGCGGATTCTGATCGGAGCCGTCGCCGTGCTGCTCGCGGCTCCCGCTGCGCGCGCCGACGGCGATGCGGCGCGCGGCGAGAAGCGCTTCGAGGAATGCGCGACCTGCCACACCACCGAGCGCGGCGTGAACAATGTGGGGCCGAGCCTCAACGGCGTGCTCGGCCGCAAGGCCGGCGAGATCGCGGACTTCCGCTACTCGCCGGCGATGAAGAAGAGCAACATCACCTGGTCGCCGCAGGCGCTCGACAAATTCATCGCCGACCCGCAGGAGGCCGTGCCCGGCAACCGCATGCCCTTTGCCGGCATGCCGGATGCCGGCGACCGCGCCGACCTGATCGCCTATCTGCAGCAAGCGACGAAGTAGCCCGCGGGCGCCTCCATAAGGGCGTTTACGGCGTAGCCCGCGAAGACGGGCGTAAACGCTCTGATGCTCTTCGACGGGCTATGGGGGCTTCGACCGGTAGGGGCGGCCCTTGTGGCCGCCCCTTTTGCCGCGCGCAGACCGTTAGATCACGATGTCAGGGCAGAATTCGTGCTGTCACACTACTGTCATGAAAAATGCACTAACTTGTCATGCTTCTGTTCGGCAGAGAGTATCCCATGGAAATCACCATTTCTGAATTCGGCGGAGTGGCGAAGAAGGTCGCGCTCGTCGGCAAGCTCGACATCGCGGGCGCCGAGGCGGTCGGGCTGCCGCTCGCGACGGTCGCGGGCACGAAGACCAATATCGTGATCGACATGGTCGGAGTCGATTTCATCGCCTCGATCGGAATTCGTCACCTCGTCATGGCCGCGAAGTCGGTGGCACGCGGGGCCGGTCGGCTCGTCCTGCTTGGTCCCAATCAGCTGGTCACGGACGTGCTGGTCACCTCCGGACTGGAAGACCTCCTCCCGATCGTGCGGTCGGAGGATGAAGCTTTGGCCGTGCTGGGCGGCTCCAAGGCCGTCTGATCCAGGGCGCATCTGGTGAACGCCGCCGTCGAGACCCGAGCCTTTGGCGTCAGCTCCCCGGAGATTGGCGCCATCGACACCTGGGTCGAAAGGGTCGGCCTCGAATGGGGTGAGAGCGAGCGCACCGTGTTCCGTGCGCGGCTTTGCATCGCCGAGCTCGCCGCCAACGTCCTCGAGCACGGCGTTTCGAAATCCGGGGTCGCTCGGATCGTCGTTGCGCTTCGCCGTCTCGGCGACGGCATCGGCATAGAATTTCGCGATTCCTGCGAGCCGTTTGATCCGACTCGCCGGATCGTCGTCGCCGGGACCGCTTCCATAGAGTCCGCAAGCGAAGGCGGCCGCGGCCTGATGCTTCTTCAGGCGTATGCCAAAGAGCTTTCCTATTGCAACGACGAGTCCGGCAATCGTGTAACGCTGAAAATCAATTCGAACTGACGGCTGCCCCCGCCGCGATTTCGACGAATAGCGCGGCCACGTCGTCAAGTGGCGGCCGCCCGGCCTCGAATGCCCTGACGGCGCCGACGAGGCTCGCCAGCGGGTCGGCTGCTCCCGGCGCCATGCCGGTCAGAAATGCTTCGACGCGATCCTCGCCGAATTGAGCGTCGGCGGCATCTGCCGCCTCGGTAATTCCATCGGTGACGATGAGCAGTTGGTCTCCCGGCCGCAGATCGACCGCGGACGACGTGTGCACCGCATTCTCCGTGATGCCCAGAGGTTGGCCGCCGGTACCGCGGAGCCGCAGCAGCGTTCCGTCGGCGCGCCGTAGGAATGGTGGAATATGTCCGGCCCGAACATGGACGAGGTGGCCGGTTCTGGTATCGAGGCTGGCGAGGAAGAGCGTCAGGAACATGCAAGTCGCATTGTCCTTGGCCAACGCGGCATTGACCAGCCCGATGACCTCTTCCGGGGCGCGAAACCGGGCGTCCGCGTCCGGGCGCGCGGCAATTCCGCGTATGAGCGAATGCGCGCGCGCCATGATCAGGGCGGCGCCGGCGCCTTTGTTCGAGACATCGCCGAGAACGAGCACCAACAGGTTGTCGCCGATCCGGAAATGATCGACCAGATCGCCGCCGACCTCCTTTGCGGGCTCGAGCAGGACGTCGACCGAGATCGCGAAATTGCCGACACATCCTCGAAACGGTGCCGGTGCGAGCTCGAGCTGCAAGAAGCGCGCTTCGGCGAGCTCGGCGCGCTTGCGGTCCAGCTCTTCCTGCAGGCCGGTTTCCGC
>DATDGG010000348.1:0-9802 GCA_036522235.1 Xanthobacteraceae bacterium
CGCGGCGGATGAATTCGATCAAGGTCGGCGGGTTCTGCTCGAAGCTGCCGCCTTCCTCCGCCAGCACCCGCACCTCGTAGCCGGCGCGCCGCATCAGCACCGCCTCGACCTGATCGTGGCTCAGCACATGGCCGGCGACGAGTGCTCGGTCGGAGAGCATTGGCAGATGGCAATGCGCGATGAACGGGGCGAGGCGGATGATGGCATTGTGCCCCCAATAGGGCCCGCAATCGCCCTGCCACCAGGCGCTGCCGATCGTGTAGGAGCGCATGCTGAGCCGCATGCCGAACTGGAACAGGCGGGCGAAGGCGCTGGTCGAAGGCATGCCGATGACGAGGCTCTGCAAGATGCCGAGCCGCGGCGCGACCTGCATGATGCGCACCAGCCGCAGCACGGCCGGTGCCGTCATCACGCTGTCGGCGTCGAGCACCAGCGCGAAATCGTGGGCGCTGCCCCAGCGGTCGCAAAAATCGCGGATATTGCCGGCCTTGAAGGCGGCATTGACGGTGCGCCGCCGGTAGCTGACCTCGATGCGGTTGCGCCAAGCTTGCGTGAACGACGCGAAGCTCTCCTCCTCGGCGGCCGCGATCGCGGGATCGCTGGTATCGCTCAGGACATAGAGATGAAACCGCTCGCCGACGCCGAGCGCGGCGAGGCCGTCCAGCATGGGCGCAAGGCCGCGGATGACCCGCGCTGGCGGCTCGTTGCGAATGCAGGCGAGGATCGCGACCGATGCCGTGATCGGCTCATCGCCGTGCACCGCCCCCGCGATCGGGGTGACGGCCACGACCGGGTCGCGCGCAAAGCGCATGATCAGGAACCCGATGGTGGCGTTCCAGAAGCTGATCACCGTCCAGGGCAGCGTGATGGCGAAGAGCGCCACCAACGCCGTGTCGATCACCGGCGATCCGCCGGCCGAGAGCGCCAATGCGCACAGCCAGGTGAGGGCGATGATCGACCCCGCGACCAGCGCGAAGAACAGCGCCTGCCGCCGACCGAGCGGCACCGGCGGCGGGGCGGTCGCCCCTTCGTTGCGGGCTGAGCGTTCGAGCATGGAAGGTTTTGGCGTGTGTTCCCGAGCGCTTACCGGTATAGCGGGGCGCGGTTACCCAAGTCCATTGCGAGGTTCTGGGGTGAGCGGGGGATCGATCCAAGCTCTCTGGTATGTGGGCGCCGGCCGTGCCGAACTGCGTCCGGAAAAGGTCGGCGAGCCGGCTGCCGGGGAGGTGCGCCTGCGCGCGCTGTTTGGTGCCGTCAGCCGCGGCACCGAGCGGCTGGTCTTTCGCGGGGCGGTGCCGCCGAGCCAATATGAGCGCATGCGCGGCCCCAATATGGCCGGCGCATTTCCGTTCCCGGTCAAGTACGGCTATGCCACCGTAGGGCGGGTCGAAGCAGGGCCGTCGGAACTCAAGGACCATGTGGTTTTCGCGCTCCATCCGCACCAGAGCGTCTTCACGGTTGCCGCCGATGCCGTGGCGGTGGTGCCTGAACGAGTTCCGCCGGCGCGGGCCGTGCTCGCCGCCAATATGGAGACCGCGCTCAACGCCGTCTGGGATGCGGCGCCGGGTCCGGCGGATCGCATTGCCGTGGTGGGGGGCGGCGTCGTGGGCCTGTTGGTGGCGCGGCTTTGCACGCGGATACCCGGCGCCGAGGTCACGGTGGTCGACGTCGCGCCGGCACGCGCGGAATTGGCGCGCTCGCTCGGCGCCCGCTTCGCCGCACCCGACGCGGCGCCGGAAGATTGCGATCTCGTCTTCCACGCGAGCGCCCATCCGACCGGCCTCGCGACGGCGCTGCGCCTCGCAGGTCAGGAAACCACGATCGTGGAACTGAGCTGGTACGGGGCGGCCGCGGCGGCGGCGCCGCTCGGCGAGGCGTTTCACAGCCGCCGGCTGAAGCTCATTTCGAGCCAGGTCGGGGAGGTCGCGCCCTCGCACCGCCCGCGCTGGACCCGCGCGCGGCGGCTCGCCGCGGCGCTTGAGCTCCTTGCCGATCCGGCGCTCGACGGCCTTATCGCGCCGGCAATAGCGTTCGAAGATCTGCCGGCCCGGCTCACGGATATTCTTCGCGAGCAGGCGGACGCGCGCTGCCCGCTCATACGTTATTCCGCGCCCGGATAGTTGCCAGGGAGGCCCCCGTGTTTGCAGTCGAAGTCTCCGACCAGATCATGATCGCGCATTCCTTTCGCGGCACGGTCTTTGGCCCCGCCCAGCAACTGCATGGCGCGACCCTCGTGGTGCGCGCCGCCTTCATGGCCGACCGGCTCGATCCAAACGGCATCGTCGTCGATATCGGCCGGGCCCACGAGGCGCTCAAGTCGGCGCTCGGTCCGCTCAACTACCGCAATCTCGACGACCTGCCGCAATTCAAGGACATCAACACCACCACCGAATTCGTGACCAAGCATGTGTTCGACGAGCTTGCCGCGGCGGTGCGGGCAGGCTCCCTCGGCCGCGATGGGCGCGAGATCAAGGCGCTGCGCATCACCGTCCTCGAATCGCCCTCGGCGCGCGCCTGGTACGAGGCGCCGTTGTGGTGAAGGCGGCCGCCTTCGCGGTGCCGGGCGATCTTGCGACCCCGACCGGCGGCTACACCTATGACCGGCGCATCGTCGCGGAGCTGCGCGCCCGCGGCTGGGATATGCAGGTGGTCGACCTCGGCGAGAGCTTCCCGTATCCTGATGGCACGGCGCGCGCCGCCGCGCTTGAGCGCCTCGCTGCGTTGCCGGCGGAGCCGCCGGTCGTGATCGACGGCCTCGCCTTCGGGGTGCTGGCGGAGGAAGCCCGCGCGCTGGCGCGCGATCGCCGGCTCATCGCCTTGGTGCATCATCCGCTCGCGCTCGAGACCGGGCTACGCCCTGAGCAATCGGCTGCGCTGCGCGAAAGCGAGCGCGTCGCGCTCGCCTGCGCCAGGCATGTCATCGCCACCAGTCCATCGACCGCGCGCCTGCTGGTTGCCGATTACGCGGTCGCGCCGGAGCGGCTCAGCGTCGTGCCGCCCGGCACCGATCGTGTGGTACTGGTGCCGCGCACGCGTGGGACAACAGTTGAGCTGCTCGCCGTCGGCAGCGTGGTGCCGCGCAAGGGCTACGACATATTGGTGGCGGCGCTCACCGAAATTCGCGATCTTCATTGGCGGCTCGTCATCGCCGGCGACCGCACGCGCGACACCGCGACGGCGCGATGGCTCGATGCCAGGATCCTGCGTCTGGGACTTGAGGAACGCATCAGCTTTACGGGTGCGGTCGCCCCGGAGGCGCTGCTGCGGCTCTATGCCGGCGCCGATCTGTTCGTGCTGCCCTCGCGGTTCGAAGGCTATGGCATGGCCTATGTGGAGGCTATCGCCCATGGGGTACCGGTCGTGGGCACGCAGGCCGGCGCCATTCCCGACACAGTGCCGGCGGGCGCGGGCGTGCTGGTGCCGCCCGACGATGCCGGTGCGCTCGCCGCGGTGCTGCGCGGCTTGATCGAAAGCCCCTCGGCGCGTGAGGTTCTTGCAGCCGGTGCCCGCGCGGCCGCGGCGACGTTCCCGTCCTGGCAGGACTCGGCGGCGCTGTTTGCGCGCGTGCTGGAGCAGGCGCCGTGAGCGGATTTTCCGCGGAATGGCTGGCCTTGCGTGAGCCCTATGACGGACGGGCGCGCAACGCCGCCGTGCTCGCCGCGGTCGCCGCCGCCTTTCTGGATCGTTCTGCAGTGGCCGTCGTTGATCTTGCCTGCGGGGCGGGAGCAAGCCTGCGGGCGATCGGGCCGCACCTGCCGGCCCAGCAGAGCTGGCGGCTGGTGGACAACGATCTCGGCCTTCTGGCGCGCACGCTTGCGCTCGCGGAGCCGCCGCGACTGAGCGTACGCGCGGAAGCAGTCGACCTCGCCCGCGACCTCGAGCTCGCGCTCGATGGGCCGCTCGATCTTATCAGCTGTTCCGCGCTGCTCGATCTGGTCTCGGCGCCGTGGCTCGAGCGTCTGGTGGTCGAAGCGGCGGCGCGGGCGCTGCCGGTCTATGCCGCGCTCAGCTATGACGGCCGGGCGACACTCGCGCCGAGCCACCCGTTCGATGCCGAGATGGTGGCAGCGGTCAATCGCCACCAGCATCGGGATAAGGGATTTGGTCCAGCGCTGGGACCGCAGGCGGCGGCGTTCGCAGCGGCTCGCTTTGAGGAGATCGGCTACGCCGTCGTGCAAGGCCGCTCCGATTGGACGTTCGCTCCGCAGGACCGCGCCATCCAAGAAGCGATCCTGGCCGGCTGGGCCGGCGCGGCGCGCGAGCTTGGCGACGTGCCGCTCGACCAGATCGCGGCCTGGTTCACGCATCGGCGTGAGCAGCTGGCGGATGGAGGTGCCTGCCTGCAGGTCGGTCACGTGGACTTGTTCGCCGCCCCGACGGGGAGGCGCTGAGCGCTCAGGTCGCAATCGACCAGGAGCTCCTCGCCAAGAACATGGGCGCGGATCGGCGCCCGCAGCGCATTTTCGACCTTGGCGATCGGCGGCAAGGTCACGCTCGAAGGGCCCGCGCCGATGATGATCGGGGCGATCATCACATGCAGCCGGTCGAGGCAGCGCGCGGCCAGGAAACGGGAGACCGTATGAGCGCCGCCTTCGACCAGGATGCGGCGAAAGCCCCGCTCCGCCAGCGCCGCCAGAATGGCTGCCGGCGCAATATGCCCGTCGGCGTCCGGCAGCGCCGCGACCTCTACGCCGGGTGGCAACGAACCGCGGATGCCGGCGCGGGTGATGACCAGGCGGCGGATGCCGTCGGCCGCCAGCACCTTGGCGGTGGCGGGCAGGCGGCCGCTCGGATCGACGACGACGCGCGCCGGGCTCGGGCCCGGGACGCGGCGCACGGTCAGCTGCGGATCGTCCATGCTGGCGGTGCCGACCCCGATCAGAACCGCGTCCACCAAAGCGCGCAGCCGATGCAGATGGGCGAGCCCGGCGGCGCCATTGATGTACCTCGAGTCGCCGCTTGCCGTGGCGATCCGGGCGTCGATCGACTGGCCGAACTGCCCGACCACGACCAGGCCGTCGGCGTGGCTGCGCCGCAGCGGGCCGAAAAGGTCCTCCCAGGGGGGCGGCAAGGCACCGTTCATGGCGCGGAACATCCGGGGAACGTCGGCCCAGCCGTCGTTGCGATTCTCAGCTTCCCCCGCGCCCTCGACCATGCTCATGCCTGTCCGCGCCGGCTTGGCGGCAACCCACGCCCTGCTGCGGTGTTAGGGTATGGTTGTTCTTTCGAGCCGGTCGTCATCGTGCCATGATAGAGGTTGAATGAGTGCGTGGAAACGCCGCCTTCAAGGCTCGCTGGGGGCGTCTTAACGATCCAACTGCAATCCCATAGCGCCCGCCGGCCTTTTGCCCGATAATTTCATCTCCTGGGAGGCGATCTCCGTGCTGACGAGCCAAGCGAGCGCGCGCATGGCCCTTATGGGCCTGCCCGACCATGTTGCGGTCGAGCGGGCGCTTTCCGAGTTCCGTTGCGGGCGCCCCGTGGTCATGACCGGCGGGGATGAGCGAACCGTCGTGCTGCCGGTCGATGGCGTGAGCGACGAGCAGCTCATCGCGTTTCGCCGATTGTGCGCGCCGGCGCCGCTGCGCCTGGTGGTGACCGAGCGACGGGCGCTCTCGCTCGGGCTTGCGGCCGCGGGCCCGATCGCGCTGGCGGTGAACGATAGCGACAGCGCAGCGGATATTCTCTCGCTCGCGGCCGATGTGCAGGTGAAGCGCAGCCTCGAGGCGATCGCGCCCGGCCGGGCGGCGGGCGCCGCGATCGAGCTTGCCAAGCTCGCCCAGCGGTTGCCGGCGCTGCTGGTGGCGCAATTCCCCACGCCATCCGCGCAAGCCGGGGAGGGCAGGGAAAGTGTGCCGCTGATCGTCGTCGACGCCGGCGCGGTCGCGCCGTTCCGCGAGGCGGCGCTGGGCACGCTCACGGTTGCCTCCGAGGCGCATGTGCCGCTGCACGGCGGAGTATCGACCCGGTTCGTGGTGTTTCGCGACGTGGTCGGCGGCACCGCGACGGCGGTCATCGTCGGAACGCCGGATTTCTCGCGGCCGGTTCCGGTGCGCATGCATTCTGCTTGCCTGACCGGCGACGTCTTCGGCTCGCGGCGCTGCGATTGCGGCGATCAGCTGCGGCTCGCGCTGGCGCGGCTCGACGAGGAGGGGGGCGGGATCATCCTTTATCTGCGGCAGGAGGGCCGCGGACTGGGGCTTGCCAACAAGATGCGCGCGTATCAGCTGCAGGACGACGGGCTCGACACGCTCGATGCCAATGCCACGCTCGGTTTCGACGATGACGAGCGCGACTACGGCATCGCGGTGCGCATGCTGGAACTGCTCGGCTGCAAGCAGGTGATGCTGCTGACCAACAATCCGGCCAAGCTCGATGGCCTCGCGCAGGCGGGAATTGGCGTCTCCGGCCGCATTCCGTTGCACGGGGCGATCAATGCCGACAACCGCCGCTACCTCACCGCCAAGGCGACGCGCGCCGGGCACAAGCTCGATCATCTGCTGACGGTTGTCACCGAGGACGAGCCGGCGGACGATGATCGCGCGTCGTGACGTGCGCTCGATCGGCGAGCTGACGTTTCCGGAGATTTCCGGGAAGCTCAAGCCGTCATCCATCCTCTGCCTGCCGCTCGGCGCCATGGAGCAGCACGGCGCCCATCTGCCGTTGAACACCGACAGCGTGGTGGCCGAGGAGCTCACGCGGGCGCTGATCGCGCGCTGGGGCGAGGAATTCGACCTCTGGCGGCTGCCGACGCTGTCCATCGGCCTCTCGCGCGAGCACGATTGGGCGCCCGGCACGCTCAGCCTGTCGGTGCAGAGCTTTGCGGGCCTGATCAAGGACATGGCGCGCGAGATCGTGCGCGCCTTGCCGGCGCGCAACCTCGCGATCGTCAACGGCCACGGCGGCAATCGCGGCATCCTCGAAAATCTGCTGCAGGAGATCACCGGCGACCACGCGCTCAATGCCTGCGTCATCCATCCCTTCGACCTCGCCAGGACGGCAGCCCCTTCCGAAGTTCCCGATGTTCACGGCGGCCTCGGCGAGACCTCGGTGATGCTGGCGCTGGCGCCCGACCTGGTACGCACCGACATGATCGCGAGCGCGCCGCATCCGCCGGCGCCGGGCAATATCGCCGCGACGATCTTCGATCGCGGCGTGACCTGGCCTTGGCGCACCGACGATCCGCGGCTCGCGCAGGGCGGGATCATCGGCGATCCGCGCGCGGCCTCGGCGGAGCAGGGCCGCGCCATGGTCGAGGGCATGGTCGAAGCGGCACGCGGCGTGTTCGTGCGCCTCCTCGAAAATCAGAACCTCAAGCACTCGCGCTGAGCGTGGTGCGCATTTCCTGCCGCGCGAGCAGCGCCGGAACGAGACCGGCGAGGCTCGCGAGCACGCCCCAATGGGCATAGCGGAAATCGGTGGAGACCCCGACCAGGCCGAACGTCATGATATAGAATATGCCGGCGCCGGCGACGTTGATGGCAAAGGTGCCGCTCGCCGTACCGCGCGCGGGCCAGGCAAAGCCCAAGGCGGCGACGCTCAAGGCGAGCCATAGGCCGGTGCGGAAAAGCACGCTCCACTCGAGGGCATGGTAGAGCGGCAGCAGCGCCAGGAAATAGGGATTGTGCGCCAGCGGGGTTTCGTCCGGGAGGATCATCTTCCAGAGCTCGAGCGTGAAGTTGGGCAGCGCGAGGAGCGTCCACATCACAGTGAGGCGGTGCTCGAGATAAGCGAGCGGATGGGCGGTGACGGCGTGCATCCAGGCCTCGAACAGGCGCGGGGTGCCGAATATGACGTCGCCCGGGCGCTCGAGGCGGGCCATCACGAACTTGCAATCGAGCGTCCAATAGATATCCCAATGCTGCGGCTCGTAGCAGGCGCCCGTGAGCAGCGCCGTCTCGTCCGCGCTCCAGGTCCCCGGAAACTGGTTCTCCTTGGTAAAATAGGTGATGCCGCCGAGGTCGAAGACCAGGAGCGAGTGCGCCGGATTTTCGCGTTTCACGTGGAGGATTTCGTAATAGACCAGATGGACGAGCCCGTAGCCGGCGATCACTGCGGGAACAAACAGGAGCGCGGTCCGCTTCCATTCGAAGCGTGCCGGCCAGATCGCATAAGCGAGCAGGAACGGCGCCGCCAGGATGGCGTTGGGGCGCAGCAGAATTCCAAAGCCGATCAGGATCACGGCCAGGATCTGCACGGGGAGGCGCAACCGGCGCCCATGCCCGGCGGCCCAATAGAGGATCGCAGCCGCGAGCAGCCAGACCGCTGAAAGCAGCATATCGCGCCAGATCATCGACAGCAGGATGAAGGCCGGCGGCGTCAGCGCCAGCAGCAGCACCACGAGCGCGAGCGCCGTCGAACGGCGCGCCACCGCAAGCGCGATCACGCCGAAGCCGAGCCAATACAGTGTGACGATCAGGAGAAACATGCTGCCCGGCCCGGGCGAGATCGGATCGATCAGCCACCAGACCATGGTCATCAACGGCGACTGCCAGTCGCCGAGACGCCACTGCGCGATATAGCCGTAAACGTAGGTGGCGTCGTTGGTCAGGTAGCCCGGATAGAGCAGCAGGATCGTGAGCGCGAAACCGGCGACCGTCATCCCCGACACAAGCAATGTGCCGAAGGGCGACGCGGCGAAATCCTGTCGGGGGTACGGTTCGGAGAGGGTCACGAAGGGCTGCCGGGACAAGGCGGAGCCGGCAGTAAACGCTTTGGCAGCCGCAAACACAACAGCCGCGCCGACGGTCAAGGTCCAAGGCTCAGGTCTGAGGCCTGGGAACCTTTTGCCGCGACGTGCGTAGATAACGATGCCCTCGCGCATCGAAGACTATGCCTTGATCGGTGATTGCCATGCGGCCGCGCTGGTCGCCCGCAATGGCTCGATCGATTGGTTGTGCTGGCCGCGCTTCGATTCCGATGCCTGCTTTGCGGCGCTGCTCGGCACGGGCGACCACGGCCGCTGGCTGATCGCGCCGCGCGACGGAGAAGCGCGCGTCACCCGCGCCTATCGGCAAAATACCCTGATCCTGGAGACGCGTTTCGAATGCCGCGAGGGCGCCGTCAGGCTCATCGACTTCATGCCCATCGATCGCACCCGTACCCACACCCATGGCAGCATCGTGCGCCTGGTGATCGGCGAGCGCGGCAAGGTCGATATGCGCACGGAACTGATCCTGCGTTTCGGCTATGGGGCCGTCGTCCCCTGGGTGCAAAAGCTCGAGGACGATACGCTGCGCGCCATTGCGGGGCCCGACATGGTCGTGCTGCGGACGCCGGTCGTCCTGACGGGCCGGCATCTCACCCACGAGGGCGAGTTCACGGTCGGGGAAGGCGACAAGGTGCCGTTCGTATTGAGCTACGGGCCGTCGCATCTGCCGCCGCCGCCGGCGCTCGATGCGGCGGCCGAGCTCGCCGGAACCGAGGCATTTTGGACCAAATGGGCGGCGAAGTGCCTGCCTGCCGGCCCCTGGTCGGATGCGCTCGTGCGCTCGATGATCACGCTCAAGGCGCTGACCTATGCGCCGACCGGCGGCATCGTTGCGGCGCCGACTACCTCGCTGCCGGAGCAGCTCGGCGGCGCGCGCAACTGGGACTACCGCTTCTGCTGGCTGCGCGATTCGACCTTCACGCTCTATGCGCTGATCGGCGCGGGCTTTATCGAGGAGGCGGAAGCCTGGCGAGACTGGCTGTTGCGGGCCGTGGTGGGCAGCGCCATGCAGATTCAGACCCTCTACGGCGTTGCCGGCGAGCGGCGGCTGACCGAACATACCGTCGACTGGTTGCCGGGCTACGAGAATTC